>DASUCI010000198.1:0-9112 GCA_035762825.1 Gaiellaceae bacterium | reverse complement strand
TCGATCGCGTTCGCGAGGAACGGGAGCACCGGAAGCACCGACCAGCGTCTGCCGTACGTGAGCGCGAACAGGTAGAGGACGCTGACGAGCCCGACGAGGGCGGCGATCGTGAGCGTGCTTCCCTCCGCGGACAGCGCGAGGAGCACGCCGAAGACGACCGCGCCCGTCGCCCAGGCGAGGTGTCGTCTCGCGATCGCCAACGGGAGCGTCGCGAGCACGTTCGAGATCATCGCGAGCCCGATCTCGTCCCCGTAGATCGTGACCTCGACCATCGCGACGAGCGCGAGCCCGAGAGCAAACGCAAGCGGCCCGTCAGGCCCGGCGAGCACCCGGCGTGCGTCCTTGGCCGTCCTCGCCGCGAAGTCGGCGAGCTCGTCGATCGGGTCGCGCGAGGTCGTGCTCATGGAGCCATTGTCGCGTCCAGGCACGCGATCCGCGTCGGCCGCGACGGCGAGATCGCCCGTCCCCCCGCAGGGTGACTGCGGTTCGCCGCATCACCGTCCGGAGGGTCGGCAAAGACGGCTCCGGTGCGCGACGACACGTCAGCCTCGCGGTCGTACCGTGTCTGGTCATGAGCACCGCGATCGAGGCGCACGATCTCACGAAGGGCTACGGACGTACCGTCGCCGTCGACGGCCTGTCGTTCCGGGTCGAGGCAGGGCGCGTCACGGGCTTCGTCGGCCCGAACGGCGCCGGCAAGTCGACGACGATGCGTCTCGTCCTCGGGCTCGACGCGCCCGACCGAGGCGACGTCCGCATCGGTGGCCGTCGCTATCGCGACCTGCGGGCGCCGCTCTGCGAGGTCGGCGCGCTGCTCGACGCCGGCGCAACGCATCCGGGTCGCCGCGCGCGGAGCCATCTCCTCTGGCTCGCGCGGAGCAACCGCCTGCCGTCGCGGCGCGTGGACGAGGTCCTCGAGCTCGTCGGCATGGCCGACGCCGCGCGCCGACGTACCGGAGGCTTCTCGCTGGGGATGGCCCAGCGGCTCGGGATCGCGGCCGCCATGCTCGGCGACCCGCCGATCCTGCTCTTCGACGAGCCGATCAACGGGCTCGATCCCGACGGCATCCGCTGGATACGCGCCTTTCTGCGAGAGCTCGCGGCCGAAGGGCGTGCCGTCCTCGTCTCGAGCCACCTGATGGGCGAGCTCGAGGGGATCGCCGACGAGCTCGTCGTCATCGGACGTGGGCGGCTCATCGCGCAGACGGGCGTCGGCGAGCTCCTGTCCGCACGGTCCGACGGCCGCGTTCATGTCCGGACGCCGCAGGTCACGGAGGTCATGGCTGCCCTGGCGGGCGCCGGCGCCACCGTGACGTCGACGAGCTCGGACGAGCTCGTCGTCACCGGTCTCGAGCCGGAGCGCATCGCCGCGCTCGTGTCGGAGCACGGGCTGCGTCTCGACGAGCTCTACCGCGAGCGTGCCTCACTCGAGGACGCGTTCATCGACCTGACGCGCGATGCGGTCGAGTACGTCGCAGAGCGGTCGGGGCGGCAGTGATGAGCACAGCGGCCCTGGCAGGAGTCGTCGCGCGCGCCGGTGGGCCGCAGGCGCTCCGCTCCGAGTGGGTGAAGTTCCGGACCGTGCGCAGCACGTTCTGGTCGCTTCTCCTTCTCGCCGGGGTGTCGATCCTGTTCACGTCGGCCCTGACCGGCGGGTCTTCGACCGAGGGCGGAAGCCCGGGCAATCGCGGCGACAACGACATCGTCCTCGACAGCCTTGCCGGCATCTGGTTCGGGCAGATTGCGGCAGCCGTTCTCGCCGTGCTGGCGATCACGTCCGAGTACAGCACCCGGATGATCCGCACGACCTTCGCAGCCAATCCGCGGCGACGCACGGTGCTCGCCGCCAAGGCAGTCGTGGTGACCAGCATCGTGCTCACGGTGGGACTGGCGACCAGCGCCGCCTGCTTCCAGGTCGGGCAGTGGCTCCTGCGCGAGGGCGGGTTCGACTACGAAGGTGGCTACCCGGCCGTGACGCTCGCCGACGGCGAGGCACTCCGCGCCGTGGTCCTCAGTGGCGTGTATCTGGGGCTCCTCGCGCTGTTCTCGCTCGGCGTCGGTGCGATCGTGCGCCACACCGCCGCGGCGATCACCATCGTGCTCGCGGCCGTGCTCGCCCCCGTGATCGCGATCGGCTTCCTACCCGAGAACCTCGCCGAGCCACTCGAGAAGTTCTCGCTCATGGGGGCAGGCCTCTCGATGCAACAGACCTTCGATCGCCTGACAACATCCCGCTGGAGCCCGCTCAGGGGCTGGCGGTCGTCGCCGCGTACGCGGTCGTCGCGCTGCTCGTGGCCCTCTGGGTCATCGGGCGCCGCGACGCCTGATTCGGCATCCATTACGCCCGCATTCGGCATGATCGCCGCGTGACGATTCGCGCAGCGGAGCTGATCGAGCGCAAGCGGAACGGGGAGGAGCTCTCCGAGGACGAGATCTCGGAGCTCGTCCTCGGCTACACGCGCGGGGACGTCCCCGACTATCAGATGGCGGCGTGGTGCATGGCCGTCTACTACAAGGGTCTCACCGGGAAGGAGACCCATGCCCTGACCGACGCAATGATCCGGTCGGGCGACACCATCGACGTCGCAGCTGCGCTGGGCCGGCGTGTCGTCGACAAGCACTCCACAGGAGGCGTCGGCGACAAGACCTCGCTCGCCGTCGGCCCGATCGTCGCTGCCTGCGGCGTCCCGCTCGGAAAGATGTCGGGGCGCGGCCTCGGGCACACGGGCGGCACGCTCGACAAGCTCGAGTCGATTCCCGGCTTCCGCGTCGAGCTGACCATCGAGGAGTTCCTGGCTCAGGTGCGCGAGATCGGCGTCGCGATCATCAGCCAGACGGGAGACCTCGTTCCGGCCGACAAGAAGCTGTACGCGCTGCGCGACGTCACGGCGACGGTGGACATCGTGCCGCTCATCGCCTCCTCGATCATGTCGAAGAAGCTCGCAGCGGGTGCGCAGGCGATCGTGCTCGACGTGAAGGTCGGCGACGGCGCGTTCATGAAGAGCATCGACGACGCGCGGATCCTCGCGGAGCAGATGGTCGACCTCGGCCGCCGGGCCGGGCGCGACGTCGTCTGCCTCTTGACCGACATGGACCAGCCCCTCGGCGCCGCCGTCGGAAACGCGCTCGAGGTTCGCGAGGCGGTCGAGACGCTCGTGGGAGAAGGACCCCCGGACTTCACGGAGCTCGTCCTCGATGCGTGCTCGCGGCTCCTGGCGTTGTCCGATCTCGGCATCGACACGGTCGAGGGCCGCGCACGAGCGGAGCGGGCGCTGGCCGACGGGTCGGCCCGTGAGGTGTACGAGCGCTGGGTTCGCGCCCAGGGCGGAGATCCCGACCTCGACGCGCTGCCGCGGGCGCCCGTCGTTCGGGAGGTCGTGGCGCCCCGGGCGGGCGTCGTCGCCCGCCTCGCGGCACTGCCCATCGGCATCGCGAGCCTCGAGCTCGGCGGCGGTCGACGCACGAAGGACGACGAAATCGATCACTCCGTCGGGGTCGTCTGCAGCGTGAAGCGGGGTCAGACGATCGAGGCCGGCCAGGTGCTCGCGGACGTCCACGCGCGGGACGAGGCATCCGCCGAGACGGCGGTCGCAGCGGTGCTCGGCGCGTACGAGATCGGCGACGAAGCGCCGCCGGTGCGTGGCATCCTCCTCGACGTCGTGGCTTGAGCGCGCGCGCGTCGTTGGTCACGGCTGGGGCGCTCGTCCTCGCTGTGGCCGGGGCGGGGGCGCTGCTGTCGCGAGCGGACGAACGCCCGCGACTCGTCGAACAGGTGGTCGACGCGGGCGCGCCGGGAGTTCTCGTGCAGGTGCGAGATCGCGGCAAGACCCGCACGATCGTCCTGGGGGTCGCGCAGGACGCGCCTCGTCGGCTCGTCCGTGCTGGGGACCGCTTCCGCATCGGAAGCGTGACCAAGACGTTCGTCGCGACCGTGGTGCTCCAGTTGGTCGCCGAGGGCCGCATCGAGCTCGGGGACACGGTTGACGAGTGGCTTCCGGGCCTCGTTCCGGACGGGGAGGAGATCACGGTCCGACAGCTGCTCGCTCACAGGTCCGGTCTCTTCGACTATGTCGAGGACGAGAGCGTCTTCGCACCGTACGAGCAGGACCCCCGGCACGCGTGGAGCCCGCGCGCGCTCGTCGAGCTGGCCGTCGCGCATCCGTCGCCCCTCCGTCCCGGCGAGCGCTACGCGTACTCGAGCACGAACTACCTGCTGCTCGAGTTGATCGTCGAGCGAGCGTCCGGGACGTCGCTCGAGCACCAGCTCGAAACGCGCATTGTCGAGCCGCTCGGTCTGGAAGGCACGAGCTTCGAGCCCGGCGTCGTTCCCGGCGCGCACATCCACGGACACCGTCCGCCGTCGCACCAGGGCATCGTCACGGGGCCGCCGCGCGACACGAGTGGCGAGGCGGCCTCGTGGGCCTGGGGGGCGGCGGCGATCGTCTCGACCACAGACGACCTCCGCCGGTTCTTTCGCGCGCTGCTCCGCGGCCGGCTTCTGGCTGCGGCCCAGCTCCGGGACATGGAGACGCTCGTCCCGGCGGGGTCGCTGCGCTACGGCCTCGGCCTCGCCGTCTTCCCGACACCGTGTGGCGACGCCTGGGGCCACACGGGCAATGCCCAGGGCACCATCACCGTCGCCTGGAACACGAGGGACGCCTCCCGCCAGGTGATCGTCGTCGTCAACACGTACCCACTCACGGGCGAGCTCGAGGATGCTGTGCGCCGGCTGCAGCTGAGCGCCTTCTGCGGGATGGGGGACTGAGCCATCCCCGAGCTTCCGGAGGTGGAGACGATCCGAGCGCAGCTTGCGCCGCGGCTGGAAGGTCGGACGCTCGCCCGAGTCGAGATCCTCGACCCGCGCCTCACGCGGCCGTACGACCTCTTCGAGGTCGCGGAGGAGCTCGAGGGGGATCGCGTCGTCGCGGTCGAGCGGCGCGGCAAGTACCTGCTGCTCCGGCTCGAGAGCGGCTTCGCGCTCCTCGTCCATTTGCGCATGACCGGGGGCTTCCACTGGCGGCCCGTGACGCACGAGCGCGCGGTTCTGGAGCTCGACGACGGAACGCGGCTCGTCTACCGCGACGTCCGCCGCTTCGGGACCTGGCTCGTCCTCGAGGGAGCGGAGCTCGAGCCGTATCTGGCGACGAAGAACGGCCCCGAGCCGCTCGGGCCGCGATTCACGGGCGCGTGGCTGCGCGCACAGCTCGCGCGACGGCGTGCGCCGCTCAAGGCCGTCATCCTGGATCAACGCGTCGTGGCAGGGCTCGGGAACATCTACGCCGACGAAGCCCTGTGGCGCGCCCGCGTGAGCCCGCTACGACCCGCGAACGAGGTCTCGGACGAGGAAGTCGGCAGGCTGACGCGTGCGATTCGCGCGGCGCTCCGCACGGGGATCGAGCGCCAGGGCTCCACCCTCAGCACCTATGCGAAGCCGGACGGATCATCCGGCTCGATGCAAGAGGAGTTCCGCGTCTACGGCCGCGACGGCGAGCCCTGCCCGCGCTGCGGCACCACGATCGCCAAGACGCGAGTCGGCGGCCGCGGGACCTGGTACTGCCCGCGCTGCCAGCACGAATAGCCATCGCACGCAAAGACCGCCGCCGCCAGGAGCATCCCAGCGGCGGCGGTCTTCGGTCGGGAGTCGGATCAGGCGAGACGCGTCTTGTTCCGCTGGCTCGCCACCAGGAAGAAGCAGCCCGTGAGGAGAAGTGCTGCTCCCACGCCGCCCAGGCTCCCGATCATCGCGTCGCCCCAGTCGAACCCGCTTGACCTGGCGACGACGACGACGCTGTCGACTGACCCCGGACCGCGGCTCTCGGCGCGGTTGTCCGGATGCGAGAGCGCGCCGGTCGTCAGAGCTGCGGGTGCATGGGCGCCAGGCCCGCGAGTCCCCGCGCGATCGTCCGGCCGCACCGCGAGGATCGTGGTCGGTGCCGCGACGCCCGTGCCGTGCACCGCGCGGTTGTCCGGATGGTTCGAAGCGCCGCCGGCCTGCTGTGCCGCGATGCCGCCCGGGCCGCGAAGGCCTGCGCGGTCGTCCGGCGACTGGGCCTGCGCGACGGGGACGAACAGCGCGGCGCCGACTGCGATGGTTCCGATGAGCTTCGTCCGAGCGTTCATGTCGTCTCCCTTCGTCTGGATCGCCCTCTGCGATCTCGTGGGGGGAGAATCGGACGCCCCGGCTAGGCCGGACCTAAGAGCGGGTAAAGGCGTCGCGCGCAGTAGCGTTCGCTCGTGGAATTCAGGGTCCTGGGGCCGCTCGAGGTGCTCGACGAGGGGCAGCCGCTCGATCTGGGCGCCCCGCGGCAACGCGCGCTGTTCGCATTCCTGTTGCTGCACGCGAACGAGGTGGTCTCGACCGACCGTCTCTCGGAGGCGCTGTGGCCCGGCCAGATCCCGCCGACTGCGGTGAAGGCGATCCAGGTCTACGTCTCGGCGCTCAGGAAGGCACTGGGGAGCGCCCGCGACGCGCTGGAGACACGAGGCTCCGGCTACCTGCTCCGAGTCGCACCGGGTGAGCTCGACCTGCACGAGTTCGAGCGGCTGCTCGCCGGCGCATGGGGCGAAGAGGCGAGGGGGCGCGCTGCGACGCTGCGCGAGGCGCTCGCGCTGTGGCGGGGTGCGCCGCTCGCCGACTTCGAGTACGAGTCGTTCGTCCAGCCGGAAGCGACGCGCCTCGGCGAGCTGCGTCAGCACGCTCTCGAAGGTCGTATCGAGGCGGAGCTCGAGCTCGGCGGCGGTCCCGGGCTCGTTGCAGAACTGCAAGCGCTCGTCGGGGCGCACCCGTTGCAAGAGCGGCCGCGCGTGCTCCTCATGCGTGCGCTGTACCGGGCGGGTCGCCAATCGGAGGCGCTGGACGTGTATCGCGAGGGCAAGCGGCTGCTCGACGAGGAGCTCGGCCTCGACCCCGGGCCCGAGCTGCGCGAGCTCGAGCGGGCGATCCTGCGGCAGGATCCGGCGCTCTCGGACGCTCGGACGGGCGTCGAGCTGCTTCGCTCGATCGTCGCCGTTCCCGAGAGCGCGGTCGGTCTCGACCTGCTGCTGCCACTCGCCGAGGCACTCGCGCGCGGCCCGACACGCCGCGAGCTCGTCGTCGGACGGATCGTTCCGGCAACAGAGCTGTCCGCGGCCACGGCAGGGCTCGAGGCGGCCCGACGCGACCTGGCGGAGCGGGGTGCGACGGTTCGCGTGGCCGCGTTCTCGTCGTCGTCTCCCGCCGAGGACGTCGTGCGGCTGGGTGCGAAGCAGGACGCCGACCTGCTCCTGCTGTCCACCGAGGGTGATCCACTCGCAGGCGCACTGGCGCCGGTCTTCGAACACGCGACGTCGGATCTCGCAGCGCTGGTCGAGCGCGGGGGCGCGATTGCGGCCGGCCCGATCGTCGTTCCCTTCGGCGCGTTCGAGCACGACTGGGCGGCGCTCGAGATCGGCGCCTGGGCCGCAGCGGCTCTCGACCGCCCGCTCCGCCTGGTTGGAGCGATGGACCAGGGTGCGCGGGGCCGCGACGCGAGCCGGCTGCTCGCGGACGCGTCGCTGATCGTCCAGCACACGACCGGAGTCGTCGCCGAGCCGCTGCTCAGCAGGCCCGGACGCGAGGGTGTGACGGCACTCGCCGAAGGCGCAGGTCTCCTCGTCGTCGGGCTCTCCGACCGCTGGCGGACCGAGGGTCTCGGCGAGCTGCGCCGAGGGCTCGTGGAATCGCCTCGTTCTCCGACGGTTCTCGTCCGGCGCGGCCTGCGTCCGAGCGGCATCGCGCCGCAAGCGACCTTGACACGCTTCACTTGGTCGATCGAAGGTTCGAGAATCCGACCTCGAGATGCCTGAGGTCGGAACCCAACTCGCCGGCTATCGAATCGAAGGCGTCGTCGGCCGGGGCGGGATGGGCGTCGTGTACCGGGCGACCGAGCTCGCGCTCGATCGTCCGGTCGCGCTGAAGCTGATCGCACCCGAGCTCGCCGGTGACGACTCCTTCCGAGAGCGGTTCCTCCGCGAGTCGAGGATCGCCGCCTCCATCGACCACGCCGGCATCCTTCCCGTCTACGCCGCGGGGGAGTCGGACGGGGAGCTCTACCTCGCGACCCGATTCGTTCCCGGAACCGATCTCCGCAGCCTGATCGACGACGGGCCGCTTCCGGGGGCGCGTGCGATCGGGCTCGTCGGCCAGGTCGCAGACGCCCTCGACGCTGCGCACGAGCGCGGGCTCGTCCATCGGGACGTGAAGCCGGGGAACGTCCTCGTCGACAAGGCCGATCATTGCTACCTGTGCGACTTCGGCCTGACCACGCAGCGCGTCGACGGCGGCACGACTGCGACCGGGAGGCTCGCGGGATCCCTCGACTACCTCGCCCCGGAGCAGATTCGCCGAGGCGACGTGGACGGTCGTGCCGACCAGTATGCGCTGGCGTGCGTGCTGTACGAGGCGCTTACCGGGGCGCCGCCGTTCCGCCGCGAGACCGAGGCGCAGACGCTCTGGGCGCACATGCAGCAGGAGCCGGCGCCGCTGCTCGCGTACGACGAGCTCGACCCGGTCTTCGCACGTGCTCTCTCGAAGGAGCCCGAGGAACGGTACGAGGACTGCAACGCATTCGCGGACGACGCGCGGGCTGCGCTCGGGCTCGGCCCGTCGCCCATCGCCGTGAGGCGCCGCCGGCGCCGGATCGGCAGCCGGCTGTTCGTGGTGGGTGCAGCAGTCGTCGCTCTCGCCGTCGCGGCCGCGATTCTCGCGGTGCTGCTCCGTCCCGACAGTGCGCTCGAGGCGACGCCGAACTCGGTTGGCGCGGTGGATCCCGTCTCGCTCGAGCTCACCTCGGTGACGTCCGTGGGCAACACGCCGACGGACGTCGCGGCCTCCGACGACTGGGTTTGGGTGATCAACTCGAACGACGGCGCGGGGACGATCTCCCGGATCGATACGAGGACACGGAGGCTCGTCTCGACGTTCTCGGTGGCAGGCACCCCGCGAACGATCGTTGCGGCGTTCGACTCGCTCTGGGTCGGAACGACCGAAGGTCGTGTCCACCGTGTCGAGCCCGGGACCGATCTCGTCGAGTCCAGCTGGACGCTGCCGAATGCCGGAGAGAGGACGGCGTTCGAGGAGGACGTGGGCGCGGGG
>DASUCI010000197.1:0-2452 GCA_035762825.1 Gaiellaceae bacterium | reverse complement strand
CGAGCATCGCGCCGGCGTTCGGCTGGTAGCCCGCGAACGCTCCCATGCGCGAGGCGATCTCCGCCGACTTGCGATAGGCGCGCCCGGTCATGAGACCGGTGATCGCCGCCGCGTAGGCCCGTCCTTCGTCCGAGTCGTACGGCAGCCCGCGCGCCATCAGCAGCGCGCCGAGGTTCGCGTAGCCGAGGCCGAGCTGGCGGTAGGCCTTCGCGTTCCGGTCGATTTCGGGCGTCGGGTAGCTCGAGTAGCCGACGAGGATCTCCTGTGCGAGGAACATTGTGTCGACCGCGTGCTCGAAGCCCTCGACGTCGAGCTCGCCGTCCTCGCGGCGGAACTTCAAGAGGTTCAACGAGGCGAGGTTGCACGCCGAGTCGTCGATCGACATGTACTCCGAGCAGGGGTTGGACGCGTTGATGCGACCCGTGTTGGGGAGCGTGTGCCACGAATTGATCGTCGTGTCGTACTGGATGCCGGGATCCGCGCAGCGCCAGGCCGCGTCGGCCGCCTGCTTCAAGAGCTCGCGCGCAGGCACGGTCTTGACGACCGTCCCGTCGGTGCGTGCGGCCAGGTTCCAGTCCTCGTTCGCCTCGACCGCCTCCATGAAGGCGTCGGTGATGCGCACGGAGTTGTTGGCGTTCTGGTACTGGATCGACGCCCAGTCCGAGGAGTCGAGCGACATGTCGTAGCCGGCCTGCTCGAGGACGCGCGCCTTCTCTTCCTCGTGCGCCTTGCACCAGATGAACTCCTCGACGTCGGGATGGTCGATGTCGAGGACGACCATCTTGGCCGCGCGCCGCGTCTTGCCGCCTGACTTGATCGTGCCGGCGGACGCGTCGGCGCCGCGCATGAAGCTGACCGGGCCGGACGCGTGGCCGCCCTTGGACAGCTGCTCCTTCGAGGAGCGGAGCTTGGAGAGGTTGACGCCGGAGCCCGAGCCGCCGCGGAAGATGATGCCCTCGCGGCGGATCCAGTCGAGGATCGCTTCCATCGAGTCCTCGATGGAGAGGATGAAGCAGGCCGAGCACTGCGGCTGTGCCTCGAAGCCGACGTTGAACCAGACCGGAGAGTTGAACGACGCGTACTGGTTGACGAGGATCGCCTTCAGCTCGGCCTCGAAGGTGTCCGCTTCCTCGTCCGTCGCGAAGTAGCCGCCCTCGCGACCCCAGCCGCCGATCGTGTCGACGACGCGGCCGACCATCTGCTTGACGGAGCGCTCGCGCTCGGGCGAGGCCATGCGACCGCGGAAGTACTTCTGCGCGACGATGTTCGTCGCGGTCTGCGACCAGAACTTCGGGAACTCGACGTCCTTCTGCTCGAACGTCGGACCGTCCTTGCCCGGGATGTGCGCGTCACGCAGCTCCCACTCGATCGCATCGAACGGATCGATCCCGGGAACCGTGAAGTACCGCTTCGGGGCGACGCTCGTCTCGGCGTCGACGACCGTGTTCACGACCTCGTCGGCCGCCTTCTCCTTGACCTGTGCCTGCTCCGCGGTTGCCATCTCTTCCTCCCGGACCGAGTTCGACATTTACCTTCCGAACGTCTCCCCGACCGAGTGAGGGCTGGCCGTCATACGAGCGGGCAGGGGATGGTAGGGAGCGAACCGGACGGAGGAATTTTGGCCCAATTTGCAGGTATTTCTTTCCTCGTGCGTCACTCGTGGATTGTAGCTGTCGCGTGTCGGAGCGAACCGAGCCGCCCAGGCGAGCGCCGATGCGGAGGAGCGGCTAGAGCGTGGGGAGGTCCGGGCCGCTCGTGTCGTCGCCGTGCGCGGCGGCGCGGCGGCGTGAGAGGTACCCGAGACCGCCGGCAGCGAGCAGCGCGAGGGACATTCCCCCGAGCACGAGCAGCGGGATGGGGATCGAGGACGGGCCGGACGTGTCGACGCCCGGCGCAGCCTGCGGGTTGTCCCCGTTCCCGGTGCCGCCGTCGGAGTCGCCTCCCGAGCCGCCAAGGCCTGTCGGATCGTCGTCGCCCGGGCTTGGATCCCGCCCACCGGGAGCCAGATCGCCGCGAAGCGCGGCCTGGAGCGCGCGCGTGATGACCTCCTCGGCGTCCGCGTAGTCGCGGAGGTCGTCCGGGATCGCGTCGATCGCCTCCTCGTAGCAGTTGAGCGGATAGAGACGGTCGATGCGGCCGTTGTCGAACCAGTCCGCGAGCACCTTCTTCCCGCACGCCGTCGCGGCGCTCGCAGGTGCGGCCGTCGACAGAGCGGCAACGGCGCTCAGGACCACGACGACCGCCACGGCGAACGTGCGAAGGGACCGTGCGAGTGTCAAGAACGCGATCTCATGGGGAGCGGTCGGAAGCCCTGGGCCTGAGGAGTCTCCCGACAGGGGGTGAGCCTGTGGTGTGGGGAGAGTAAACGATCCGTTAGACGTCCTTGCTCATTACCCCCCGTGAGGCCGCTCAAACCGGGCCGCTGCTAGCGTGGCACGCCATGGAATCGGGG
>DASUCI010000196.1:0-2560 GCA_035762825.1 Gaiellaceae bacterium | reverse complement strand
GGCGATCACCGACGGGCTCGTGCGCGCGGTGGACGATGCGGAGGAGGCGGGGTCCTTGCCCGGGTTCGTCGCTCCACTCGTCCGCCGCGCCGCGGAGTCGGTGCCCCCGTGGCTGATCCTCGAGACGCTCGAGAGCCTCGGAGATTTCCTGCCTGGCTAGCTCAGGTCAGGCAGCTCCGCCAGCCAGGGCGTGCGATAACCCGACTCCGTCCAGACGACCGGGAAGAACGACTCGTCCATCGAGAGATCGCCGCGGCGGCGGTAACGCGAGTAGTTGACATCGACGTTCGTCTCGTGGAAGCGCGCCTCGACCGGGAGGAAATGGGAGACGAGCGCCATGCGCGCGACCGTCCCGGAGACGTTCGGCGCCGAGCCGTGCCAGGTCAGGCCGTGGTGGAAGGAGCCGCCGCCCGCCTTGACGACGACCGGAACCGTCTCGAGCTCGACGCCCTCGGGTGCGGCCGCCCGCGGTCCGGCGAGCCAGTCGTCCGGTGCGTGGAACTGGGTGCGTTCGGGCGGCGACTTCGGCCACATGTGGGAGCCGCGGACGAACTCGATCGGCCCCGCATCCGCCTGCGTTTCGTGGAGCGAGATCCAGCACGTGATCATCTCCGGTGGGACGAGGTAGTCCGCATACGAGGAGTCCTGATGGAAGCCGATCGCCTTCGTGCCAGGCGGCTTCCAGAGGACGTTGTCCTGGAGGATCCGTACGCCGCGGTAGCCGGCGAGCTGCGCGGCAAGGTTCCCGGTCCGCTCGGAGAGCACCTGGGCCGCGACCACGTTGTCGGCCTTCCAGGCGTTGCAGAGCTGGCGCGTGCGGTCCTCGGGATCGCGGCCGGGCACCCAGTTCACCTCGTCCGGCCGGATCCCCGTTTCGTACTCGCCGTCGAAGAGCGGGACGTAGCGCTCGCGGAGCAGTTCGAGACCGCGCTCGGACACGAGGCCGTCCTCCACGACGAGGAAGCCGTCGTGGGCGAACGACTCGACCTGTCCTCGCGTGAAGGAGTCGACCATGCCGTTACGCCCGGATCGTCCCCGGAGCGACGTGTGAGAGCGCACGGGCCCACACGCGGCCGAGGATCTCGCCACCCTCTCCCGGAACCATCTCGATCCGGCCGCCCAGGTGCTCCTTCCACCAGGTCGCCTGACGCTGCCCGCCGTCGCGTGATCCGTAGAGGAGGAGTGTCTTCGCCTCGACGGCCTCGAGCCAGGAAGCGTGCTCGGCCTCGAGAGGCTGCGTCGAGACGAGGACGAGCCGCTCGACGGTCGTGCGCTGCGTCGCGGCGAGCTCGACTGCCCGCCAGCCGCCCTCGCCGAGCCCGATGACGCCTCCGGCCGATTCGTCCCAGCCGTGCACCAGCTCCACGTCGCGTCGCGTGGTCTCTGCGGGATCCGGATCGTGCGGCGTCATCCCGTCGGGGAGGCAGAGCGCGATGCGTCGAGCCGCCATCACGACGGCCTACGAGCGCGGTCGCGTCTTGTCGGGGTCGTAGAACGGGAAGCGGACGACCGTCGCGGCGATGCGCTTCTGCAGGCCGTCGAGCTTGCCCACCTCGAGCGCGGTTCCTAGCTCCGCGTACTGGACCGCGACCCGCGCGAGCGCGATGTTCTTCTTGAGGACCGGGCTGCGCGTTCCGCTCGTCACGACGCCCACGCGCTGCCTGCCCACGTAGAGCTCGTCGCCGTGTCCAGCCGTCTCGTTGCCCGAGAGCTCGAGCCCGACGAGAACGCGCTGCGGGTGCGCGTGCCGCTCCTCGAGCGCAGCGCGCCCGACGAAGTCGTCATCCGTCTTCAGGTCGACGGCGAAGCCGATCCCCGCCTCGAATGGGTCGACCTGGTCATCGAACTCGTAGCCGGCGAAGATCAGCCCCGACTCGATGCGGAGGATGTCGAGCGCCTCGAGGCCGAGCGGCGTCAGGCCGTGCTCGGAGCCCGCCTCCCGGATCGCATCCCACACCGCCGGCCCATCGGAGGGATGGCACCAGACCTCGTAGCCGAGCTCCCCGGTGTAGCCCGTGCGCGAGACGACGATCGGGATGCCGTCGTACGTCCCGATGCGCCCGACGGTGAAGCGGAACCACTTGAGGTCCTCGAGCGACGTCTGGGTGGGCGGCGTCCACACGATCTTCTTCAGGAGCTCCCGGCTCTCAGGTCCCTGGACGGCGACGTTGTGGAGCTGGTCGGTGGAGGGCTTCACCCAGACCTTGAGCTCGAGCCGCTCGGCGAGCTCGTTCAGCCAGATCCCGTCGTACTCGTCCCCGCCCACGAAGCGGAAGTTGTCCTGCCCGAGGCGGTAGACGGTCGCGTCGTCGATCATCCCGCCCGTCTCGTTGCAGACGGCGGTGTACGTGACCTGGCCCACGGAGAGCCGCCGCGCGTCGCGGGTGATCGCGTGCTGGATCAGCGCCTCCGCGTCGGGGCCGAGCACCTCCCACTTGCGCAGCGGCGAGAGATCCATGATCGCCGAGCGCTCGCGGCACGCCCAGTACTCGGCGATGGCGCCTTCGTTGTCGAAGCAGTGCGGGAGCCAGTAGCCGCGGTACTCGACGAAGCTCTTCGT
>DASUCI010000195.1:0-6010 GCA_035762825.1 Gaiellaceae bacterium | reverse complement strand
GCTACAACGGCACCGGCCTGATCCGAGCCGCCGACCGGGGCTACGTCCGGATCGTCCGGCGCCTGCTCGAGACGGACATCGAGGTCGACCACGTGAATCGGCTCGGCTGGACGGCGCTCCTGGAGGCGATCATCCTCGGCGCCGGCGACCGGCGCCACACGGAAGTCGTCCGTCTTCTCGTCGAGGCGGGCGCCGACGTCGACCTCGCCGACGCCGAAGGCGTGACGCCGCTCGCGCACGCCCGTCGCCAGCGTTTCGACGAGATGGCCTCGATCCTCGAGCGCGCGGGCGCCCACGCGTGAGGTAAGGACCGAGACCGAGACGACACCAACTGGACATGCGAACGAACACGGCACATGCGGGCACGCGCCAGGGCCTCGTCCGTTGGCGTCGAGAACAGCTCGTCCACTCGGGCTTTCCGTTCCCGGTTGCAGCGCGGCTCGCCAAGGATTCACGGTATGACCTGCACGCGCTGATCGAGCTCGTCGAGCGCGGCTGTCCTCCCGGGCTCGCCGTGCGGATCCTCGCTCCCCTCGACGACGAGCCCGCCGCGTGAGCGTCGCCACCGTTACCGTCCCGAGCATGCCGCCGCCGAAGACCGACCTTTCGGTCGCCGTCGAGCCTCAGCGACGTTCGCTCGACGAGGAGTCGCGGGCGTGGCTGCGCGACCTCCGCTCGGACGGCGGCACGAGAGACGAGGCGATCGCCCGCCTGCACGCACTCCTGCTGCGCGCCGCCCGCTTCGAATGCGCCCGCCGGCGGCCGACGCTTCCGCACCTGCGCGGCAACGATCTCGACGACCTCGCCAACCAGGCCGCCGACGACGCGCTCGTCAGCGTCCTCGCGCGCCTCGACGACTTCCGCGGCGCCAGCCGCTTCACGACCTGGGTGTACAAGTTCGCGCTGCTCGAGGCGGCGGTGAAGCTGCGCAAGCGCTCCTGGCAGGGGCGGGAGATCCCGCTCGAGCCGGAGACGTGGAGCCTGTTCACGAGCGCGGGGATCGAGCCCGAAGCGGAGGTGGAGCAGAGCGAGCTGCTGGCGACCCTGCAGGACGCGATCGCAGGCGTCTTGACGCCACACCAGCGCCGAGTTCTGGTTGCCCTCGCACTGAACGGCGTGCCCATCGACGTGCTCGCCGAGCGGCTCAGCACGAACCGCGGCGCGCTCTACAAGACCCTGCACGACGCACGCCGCAAGCTCCGCAAGCACTTGCAGGAACAGGGTCTGTCCGTGGACGCACAACTCGGGGAGGAGACGTGATGGAACGTCCGGAGCTCAACCAGGCACTTGGCCGCCTCCTCGGCCCCGCCGAGCCCGAGGTCGGCTGCGACGTCTGCTTCGAGGAGCTCGACCGCTACGTCGAGCTGGAGCTTGCCGGCAGGAACGCCGACGCAGCGATTCCCGGTCTGCGCGCCCACCTCGACGGCTGCCCGGCCTGCCGCGAGGAGCACGAGAGCCTGTACGCGCTCGTGAGCGGCGAGCAGGTCCGCTAGCGCGTCGCCTCGGTGGCAAAACGCGGTGGCGCTGCGGGTAGGCGCACCGTGACGGAGAGCCCGCCAGCGGACCGGGGGATGAGGGTGAGGGTTCCGTCGTGTGCTTGGGTGATGCTCTTGACGATCGCCAGGCCGAGGCCGACACCTGCGTGGTCGGTGCGTATGCGTTCGGTGCCGCGAAGAAACGGCTCGGCAAGCGTGGCAACCGACTGTGGGGTGAGCTTCACGCCGGTGTTCTCGACGGTGAGCACCGCACTCTTCGGCTGAACGCCGGTCGTGACCCACACGGTGCCCTGGCCAGGCAGATTGTGGACGATCGCGTTGTGTACGAGGTTCGTGCCCAACTGCAGCAGAAGCGCCTGTGAGCCGATGGCCGGGGACATCTCGCCGGAGGCCTCGATCGTGAGGCCGCGTTCTTCTGCGAGGGGGAGGAGCATTTCGGTGGCTTCCTCCGCGATGAGGGACAGGTCGACGTGTTCTCGGGAGAAGGACCGCTGGTCGGCGCGGCTGAGCAGGAGCAATGCTTCGGTGAGGTCGATCGCTCGGGTGTTGACAGCGTGGAGGCGGTCGACGAGCTCGCCGTTGTCGCGGTTCAGATCGTTGCGGGCCACGTCGAGAAGTGTCTGCGTGATCGCGAGCGGGGTGCGCAGCTCGTGGGAGGCGTTGGCTGCGAACCTCTGCTGTTCGGCGATCTGCTCTTCGAGCCGCGCGAGCATGGCGTCGAAGACGTCGGCGAGCTCGCGGAACTCGTCTCTGCGGCCGGGTAGCCGGATCCGGTGGGAGAGCGACCCGTTCGCGGCCATGCGGGTGGCATCCGTGATGCGAGTCAGGGGGGCGAGCATCCGGCCGGCCAGAAGCCACCCTCCCAGGAGCCCGAACACCAGCAGAAACGCCAGCACGACGGCCGCGGCCGGAGCGAACTCGCGCAGGAGGAAGGAGCTGTTCCCGGGCACCAAGCCACCAGCGGCGCTGATGGCACCGTCGGGTACGTATCGCAGGAGGAGCTCGAACGATTGCCGGTACCGGCCGGCGAGCCACGCGGCGGCGAGCATCAAGGCACCCGCGAGCATGAGGAAGCCGGCGTAGCTGAGGGTGAGCTTGAGGCGGACACTCAAACCAGGGGCTCTATCCACGGCCTCCTCCCTCACGCCCGGTGTCTGGTTGGGTGCCGATGCGGTAGCCGACGCCGGCCACGGTGGCGATGATCCAGGGCTCGCCGAGGCGTTTGCGCAGTGCCGAGACGGTGATGCGCACGGCGTTGGTGAACGGGTCTGCGTTCTCATCCCATGCTCGCGCTAGGAGCTCTTCGGCGCTGACGACGCCGCCTTCCGCGGCGACGAGGACTTCGAGCACTGCGAACTGCTTCCGGGTGAGCGCGACGTAGCGGCCGTCGCGGTAGACCTCGCGACGGAACGGATCCAGACGCAGACCTGCGATCTCGCGCACGGGCGGCCTGTTGTGGGCACGCCTGCGGTCGAGTGCTCTGAGCCGGAGCACGAGCTCTCGGAGCTCGAACGGCTTCGTGAGGTAGTCGTCGGCGCCGAGCTCGAACCCGGTGGCCTTGTCGTCGAGCCGGTCGGCAGCGGTGAGCATGAGGATCGGCGTGCCGCTGCCGGAGGCGACGATGCGTTTGGCGATCTCGTCGCCCGAGGGCCCGGGAATGTCTCGGTCGAGGACAGCGATGTCGTAGGCGTTGACGCTCAGCAGCTCCAGAGCGGCGCCGCCGTCGCCTGCGATGTCCGCCGCGATCGCTTCCAGGCGCAGGCCGTCGCGGATGGCGTCTGCCATATAGGGCTCGTCCTCGACGATCAGCACGCGCATGCTCCGATGCTAGAGCCGGCGCATATCGTCGGCGTATCGAAAGCCGCATACGTGCTGGCAACACCACGCTGCCCTGAATGGTGGTGTGACCTACAGCCCACGAGCACGAACAAGGACCCGTCGGATCCGGCTTCGCAGGATCCGTGCCGCCGGCCTCCTGGTCGTCATCGCGGCGATCGCGGCAGCTCTCGGCCAACAGTTGCCGGCGTCCTCGTCCTCGACGGGCGCATCACCCATCGACGTCCTTCGCAGTAAGCCCCCTCGTGCGCCTGGCGAGGCCCGCAGTGAGCACCGTGGTGCGCTCGGTGAGGCTGGCGGTGCCGTCCCCGACGGCACGACGGTCTTCGATGACGAGATTCCGGGTGTAGCCAGGCTGGACCCAGCTCTCCTCGGCGCCCTGCGCCAGGCTGCAACTCATGCCGCAGGCGACCGGGTCGAGTTCTTCGTCGATAGTGGCTGGCGCTCCCCGGAGTACCAGGAACAACTCCTCCAGGCGGCGGTCTCCGAGTACGGCTCAGAGGAGGAAGCTGCCCGCTGGGTGGCGACCCCCAACACGTCTGCTCACGTGTTGGGCGACGCGGTCGACATCGGGCACCCCGATGCCACGGCGTGGCTATCCGAGCACGGGGCCGAGTACGGGCTGTGCCGGATCTACGGCAACGAAACCTGGCACTACGAGCTGCGCCCCGAAGCCATCGGTCACGGTTGTCCTCCCATGTACGCCGACCCCACGCACGATCCAAGGATGCGGCAGTGACCAATTTGCAGGGACTTCGAAGACGGGAGCGACGGGACTCGAACCCGCGACCTCCGGCGTGACAGGCCGGCGTTCTAACCAACTGAACTACGCCCCCGTAGCCGCGGAAGTGTAGCCGCGCGGGAGGGATCGGACCCTGCGGGACGTAGCCTGGGTGACACGTGTCCACCGCGGACTGGGTCGTCATCGTCGTCGTCGGGATCGCCGGGTTGTACGGGATCTCGACGGGGTTCCTGCGCGGAGCGTTCTCGCTCGCGGGATTCGCGTTCGGCGCCTACCTCGGAGCGCGCCTCGCACCGTTGATCCTGACGGACGGCTCACCGTACGTCCCCGTCATCTCGCTCGCCGGCGCCGTGCTCCTCGGCATGCTCGGGCGCGGCGTCGCGGCGCTGCTCGCGGGCGTGCTCCGGTCGAGCATCGGCCTGATTCCCGGCCTGCGATTCCTCGACCGCCTCGCCGGCCTTGCACTGGGGCTCGTCGCGGGCGTTTTCCTCTGCTGGGCGATCGGGGCGGTGCTCCTGTACGTGCCGGGGGAGACCGAGCTCCGCCGCTCGGTGCAGCGTTCCGCGATCCTCTCCGAGATCAACCAGGTCTTCCCGCCCGAGCGGCTGCTCGAGGAGCTCGAGCGCGTCGATCCGATCGGCGTCTTCCTGGGGCCGCCGGCGATCGTCGCTCCGCCGGAGAGGGGCGTCGCGCTCGATCCGGACGTCGTGCGGGCCTCGGGCAGCGTCGTGCGCGTGACAGGCATCGCGTGCGGCCTGGGCGTCGAGGGCTCCGGTTGGGTCGCGGCGCGCGGGCTCGTCGTGACGAATGCCCACGTCGTCGCGGGAATCGTGAACCCGCGGGTCGACACGCCGGCCGGGCGCGCCTTCAGCGCGACGGTCGTCGTCTTCGACGCGACGAACGACCTCGCCGTCCTTCGTGTCGCGGGGCTCGGGTCACGCGCGCTCCGTCTCGCCGATCCGGAGCGGAGCGCCTCGGTCGCGCTCGTCGGCTATCCGAGGAACGGCCCGCTGACGCGGGTTCCGGCCCGACTGGGCGGGACGGCCCGCGTGCTCAGCCGTGATGCCTACGGCGAGGGGCCGGTCCGGCGGCAAGTGACGGCGATACGTGGCGTCGTCGAGCCCGGCAGCTCCGGCGGTCCCGGAATCGACGCGCAGGGGCGTGTTCGCACGACGGTGTTCGCGCGCCGGCCACGTCAGACGGGCGGATACGGGATCCCCGCCGACTTCGTGCGGACCGTCCTCGCCCGAGCGGGTTCCAGGCCGGTCGAGCCGACCGCCTGTACGACTTAGCCGGCGCAGACCGGACATCGCTGACTCGCGAACTCCGGTCGCGCAGATCCCCGAAGGCGTCCGCTGCGCGGCCGCGCCGCTGCTACTGGAAGGGTCGGGTGCTAGCCGAAGAGGTCCAACGCCGCGTGCGGCTGGCGGAACGGCGGGATGACGTAGACGCCGGCCGCGACGTCGCGTGACGCTTCGAGCAGCTCCCGGGCGATGGCGAGCCCGGTGTCCCCTGCATCGGAGCCGGCGTCACGGAGGCGTTCCTGCACGTGCTCCGGGACGACGATTCCGGGCACCTCGTTGTGCAGGCGCAACGCGAGCGAGTAGCTGCGGACGTAGAAGATCCCGACGAGCAGGGGAATCGGGCACGACCCGCCGAGGCGCTCGAGGAACGACTCGAGGTACTCGAGGTCGAAGAGCACCTGCGTCATCGCGAACTCCGCGCCGGCCTCGAGCTTCTGCTGGAAGCGCTCGAGCTCGTAGTCGAGGTCGTCGGCGGCGGGGTTGACGGCGACGCCGAGGAAGAACGAGGTCGGTGCGTCGATCTCGCGACCGTTGTAGTCCTCGCCCGCGTTCATGCGCGTGATCATCTGCGAGAGCCCGATCGAGTCGACCTCGTACACGCCCTGCGCGCCGGGATAGTCCCCCGCCTCGGG
>DASUCI010000194.1:0-7057 GCA_035762825.1 Gaiellaceae bacterium | reverse complement strand
CCGAAACGAAACCTCGACGTCACCAGCTCGATCTCCGCGCCGGCGCGCGCGAGTGCGGCGCAGAGCGCGCGGTCGTACGGCGGCGTGTAGGCGGGCGGATCGGCGACGACGACGCGCATGTGCGCCGGAACGCTAGACGGTCGACGCCACGACCTCGCGCGTCCGGATGCGCGATCTGGCGCGTCCGGGCCGCTCCCGCGCAGGTGGCGATCTCGTGGCGTCGACCGTCTAGGTCAGAATCCGGCGCGTGACCCCCGAGGAGGCACGCGCGCAGTTTCCGGTGCTCGAGCGCTACGCCTACCTCCAGGCCGGGAGCGTCGGGCCGCTGGCGCGCGGAACGGTCGAGGCGGTGCGCGCGGAGGAGGAGACCGGCGTTCGGGAGGGCCGTGGAAGCCTCGCCCGGTTCACGCACCTCCTGGAGCTGCGCGAGGCGCTGCGTGCGGACGTCGCCGCGCTCGTTGGCGTCGGCGCCGAGAACGTCGCGCTGACGGCTTCGACGACGGACGGCTGCAACATCGTCCTCCACGGCCTCGAGCTCGGCCCCGGCGACGAGGTCGTGACGACGACGGACGAGCACTTCGGGCTGCTCGGGCCGCTTCGGGCGTCCGGTGCCCGGGTCGTCGTCGCGGACCCGGATCCGGAGCGAATCGAGGCGGCGGTGACCTCACGAACGCGGCTCGTCGCGCTGTCACACGTCCTGTGGACGACGGGAGCGGTGCTCCCGGTGCACGAGCTCCGTGCCGCGACCGGCGTGCCGATCCTCGTCGACGGCGCTCAGTCGGTCGGAATCATCCCGGTCGACGTCGACCGGCTCGACTACTACACGATCTCCGGGCAGAAGTGGCTCTGCGGCCCGGAGGGGACGGGCGCCCTCGTCGTCGCCGACCCGAGCTCGCTGCGCGTCGGGCATCCGAGCTACCTCTCGCAAGACGGCTACGAGCAGGACGGGACGTTCGAGCCGAAGGCCGGCGCGGCACGGTTCGATCCGAATCTCATTGCGGCGCCGCACACCGCCGGCCTGCAGGCGGCGATTCGTGCGATCCCCGGGTGGGCGTACGAGCGCGCCGCCGAGGTGGCCGAGCGCTTCCGCTCGCGCCTGGCCGACGCGGGGTGCGACGTGGTCGTGCCGGAGGCACGCGCGACCCTCGTCTCTTGGCGTGTCCCGGCCGACGACTCCGCCGACGTCGTCGCAAGGCTCGCCGAGGCAGGCGTGATCGTCCGCGACCTGCCCGGTCGCGGCCTCGTGCGCGCATCCGTCGGCTGGTGGACGAACGACGACGACCTCGAGCGTCTCGTTGCGGCCTTGTAGGGTCGGAGCATGTGCTTCGACGTCGACTCCTCGCCGCCCATCCCCGCGATCTCGGGCGCCGCGGTCTCGCACGACGACCTCGTCCTCGAGGCCGCTGACGGCAATCGGTTCGCCGCGTTCATCGCGGCGCCGGAGGAGCCGGCGCGCGTCGGGGTCGTGATCTTGCCCGACGTCCGCGGCCTGTACCGCTTCTACGAGGAGCTCGCCCTGCGCTTCGCCGAGCGCGGCTACCCGGCCATCGCGTTCGACTACTTCGGGCGCACCGCGGGCGCGGAGAAGCGCGACGACGACTTCGAGTACATGCCGCACGTGCAGCAGACGACGCCCGAGGGCGTGCAGGCGGACGTCGCAGCGTGCGTCGCATACCTTCGCGAGCACGGCTGCGAGGCGATGTTCACGGTCGGCTTCTGCTTCGGCGGACGCAACTCGTGGTTCTCCGCCGCATCCGGTCACGCGCTCGCCGGGGCGATCGGGTTCTACGGGCGTCCCGGCCCGGGCAACGACGGCTCGCCGGGCCCGGCGCAGCGCGCCACCGAGCTGACGGCGCCGATCCTCGCCCTCCAGGGAGGCGACGACCCGGGCATCCCGGCCGAGCAGTCACAGGCGTTCGACGAAGCGCTCACCGCCGCGGGCGTGGAGCACGAGGTCGTGATCTATCCTGGCGCGCCGCACAGCTTCTTCGACCGCAAGTACGAGGAGTTCGCCGCCGACTCGGAGGACGCCTGGAACCGCGTCCTCGCCTTCATCGAACGCTACGCCTGAACGTCGGCGGCAGTTCTGAGCCCCAGCTCCGACGCGATCGGCTGCATCGCGGCGACGACGTTCGCGATGTGCTCGTCGAGCTCCAGTCCGAGGAGTTCCGCCCCCGCGTAGACCTCGTCGCGGTGGACACCCGCGGCGAACGACGGTTGCTTGAGCTTCTTCTTCACCGACTTCGGCTCGAGCCCGTCGAGCCCGGCCGGGCGGACGAGCCCGCACGCGTGGATGAACCCGGACAGCTCGTCGCATGCGAACAGCACCTTCTTCAGCTGCGTGTCCCGCGGCAGCGCGAGGTGCTCCGCGTGCGAGAGCACGGCCTCGATCAGCTCCTCCGGGTATCCCTCCTCGCGGAGGATCGGCGCCCCGTCCTGCGGGTGCTTGTCGAGGGTGGGGTGGATCTCGTAGTCGAAGTCGTGGAGGAGGGCCGTCGCGCGCCACAACTCCTCGTCCTCGCCGTACAGGCGCGCGTAGTGGCCGACGGACGCCTCGACCGCGAGCGCGTGCCGCAGCAGCGCCTCGCTCGACGTATAGCGCGTGAGCGTCTCCCACGCCTGCTCGCGGCTCGGCCGCATGGCGCAGTACCATAGCCGCCGCCGTTGGATCCCCTAGTGAGCCAGAAGACCGCTGCGGCCTACGGGACGTGGTCATCGCCGATCTCGGCGGACATGGTGGCGCAAGCCGGCGTCAGGCTCATGGCACCCTGGATCGAGCTCGGTGTCGTGTGGTGGCTCGAGGGGCGCGCTTCGGAGGCCGGACGCGTGGTGCTCGTGCGTCGGGACTCCGACGGAACCACGGAGGACGTCGTCCCCGCCGGGTTCAACGTGCGGACGTCGGTGCACGAGTACGGCGGCGGCGCGTACTGCATCCACGGAGGAACGGCATTCGTCTCCAACTTCGACGACCAGCGCCTGTATCGGATCGACCCCGGCGCCGACCCGGTGCCGATCACGCCCGGCGTCGGCGACCGCCGCCACCGCTACGCGGACGGACGCATCAGCGCTGACGGCTCGCTCTGGATCGGCGTCCGCGAACGCCACGCCGAGAGCGACAGCTCGAAGGACGTCGTGAACGAGCTCGTCGTGCTCCCGACGGACGGTTCCGCCGAGCCGAACGTGATCGCGAGCGGTCGCGACTTCTACGCGTCGCCGCGCATCTCGCCCGACGGGTCGAAGCTCTGCTTCCTCGCCTGGGACCTCCCCTGGATGCCCTGGGACGGCTGCGAGCTCCACGTCACCGACCTCGCATCCGACGGAGCGCTGACGAACGTCGAGCACGTCGCGGGGAGAGACGGCGAGGAGTCGATCTGGCAACCCAGCTGGAGCCCGTCCGGAGACCTCGTGTTCGCGAGCGACCGCAGCGGCTGGTGGAATCTCGAGCGGATCCGTGACGGCGAGCGCGCGGCGCTGTATCCCGCCGAGGCCGAGTTCGGATATCCCGCCTGGTCCTTCGGAACGAGCTCGTTCGCCTTCCTCGACGACGGCCGCCTGGCGTGCGCCTACGACTCGGGTGGCTTCACGCACTTCGGCGTCCTGGACCCCGACGGTGGCGAGCTGACGCCGCTCGACCTCGAGCTGGACTCGTGGGGCACGCCCTACGTCGTGGCCGAGGGCACGCAGGCGATCGTCGTCGCGGGCTCGGCGACCCTGCCGCATCAGGTTGCCCGAATCGACCTCGAGAGCGGCGCGACCGAGCCGCTCCGCAGGAGCCTCGAGTCGCCCGTGGACACGGTGTACTTCTCGACCCCGCGGCTCATCGAGTTCCCGACCGAGGGCGGTCGGACCGCCTACGCCTTCTTCTATCCGCCCACGAACCCGGACCACGACGCGCCCGCGGGCGAGCTTCCTCCGCTGGTCGTCGAGAGTCATGGCGGCCCGACGGGAAACGCGACGGCGACGTTCAGCCTCGGCGTTCAGTTCTGGACGAGCCGCGGCTTCGGCTTCGTCGACGTCGATTACGGCGGCTCGACGGGCTATGGCCGCGCGTATCGCGAGCGGCTGAACGGGCAGTGGGGCGTGGTCGACCTACAGGACTGCGTCAACGCCGCGCGGTACCTCGTCGACGAGGGCGAGGCCGACGGCGGCCGGCTCCTCATCACAGGCGGGAGTGCCGGCGGCTACACCACGATCTGCGCGCTCACCTTCACCGACGTCTTCGCGGCGGGAACGACCTACTTCGGGATCGCCGATCTCGAGCAGTTCGCAGGCGGTGAGACACACAAGTTCGAGCTCGAGTACGAGCACACGCTCGTCGGGCCGTATCCCGAGCGCGCGGACCTGTACAAGGAGCGCAGCCCGATCCACTTCACGGACCGGATCACGACGCCGATGTTGGTGCTCCAGGGGGCCGACGACCGCGTGGTTCCACCGTCGCAGGCCGAGCTGATCGTCGCGGCGCTGCGCGAGCGTGGCATCCCCCACGCATACCTGCTCTACGAGGGCGAGGGTCACGGGTTCCGCAAGGCAGAGAACATCGCGGGCTCGCTCGAGGCCGAGCTCTCGTTCTACGCGCAGGTGCTCGGCTTCGAGCCCGCCGGTGCGATCCCTACGCTCGAGATCGAAAACCTCTAGACCTCACAAGGAGACCAGTGGAGACCGCGAGTAGCATTGCGCGCGCGATGCAGTCGTTCGTCATCGAGGGCGGCCGGCCGCTCAGCGGCACCGTGCGGGCCTCGGGGAACAAGAACGGCGCACTCCCGATCCTGGCGGCGTGCGTGCTTGCCTCGGACGAGGTCCGGCTCGAGAACGTCCCGCGGATCCGCGACGTCGAGACGATGACCGAGCTGCTCGCCGACATCGGCGCGGACGTCGAGTGGACAGGCCCCAACGAGGTGCGCGTGGACCCTGGCGGAGTCGTGAAGACCGACCTCGATGCCGATCTCGCGCGAGAGATCCGCGCGTCCTTCCTGCTCGCCGGCCCGTTGCTCGCGCGCTTCGGCCGCGTGACCGTTCCGCCGCCGGGGGGCGACGTTATCGGCCGCCGGCGGCTCGACACGCACATCCATGCCTTTCAGGAGCTCGGCGTCGAGGTGACGCTCAACGGAGCGTACGAGATGCGCACCGACGGGCTGCGCGGCAAGCGGCGGCTGTTCCTCGACGAGGCGTCCGTCATGGGGACGGAGAACGCGATCATGGCCGCAGTCCTCGCCGACGGACGGACCTGCGTCGTGAACGCCGCGTGCGAGCCTCACATTCAGGACCTCTGCCGCTTCCTCGTCTCGCTGGGCGCCCGGATCGACGGAATCGGCTCGAACATGCTCCACATCGAGGGCGTCGAGGAGCTGCATGGCGGCGAGCACCGGATCGGGCCGGAGCACGTGGAGGTGGCCAGCTTCGCAGCGCTCGCTGCGGTCACGGGCGGCGAGGTCACGATCGAGGACGTCGAGCCCGACGACCTGATCTCGATCGTGCCGGCGTTCCGCAAGCTCGGCATCCGCATGGACGTCACCGACCGCACGTTGCACGTGGCCGCCGGACAGGACCTGCATATCGTGGACGACCTGGGCGGGCAGATTCCGAAGATCGACAGCGGTGTGTGGCCGGCGTTCCCCGCCGACCTGACGTCGATCGCGCTGACCTGCGCCACGCAGTCGCACGGCACGGTCCTGATCTTCGAGAAGATGTTCGAGAGCCGCCTCTTCTTCGTGGACAAGCTCGTGTCGATGGGGGCGCGCATCATCCTCTGCGACCCGCATCGCGCCGTCGTGACCGGCCCGGCCCGGCTCTACGCTCAGCGGCTCGAGAGCCCGGACATCCGCGCAGGGATGGCGATGCTCATCGCCGCCCTGTGCGCCGAGGGAACGTCGACGATCGGCAACATCGGGCAGATCGATCGTGGCTACGAGCGCATCGACGAGCGCCTGCGCGACCTCGGTGCCGCGATCGAGCGCAGCGAGCTGTGACGAGCGCGGGCGCCGCTCAGGTCGATCTCGGCGGGCGCCAGACGCGGATCGGTACCGGTGTGGCCGTGCTCGACCATTTGCTCGAGGAGCTTGCCGGCGCAGGCGGGTTCGGGCTGACGCTGGAGATCGCGCCCGACGAGCCCGAGGCCGAGGTCGGACGAGCGGGTGCCGCGCTGGGCGAGGCGCTCGAGCCGCTGTTCGAGCACGCGGAGGCCTCCGGGCGCGGGCTCGGCGTTGCTCCGGCCGACGAGGCGCTCGCGATGGTCGTCGTCGAGCGCTCAGGGCGTCCGCTCGTCGTGTCGAACGCAGATCTCTCCTCGACGCGCGCGGGCGGCCTCCAGTCGGACCTGGCCGCGACGGTGCTGGACGAGCTCGCGCGCACAGCCGGCCTGACGATTCACGTCCGCCTCATCGAGGGCGAGAGCTCGCAGCACGTCCTGTCTGCGATCTTCAAGGCCCTGGGCATCGCGCTCGCCCGGGCGACGAGAGGAGACGGCTGATGGCCGACAAGCAGGTCGTTCGCACCGACGGGGCTCCCGGCCCGTTTCAGGGAGCGCCGTACAACCAGGCGATCCGGGTCGGGGAGCTCGTGTTCGTCGCGGGCCAGCTCGGGATCGCGCTCGAGACCGGGGAGCTTGCAGGGGCAGGCGTCGCCGAGCAGACCGAGCAGATCATGGCGAACCTCGGTGCGATCCTCGAGGCGGCGGGCAGCGGGCTGGACAGGCTCGTCAAGACGACGGTGTTCCTCATGGATCTCGGCGACTTCGCGGCGATGAACGAGGTGTATGCGGCGCATGTCGGCGACCGCCCCCCGGCGCGCTCGACCGTGCAGATCTCGGGCCTTCCGAGCGGCGCGCTCGTGGAGATCGAGGCTGTGGCGCACGTCTGACCGACGAACGAAGCAGGGACGCGGCCGCGAAAGCGGCCGCCTTCAGGGAATGTCGCGAGGTGGGAGTCGGCGTTAGCCGAGTCCCACCTCTGCGGGGCAAGCCAGTCGACGGCGACAATGCCTCTATGCGCGCCGAACAGGTCATTGCGACGCACGGGAACACGGATTTCGACGCCTTCGGCGCGATGCTGGCAGCGCGCCT
>DASUCI010000193.1:0-4821 GCA_035762825.1 Gaiellaceae bacterium | reverse complement strand
ACGGTGGAGATCCACTCGCCGCCCGACTTGACGAGATCCTTGGCGCGGTCCTGCACCTCGACGAAGCCGTCGGGATGGATCGTGACCACGTCGCCGGTCCTGAACCAGCCGTCGGCCGTCCAGCGGTCGGCACCCTCGTCCGACTCGAAGTACGCGGAGGAGATCGACGGGCCGCGCACCTCGAGCTCGCCCATCGTCTCGCCGTCCCACGGAACGAGCTCGTCGGCGCCGCGGGCACGGATCTCGACGAACGGAATCGTCAGCCCCTGCAGCGCGCGGCGCGAGTACGCCTCGTCCTTCGGCAGGCCCGTCTCCTGGCCGGGTGCGCCCGAGATCGTCCCGACCGGGCTCATCTCGGTCATGCCCCAGCCGTGGACGACGTGGAGGCGGTGCCGCTCGCCGAAGGCCTCGATCATCGCCCGCGGCGGCGCCGCGCCGCCGACCGTCATGAACCGGATCGAGGAGAGGTCCCACTTCCCCGGGTTCGCGTCGAGAGCCTGGAGGATTCCCATCCAGATCGTCGGCACCCCGGCGGTCACGGTGACCTTCTGCTCCGCAAACCCGTCGAGCAGTGTCTCGGGATCCATGTGCGGGCCGGGGAAGACCTGCTTGACGCCGGTCAGCGTGGAGGAGAACGGGAAGCACCAGGCGTTCGCGTGGAACATCGGGACGACCGGGAGACACACGTCGTCGGCGTAGATGCCGAGCGAGGCCAGCACGGTCAGCGCGTGCAGTGCGATCGCGCGGTGCGAGTAGAGGACGCCCTTCGGCCGGCCGGTCGTGCCGCTCGTGTAACACATCGCGGCGGCGGTGTTCTCGGGCAGGTCCCGGTACGAGAAGTCGGACTCGTCGGCGTCTGCGAGCAGCTCCTCGTAGTCGGTCGTGCCGTCCGGCGCGGGCCCGGCCCCGACTGCGATCACGTGATCGAAGTTGCAGCGCGGGACGAATTGCTCGGCGAGCGGCCACAGCGTCTTGTCGACGAGGATGACGCGGTCGCCGCCGTGCGTCGCGATGTACGTGTTGTCGTCGGGGTGCAGGCGCAGGTTCAGGGTGTGCGTGACGAAGCCGCCGACGGGAGCGCCCATGTACGCCTCGAGGTGCTGCGAGTGGTTCCACATGAACGTCCCGACCCGGTCTCCGTCCTCGAGGCCGAGCTTGCGGAGCGCGACGATGAGCTTCTTCGTGCGCGAGACGAAGTCCGCGTACGTATACGTGTGCCAGCTCTTGTCGGGCAGTCGACTCACGATCTCGTTGCCGCCGTAGAGCTCGTCCGCGCGCTTCATGATCGCCGGCACATTGAGCTGGTAGTCCATCATCAGGCCGTCCACGTCAGCCTCCTTGTGGGACCGGGACAGAGGTCTGATCTGGGGTCTGGCTGACGCCAGACCCCAGACCGCTGGCGTCGATGAGCGACGCGGCGATCTCGGCGCGGAGCCTCGTTCCGGACGCGCCGAAGCTCTCGATGCCGAGCGCGCGCTTGTACAGGCGGTGCAGCCGATGCTCCCAGGTGAAGCCGATGCCGCCCAGCGACTGGATCCCGGTCTCGCAGACGGCGACGGCGCTCTCGCCGGCGTACGACTTCGCGGCCGCGGCGGCGAGCGACGCCTGCGCATCGCCTGTCGCGACGCACCATGCCGCCCAGAGCGCGAGCGAGCGGGAGAGCTCGACGCGCGTGTACGCATCGGCGAGCGGGTGCGACACGGCCTGGTACACGCCGATCTTCTTCCCGAACTGCTCCCGCGACGACGCGTACTCGATCGCATCCTCGAGCGCCAGCCGCGCGACCCCGCACGCCTCGAGCGCGAGTGCCGTCTGCGAGCGAGCTTCGATCTCGGCCAGCACGGACGAGCCCGCGAGCCTCCGCCCCGGCTCGCCACCGCGCACGACCCCGAGTGGACGCGACTCGTCGGTCGCCGCCAGCAGCTCGCGCTCGCAGCCGTCGAGCTCGTAGATGCCGTCGCCGCCGACGATCGCGACGTGCTCGGCGGAGTCGAGGTCGGGGACGAGCGGGCGGAAGGCGAGGGTCCAGCTGGTGTCGCCGGACGCGACCGCAGCGCGATCCTCCGACGGGAGCGCCGGCAGTGTCAGCCCGATCGTGGCGAAGTAGGGCCCGCGGTACAGTGCGCGGCCCAGCTCTTCGAACAGCACTGCTTCCTCGAGGAAGGAGAGGCCCGCGCCGCCGTCCTCCTCGGCAATCGAGACGCCCGTCCAGCCGAGCTCGGCAAGCTGTCCCCACGCCGGCTCGGGTGTCGCGGCGAGGAACTCGCGCGCCTGCTCGCGAAGCGCCTCCTGCTCGGGTGTGAACGTGAAGTCCATGGCTTAGTGGTGCACTAGCGGGAGTAGGGGAGGCCGAGCACGCGCTCGGCGACGATGTTGCGGAGCACCTCGGAGGTGCCCGCCTCGATGGTGTTGCCGCGGCTGCGGAGCTGCTGGTACTGCCAGTAGCCACCGTACGGTGCGTTCTCCTCGCCGAGCGCGGCGTCCGGGCCGAGGATCTCGAGCGCGAGCTTCGTCACGCGCTGATTCGCCTCCGACCAGACGAGCTTCGAGATCGAGCCCTCCGGGCCTGGCATCCCGGTCTTCATGAGCGCCGAGAGCGAGCGGTAGTTCGTGAAGCGGACCGCCTGCATCTCGGTCCACTCCCGCGCGATGCGGTCGCGCTGCAGCGGGTCGGCGCCGCGGTCCCGCGCGAGCGAGACGAGCTTGCGGATCTGCACCTCGAGCTGGGCCTGGAGCGCGAAGCCCAGCGTGCCACGTTCGTGCAGCAGCGTCGTCATCGCGACCTGCCAGCCGCCCCCGATCTCGCCGAGGAGGTTCTCGGCGGGGACGCGCACGTCCGAGAAGAAGATCTCGTTGAACTCCGCCTCGCCCGTGATCTGGCGCAGCGGTCGTACCTCGACGCCCGGCGCGTGCATGTCGACGACGAGGTATGTCAGTCCCGCATGGCGCGTCGAGTCGGCGTCGGAGCGCGTGAGGAGGATGCAGAAGTCGGCGATGTGCGCGAACGACGACCACACTTTCTGGCCGTTGACCACGAAGTGGCCGTCGTCGAGTCGCGAGCTCGTGCGCACGCCTGCGAGGTCTGAGCCGGCGCCGGGCTCGGAGAAGCCCTGGCACCAGATCTCGTCGGCCGCGAGCAGGGGCGCGAGGTACCGCGACTTCTGGTCCTCGGTGCCGTGCGCGATGATCGTCGGACCGGCCATGCCGATCCCGATGACGCCGATGTGCGGAGGCGCCTCGGCGCGCGCCATCTCCTCGAGGAAGATCGCCTGGTGCGTGTAGGGCGCGCTGCCACCGCCGTACTCCTCCGGCCACGTGAGCCCGGCGTAGCCGGCCTCGTGGAGCGCGCGGCTCCACGCGCGCATCTCCGGCCCCTCGAAGCGAGTTGCCCCTCCGCGGTGGCCCTGCAGGCCTTCCGGGAGGTTCTCTTCGAGCCACGAGCGCAGCTCGGCGCGGAAGCCGGCCTCGTCCGGCGTGTCTCGGAGGTCCATCCGGCGCGATCCTAGTCCTTGCGCGAGCGCGGCGGATCCCTCTCCGACTCCGACGTTTTACAAACCTCTTACCGCCCTTCGGCGTTTCCTCTCATACGTGGCCGGGAAGAAGCAGACATGGGCCGTCGGGGACTGATCGTGCTCGCGCTCGGCGCTGCCGCGGCGCTGCTCCCTGGCTGCGGATCGTTCGGCGGCCAGGCTCACGTGGAACGAGCGTGTGGGAAGGCGGTGCTCACGGACTGGTCGGACGGCCGGATCGACCGGACGTACCCGGACCCGTGCTACGAGGCAGCGATCGACACGATGCCGGAGGACCTGCGCGCGTACACGACGGCCAAGGACGACATCTCGCGGGCGCTCTACTCGCACAGGGACTCCTCGTGAGGCTGCTCGTGCTGGTCTCGGGGCTCTTCGCGGCCCTCGTTCTCGCGAACCCCGCGCACGCCGCGCCTGGCGCGCTCTACGGCGTGCAGGACGACGCGTGGCTCGCACACGGCCCGGGCACGCTGGAGTCGCGGCTCGACGAGCTCGACCGCCTCGGGGTCGACGTCGTTCGCTTCACCGTGCGCTGGGACGTCGTCGCTGACGAGCGCCCGTTGGTGCCGCGCGACCCGACGGATCCCGCGTACGACTGGCGTTCTACGGATGCCGTGCTGCGTGGGCTTCGCCGGCACGGCATCCAACCGCTCGTGACGCTCTACGGGACGCCGCGCTGGGCGAACGGCCGCCGCGCACCGAACTGGGCGCCGAGCTCGGGCGCGGCGTTCGGCGACTTTGCACGCGCCGCGGCAACCCGGTACCGCTGGGTGCGCCTGTGGACGATCTGGAACGAGCCGAATCGCGCGCAGTGGCTGCAACCCACGAGTGCGGCGACGTACGTGCGGAAGCTGCTGAACCCGGCGTACGCGCAGATCCACGCCGCGATCCCCTCGGCGCAGGTCGGTGGTGGGATGACCGCGCCGCGCGCCGGCTCCGGCGGGACCTCGCCGGTGTCGTGGATCAAGGCGATGGGCTCCTCGCGCGCACGTCTCGATGCCTATGCCCACCATCCGTACCCGGGTCAGCCGCAGGTGGAGACGCCGTGGGGGCCCGCATGCCGCAACTGCACGACGATCGCCATGGCCGACCTCGAGCGGCTCCTGAGCCTCGTCCGCAAGAACCTCGGGCGCAAGCGGATCTGGTTGACCGAGTTCGGGTACCAGACGAACCCGCCCGACATCTTCCTGGGCGTCTCGCTGACCAAGCAGGCCGAGTACGTCGCGAGCGCATCGCGCCGCGTGCACATGGCGCCGTCCGTCGACATGCTGATCTTCTTCCTCGTCCGCGACGA
>DASUCI010000192.1:0-2741 GCA_035762825.1 Gaiellaceae bacterium | reverse complement strand
AGGAGCGCGTTCGTCGGCTGGCCGTCCGTCGTCTGGAGCTCCTCGGGCAGGGCGAAGAAGGCGCGGTACGCGAGGTTGTTGCCGTCGACGAGGAAGAGCTCGGACTCGTGGGCAGGCCCGTCGTCGAGGACGAGCTCCTCTCCCGTCAGCGTCTTGGGGCTCACGCCCCAACTCTACGGGCGCTCAGTCGACCTGGGCGACGAGCTCGAAGACCGACGGCGTGAACTCCGCGACGTGTTCCTGGACGCGGTTCATCCGCCGGCGGAACTCGTCCGTGTCCTTCCATGCCCGCTGGGCCTCGAAGCTCTCCCAGGCACCGAAGCTCATGAACCGCGACGGGTCGCGGACGTCGCGTACGAGCCGCATCGTGCCGAGGCCGGGTTGCTCGCCCGCCCACGCCGCGAACTCGCGCCAGGCGGCCACGAACTCGTCCTCCTGACCCTCCTTCACCAGCCACACGCCGTTCGAGTACGTCTCGGGCATCGGGCACCTCCTCGAGCGGGACGGTACGACGCGGCTGGTTGGATTGCAACGTGAGACGCGTCCCGCTCCTCTCGGGCTCGCGGATCGTCAACGTCCCGATCCGGGACGGAGACGTTCTCCTCCATCCGCCGGCTCCGCCTGCACGGGTCGTCGATGTCGCGGCCGCAGTCCGCGATGCCCTGGCGTTCCCGCTTGCAGGTCAGCCGCTCGAGTCTCTCGTCACCCGCGACTCCCGCGTCACGGTGGTCGTGGAACCCCCGGGGCTTCCGGCGCCCGGCGCCCAGATCGATCCGCGACCCGCGGCGGTCGCGACGGTGCTGGAAGCACTCGAGCGGCTCGGCGTCGACGATGCCGGTATCACGCTCCTGGTCGCGGGAGGGCTCGCGCGGCGAGTGGGACGCCCGGAGCTCGAGCGCCTCCTTCCGCCTCCCCAGGCGCGCGCCTTCCACGGACGCGTGCTCGTCCATGACGCGGCGGCATCCGACCTCGTCCCTCTCGTCGGCGAGACGCGCATCAATCCGGCCGTGACCGACGCCGATCTCGTCCTCGTCGTGTCGTCGGCCGAGACGGTCGTCCACGGAGGCCCCGGCGCACTGCTCGCGGCGTGCGACGCGCACACCGTGAGGCGCGCCGCGGTGGCTCGCTCGCTCGTCCAGGCGTCGGGCGAGCCCGTGTGGCAGCTGGCCCTCGCCGTCGAGGCGGCCGTCGCAGCGCGCACGGGCCTTGCGGGCGTCGCGCTCGTTCTCGACCACCCGCGGCTCGCGGGACGATTCCGCGGCTACCCGCACGAGCCCGCCTCACTCGAGCACGTGCGGACTTCGCCCTTCCGTCGCCTCTACTCCCTCCTGCCGGGCGCTGTCCGGCGAGGAATCTTGCGCGATCAGAATCGAACGATCGCCGCGACGGCCGCATTCGCCGGTCCGCCGTCCGTCGCGCACGTGGAGGCCCTCGTGCGCACGATCGAGCTTCGCGGGATACGGCTCGAGGAGCCACTCGACGCGCTCGTCGTGGGCGTGCCCTGGGCCGGCGTCAACATCCCGCGCGAGCCGCTGAACCCGATCACGGCGGCCTGGGTCGCACTCGGGCACGCGCTGCGGCAGTGGCGCGACAGCTTCCCGGTTCGGCCGGGAGGAACGCTCGTCCTCGTGCACTCCCTCACGCGATCCTTCGCGCACGGCACGCAGGCGCCCTATCGCGCGCTGTTCGAAGAGCTCCGCGCGGGAGAGTCGCTCGCCGCTGCGGAGACCCTCGCTGCCTCCGACGAGCGAGCCCTGCGGGCGTACCGCGACGGCCACGCCTGCCATCCACTCCTGCCTCACGCCGACTGGGCCGGATGCCAACCCGCCCTCTCACGCCTCGGCCGCGTGATCGTCGCGGGCAGCCGAGATGCCGTCGCGGCGCGCGCGCTCGGGTTCGTGCCCAGCCACTCCGTGACGAGCGCGCTCGACATGGCTCACGGCGTCGCCGGGAGCGGCGCGCGCGTCGGGATCCTGCTGGCGCCCCCGTATGCCCCGCTCTTGGTCGGAGAGCGCGGCGAGCCTCGCCCCTACCCCTCGCCGAGATAGGTCTTGCGGACCTGCTCGTTCGTCTTGAGCTCGTCCGCCGGCCCCTCGAGGGCGATACGCCCGGTCTCCATGACGTAGCCGCGTTTCGCGACGTCGAGCGCCATGAGCGCGTTCTGCTCGACGAGGAGAACCGGCGTGCCCTGCTTGTTCACCTCGACGACGGTCTCGAAGATGCGTTCGACGAAGATCGGTGCCAGCCCCATCGACGGCTCGTCGAGGAGCAGGAGCTTCGGCCGCGCCATCAGCGCGCGGCCGATCGCACACATCTGCTGCTCGCCACCGGACATCGTCCCCGCCTTCTGCGTGCGTCGCTCCTTCAGGCGCGGGAAGAGCTCGAAGACACGCTCCATGTCCTCGGCGAAGTTCTCCTTGTCCGTCCGCTGGAACGCGCCCATCTCGAGGTTCTCGGTCACGCTCATCCGTGGGAAGAGCCTGCGACCCTCGGGGCTCTGTGCGATCCCGCTCTTGACGATCCTGTGCGAGGACCTCTGTGTGATGTCCTCCCCTTCGAAGCGGATCCGGCCGTCGCGCGGGCGATTGATCCCGTTGATCGCGCGCAGCGTCGAGGACTTGCCTGCGCCGTTCGCACCGATGAGCGTGACGATCTCGCCCTGGTTCACCGTCAGCGAGACGCCTTTGAGCGCGTGAATGGCCCCGTAGTAGAGGTGGATGTCGTCGATCTCGAGGACAGGC
>DASUCI010000191.1:0-3717 GCA_035762825.1 Gaiellaceae bacterium | reverse complement strand
CTGGATGAAAGAGAAGGAAGAGAAGCTCGAAGTCGAGGGTGAGGTCATCGAGGCCCTCCGCAGCCGGATGTTTCGCATCCGGCTCGACAACGGGCACGAGGCGCTGGGCTACATGGGGGGCAGGATGAAGCGCTATCGGATCCGGGTGTTCCCGGGCGATCGCGTACGCATCGAGCTCTCGTCGTACGACCTGACCCGCGGCCGCATCGTTTACCGCCTCAGCTGAGGAGCGGCGCGGCTGCGCCGCCGCCGCTGCGTCAGCTATACCTCGACTGTGGCTGTAAGCAAGCCCGTCGAGCATCTCGAACGGGTCGTGATCCGGTTCGCCGGCGACTCGGGCGACGGCATGCAGCTGACAGGAGATCGCTTCACGTCTGAGACGGCGGTCTTCGGAAATGACCTGGCCACGCTTCCCGACTTCCCGGCCGAGATCCGCGCGCCCGCAGGCTCGCTTCCCGGCGTGTCGGGCTTCCAGGTGCACGTCGCGGACCACGACATCCTCACGCCGGGTGACCAGCCGGACGTCCTCGTCGCGATGAATCCGGCAGCGCTCAAGGTCAACGTCGGCGATCTCGCCAAGGGTGGGACGATAATCGCGAACACCGACGCCTTCAACGAGCGAAACCTGCAGAAGGCCGGGTACGAGTCCAATCCGCTCGACGACGGTTCGCTCGCCGACTTCCACGTGCACACGGTGGCGCTGTCGTCGATGACGGTGGAAGCGCTCAAGGGGATCGAGGGCGTCACCTCCAGGGAGGCCGAGCGTTCGAAGAACTTCTTCGCGCTCGGGCTCATGTCGTGGCTCTACCACCGGCCGACCGAGGCGACGCTCGGCTTCATCGAGACGAAGTTCGCGAAGCGGCCCGAGATCGTCGAGGCGAACGCCAAGGCGTTCAAGGCGGGCTGGAACTACGGGGAGACCTCCGAGGACTTCGCAGTCTCGTACGAGATCCCGCCCGCGCCGACCGCAGCCGGGACCTACCGGCAGGTCTCGGGCAACACGGCGTTGACCTATGGGCTCGTGGCGGCGAGCAAGCTGTCGGGCCTCCCGTTGTTCCTGGGCGCCTATCCCATCACGCCGGCGTCCGACGTTCTCGAGCAGCTCGCCGCGTTGAAGCACTTCGGCGTCCGCACCTTCCAGGCCGAGGACGAGATCGCCGCTTCGGGTGCGGCCTTGGGCGCCGCGTTCGGCGGGGGGCTCGGAGTGACGACTTCGGCCGGCCCGGGGATCGTCCTCAAGTCGGAGACGGTCGGGCTCGCGGTGACACTGGAGCTCCCGCTCGTCATCGTGGACGTGCAGCGCGCCGGGCCTTCGACGGGCATGCCCACGAAGCCCGAGCAGGCAGACCTCCTCATGGTGCTCTTCGGACGGAACTCCGAGTCGCCCGTGCCCGTGGTCGCGGCCTCCACGCCCTCGGGCTGCTTCGATGCCGCGATCGAGGCGGCACGGATCGCCGTGAAGTACCGCACGCCCGTCTTCCTCCTCTCGGACGCGTACCTGGCGAACGGCTCGGAGCCGTGGCTGATCCCCGATGTCGACTCTCTGCCCGCGATCGACACGGTGTTCGCGACCGAGCTGAACGACGGCGACCGCTTCCTTCCCTACCGACGGGACGCGGAGACACTCGCGCGCCCGTGGGCGATTCCCGGGACGCCGGGCCTCGAGCATCGGATCGGCGGTCTCGAGAAGGAGGACGAGACCGGCAACGTCTCATATGACCCCGAGAACCACGACCGGATGGTGCGACTGCGCGCCGCGAAGGTTGCCGGGATCGCGGCCGACATCCCCGAGCTCGAGGTCGACGATCCCGATGGCGCGGACACGCTCGTGCTCGGCTGGGGCTCGACCTACGGTGCGATCGGCGCGGCCGCGCGGCGGGTGCGCGCTTCGGGCCGCACGATCGCGACCGCGCACCTGCACCACCTGAACCCGTTCCCGCGCAACACGGGCGAGGTCGTGCGCGCATACGAGAAGGTCCTCATCCCGGAGATCAACCTCGGCCAGCTGCGGATGCTGATCCGCGCGCAGTATCTCGTCGACGCGGTGGGCTACAACAAGGTGCGTGGGCGACCGTTCCGGGCGGCCGAGCTCGCGGACGCGATCACCGCGCTGGTGGACTCGTAAAATGGCCGAAGGCAACGGCAACCTCGTCCAGCTGACCGCGAAGGACTTCAAGTCCGACCAGGAGGTCCGCTGGTGCCCCGGCTGCGGGGACTACGCGATCCTGAACGTCATCCAGGGGTTCATGCCCGAGCTCGGCCTCTCGCGCGAGCGGATCGTCTTCGTGTCGGGGATCGGCTGCGCGGCGCGCTTCCCGTACTACATGCAGACGTACGGGATGCACTCGATCCACGGGCGCGCGCCGGCGATCGCGACCGGCCTCGCCGTGACACGGCCCGACCTCTCCGTCTGGGTCGTCACCGGCGACGGCGACGCGCTCTCGATCGGCGGAAACCACCTCATCCACGCGCTCCGCCGCAACGTGAACCTGAAGATCCTCCTCTTCAACAACCGGATCTACGGGCTCACGAAAGGCCAATACTCGCCGACCTCGGAGCTCGGCAAGGTGACGAAGTCGACGCCGCTGGGATCGCTCGACCATCCGTTCAACCCGCTGTCGGTCGCGATCGGCGCGGAGGCGTCGTTCGTCGCCCGCGCGCTCGACACCGACAAGAAGGGGCTCACCGAGGTGCTCGGCGCAGCGGCGAGGCATCGCGGATCGGCGTTCGTCGAGATCCTCCAGAACTGCAACATCTACAACGACGGCGCCTTCGACGTCGTGCGTGAGAACAAGGGCAACCGGATCTACCTCCAGCACGGCGAGCGCATCCGCTTCGGCGAGGAGGGGGAGCGCGGCGTGCAGCAGTATCCGGACGGTTCACTGCGTGTCGTCGACGTCGCGGAGGCGGGCGAGAACTCGTTGCTCGTGCACGACGTCGCACATCCGCAGGCAAGCCTCGCGTTCGCGCTCTCGCGCCTCACCCATGAGACGGATGGAGCGGTCCCGCTCGGCGTCTTTCGTGCGCTCGAGCAACCGGTCTACGACGACCTCATGAACGAGCAGCTCGACTCAGCGCGGGAAGCGAAGGGCGAGGGCGAGCTCCACGCGCTTCTCCACTCCGGCGACACCTGGACGGTCGCCTGAGGCGACTCAGGCGGCGCCGGGGGCCGTCGCCGACGAGAGCAGGATCGTGTTTCCGTCCGGATCGTCGACCATCGCGAAGCGAGTGGTCGGGCTCACGTCGAAGGGTGCGCAGTGGCTCGCATAGCCGTAGCCTGTCAGCTCGGCGTACTTGGCGTCGAGCGCTTCCGCCGTCTCGACGTAGAACTCGAGCAGGATCCGGTAGCCGCCGCCGGCGGGATCCCGTTGGGCGGGGTCCCAGCGCGCCTGCGCGCGCTTCGTGCTGAGGAAGAAGGTGAGCCCGCTCATCTCGACCTCCACGTGCTCGAGCTCCTCGCCGCCCTCGGGGATCGTGACGCCGAGCCGGCGATAGAACTCGATTGCCCGCGGCATGTCCTCGACGACGACGCCGACCATGTACAGCTGGAGCCCCATCAAACGGCGGCCCGTTCGTGGGCGAGGAAGCGGACGATCCGGTCGGCGATCTCCTCGCCCTTCTCCTCCTGGAGGAAGTGACCCGCGCCGGCGACGATCTCCGCCGGCCCCGCGCCAGGGATGCGCGACGCCATGTGCTCGGCCGCGACGGTCGAGAAGA
>DASUCI010000190.1:0-5118 GCA_035762825.1 Gaiellaceae bacterium | reverse complement strand
AGCTTGTGGTACACGACCTCGGACTCGTACTGCGCGCCGACGCCGGCGAGGTACTTCTTCTCCGCCTCCGGGATCCCGAGCTTGTCCCACGTGTCCTTGATGTCCGGGGGCAGGTCCTCCCACGAGTCGGCCTGCTTCTCGGTGGGCCGGATGTAGTAGTAGATGTTCTCGAAGTCGATCCCCGAGAGGTCGGCGCCCCAGCTCGGCATCGGGCGGGCGAGGAAGTAGTCGAGCGACTTGTGGCGGAACTGCCGCATCCACTCGGGCTCTTGCTTGTGCTCCGAGATCGCCTCGACGACCTCGTGCGAGATGCCCCTCCCCGACTTGAAGAAGTAGTCCTCCGCCTCGTCCGGGTTCGAGAACCCGTACTTGTAGTCGGAGCGGATCCCGCGGACGACGTCGGTCTCGTGGGTGCTGCTCATGATGGCCCTCTTCCGTTGCCGTTCGAACCGAAGGCCTCGTAGCCCTCGGCTTCGAGCTTGTGGGCGAGCTCCGGGCCGCCCTCCGCCACGATGCGCCCGCCGACGAAGACGTGCACGAAGTCCGGCGTGACGTAGTCGAGGATGCGCTGGTAGTGCGTGATCACGAGCGCGCCGGTCTCCGGCCCGACGAGCTTGTTCACGCCGTTCGCGACGATCCTGAGCGCGTCGATGTCGAGACCCGAGTCCGTCTCGTCGAGCACAGCGATCTTCGGCTTCAGCATCGCCATCTGCAGGATCTCGACGCGCTTCTTCTCACCACCGGAGAAGCCGTCGTTCAGATATCGCGACGCGAGCTCGCGGGGGACCTTGAGCTCCTCCATCGCCGCGAGGAGGTTGGTGCGGAACTCGGGGATCGGCACCGGATCCTCCTCGCCCCCCGTCGCGGCCTTGCGGTTCGCGTTGATCGCGCTCCGCAGGAAGCTCGTCACGGTGACGCCCGGGATCGCGTGCGGGTACTGGAAGGCAAGGAAGAGACCACGCTGGGCTCGCTCGTCGGCTCCCAGTTCCGTCACGTCTTCGCCGTCGAAGAGGATCTGCCCCTCGGTGACCTCGTACGCGGGATGACCCATCAGCGCGTAGGCGAGTGTCGACTTGCCCGACCCGTTGGGGCCCATGACCGCATGCTTCTGTCCGAGGTCGACCTCGAGGTCGACACCCTTGACGATCTCTGTGCCGTCCTCCAAAGCGACGTGCAGATTCCTGATCTCGAGCTGTGCCATGCGAAAGGGAAGAACCTCCTGGATTCGAGTGGCCAGGCCGGCCGCCCGTCTCACGCATGGTACCCGCAACGGTTCGCCCTCCAGCCCGGTGGTAAGGTTGGCCCCGTGCCGTTCGGCGTCTCGATCTGGGAGATCCTGATTCTGCTGCTCGTGCTCCTGCTCATCTTCGGAGCCAAGCGCCTGCCCGAGATGGGCCGCTCGCTCGGCAAGGGGATGCGCGAGTTCAAGGACTCGGTGACCGGGGTCGAGGAGTCCGTCTCGACGACCACACCGACGCCGACGCACGCGGAGCTTCCCACAGCATCGCCCGATCCCGACTCGGCGACCGGTGAGTCGGAGACGCGGGCGGAGCGGGAAACCGTCAGCTAGGAGCGTTCTCGCGTGCTCCGCCGGTGGCTCCCGCGCCGTCTCGACCACGGTGAGGAGGCGACGCTCGTCGAGCATCTCGACGAGCTGCGGTCGAGGTTGATCATCGCGCTGGTCGCGATCATCCCGATCTTCCTCGTCACGTTCGCGTTTCACGAGCAGATCATGGAGTGGCTCACGGGGCCGCTCCCCGAGGACAAGAGGCTCGTCACGCTCGGGGTCACGGAGCCGTTCACCACCTCCGTGAAGGTGAGTCTGATCGCCGCTCTCGCGATCGCGCTCCCGGTGATCCTCTGGCAGGCCTGGGCCTTCCTGGCGCCGGCCGTCCAGCCGCACTTCGAACGCGTCGTCCTCACGCTCGTCGCCGTCGCGAGCGTGCTCTTCGTTTGCGGCGTCGCGTTCATGTACGTCGTCGTGCTCCCGCGGGCGCTCGACTTCCTCACGTCGTACGACGACGAGCTCTACGACATCCAGATCCGCGCGAGCTACTACTACACCTTCGCCGCGATGACGCTCCTGGCCGGCGGGCTCGCCTTCCTCATGCCGATCTTCGTGCTGGGCCTCGTGCGCCTTCGCGTCCTGACCAGCGACAGGCTGCGCCAGAACCGCCGCATCGCATTCGTGGCACTTCTCTGCTTCGCGATCCTCCTGCCGACCGTCGACCCGGTCTCGCTCGCGTTCGAGGTCGTCCCGCTCCTGCTCCTCTTCGAGCTGTCGATCTGGCTCTCCGTCTTGATGGAGCGGCGCTGGAACCGGGGCTGGGACGAGGAGTTCGCCGAGACCGGCGTGCTGTGACGGTCCTCTCGGCGGACTGGCTGGTCCCGGTCGAGGGCGCGCCGATCCGCGACGGTGCCGTCGAGATCGACGACGCAAGCGGCACGATCGCCGCGGTCGGACCGCGCGAGGAGCTCGGCGACTCCGTGCACTACGACGAGGCCGTGATCCTCCCCGGCTTCGTGAACGCGCACACGCACCTCGAGTACGAGGTCTACGCCGGCTTCGGCGACGGTCTCGGCTTCGCCGACTGGATCGGGCTGCACGTGCAGCGCAAGGCGCGCATCGACCGCGCCGACATGGAGGCCAGCGCGCGGCTCGGCGCGTTCAACTGCCTCCGCTCGGGCATCACGACCGTCGGTGACTGCAGCTTCAGCGGCGCCGCGGCGACGGCCTGCGCCGATCTGGGGCTTCGCGGAACCGTCTACCTCGAGGTGTTCGGCGAAGACGACGCACCGATCCGGGAGCGGTTCGAGCCGATGCGCGAGCGGCTCGACGATCTGCCCGAAACCGTCCGGCTCGGGATCTCCCCCCACGCCCCGTACACCTGCACGATCGAGCTCTACCAGGCATGCGCCGAGCTCGACCTGCCGATCGCGACGCACCTCGCGGAGAGCGCCGCCGAGACGCAGTTCCTGCGCTCCGGCACCGGTGCGTGGGAGTCGTTCGCCGAGATGCTGGTGCCACCCCCGGGGACCACCGGGATCCGCGCGCTCGCGGACGCGGGGCTGCTGGGCTCGAGCGTCATCGCCGCGCACTGCGTCGAGGCCGACGAGGAGGAAATCGCCCTGCTCGCAGAGCACGACGTCGCCGTCGCGCATTGCCCACGCTCGAACGGCATCCTCGGCTGCGGGGTGGCGCCGCTGCGGGCTCTGCGCGACGCGGGCATCCGCGTCTGCATCGCGACCGACAGCCCCGCGTCGACGCCGTCGTTCGACATGTTCGACGAGATGCGGGCGGCGATCGTCGGAGCACGTGCGCGCGAGGGCCGACCCGACGCGCTGGCAGCCGCGGACGCGCTCGAGCTCGCCACGCTGGGAGGAGCCCGCGCACTCGGGCTCGGCGACGAGATCGGCTCGCTCGTGCCCGGGAAGAAGGCGGACCTGACCGTTCTGTCCCTCGCCGACACGTCGTTCGTACCATGGGAAGATCCTGTTACGGGAGCGGTTCTCGGCGGAGCCCCTCAGAGCGTCGTCGCTACTCTCGTGTCCGGTACACCGCGGTATGAGAAGGGAGGGAAGACATGGCTCGAGCTGATCGACGCCGCGCGCAGAGCGCGAGGCCGGCTGCTGCAGGACGCAGAGACGTCGTAATCGAGGACACCATGTTCTTCCCGAGGCTTCGCAGGCATGCGAAGTGGATGTTCCTCTTCCTCGCTCTCGCGCTCGGGCTGGGCTTCGTGCTCTTCGGCATCGGGGCCGGAGGCATCGGCCTCGGCAACCTCGCAGAAGGCGGTGCGGGGAGCGGCGTGCCGTCCATCTCCGACGCCGAGCAGCGAGTGCTCGACAACCCGAAGGACGCCCAGGCGTTCAAGGACCTGGCGACCGCGCACCAGGCGGAGGGGAACACCGACGAGGCGATCGAGGCGATGACGAACTACGTCGCGCTCAAGCCGAAGGATGCGGACGGGTTCCGGGAGCTCGCTGCCCTGTATCTGCAGCAGGCGTCCACGGCGCAAGAGCGCGCCCAGATCTACCAGGTGCGCTCCGACTACCTCGCTCCGGGCTCGATCCGGGACACCATCTTCCAGCTCGGCGGCAGTCCCCTTGCGCCGGACCCGATCACGAACGCGGTGAGCACGTCCTACGACCAGCAGATCTCGGCGGCTGCATCGGAGATCCAGACGGCGGCGGCGCAGGCGGTCGAGCAGTACAGGAGGATCGCCGCGCTCCAGCCGAAGGACCCCACGGTGCAGCTCGAGCTCGCCCAGGCCGCGCAGTCGGCGAACGACACGGCCACCGTGATCGCGGCATACGAAGCGTTCCTGAGGCTCGCACCCGACGACCCGACGGCTCCCGAGGTCCGCCGGATCCTCAAGCAGTACAAGCAGTTCGGGAGTAGCGGCTAGCGACTCACGGTTAGACTCGCCTCCCGTGAGGCGCCTGCTACTCGTCGTCACCGTGTGTGCGGGAGCGCTCGCACTCGCCCTCTCGGGGTGCGGGACGGGCGGCTACACGAGCGAGGGAAGCCAGGGCGCCGGCAAGGAGCTCTTCCAGCAGCGGTGCGGCGGCTGCCACACGCTCGCCGATGCGGGCACCAACGGGAACATCGGCCCCGACCTCGACGACGCGTTCGCGCAGGCTCGCGAGGCGGGAATGACATCGGAGACGTTCACGCAGGTCGTCGCGAGCCAGATCCGCTATCCGATCGAGCACCCCGTCACCGGCGCTCCCGGCATGCCCGGCCTCGACGGCCCCATGGGCACGCTCCCGAGCTGTGACGACGTGGAAGGCGACACGTTTTGCGTCGATGATCAGGACGGCGCGATCGAGGACGTCGCCACGTACGTCGGCGCGGTCGCGGGTACGGGGGTCACGGCCGAGCAGCCGACCGACGGGAAGTCGATCTTCAGCGCGAACTGCGGCTCGTGCCACACGCTCGCCGACGCAGGGACGAGCGGTGCCGTCGGGCCCAACCTCGACGAGTCGCGGCCGCCGCAGGACCTCGTCGTCGACCGCGTGACGAACGGCCAGGGCGCGATGCCCTCCTTCGCCGACTCGCTCGACGAGCAGCAGATCCAGGCGGTCGCGGACTACGTGTCCGGCGCCGCCGGCACG
>DASUCI010000189.1:0-4387 GCA_035762825.1 Gaiellaceae bacterium | reverse complement strand
CCCCAGCCGGCATTCGTGCCGCGGTCGACGATCATCCGCGCCTCGATTGCCGTGAGCGTCCCGTCGGCGCGCGCGCCGACCTTCAGGTGCGAGACCTGTGCGGAGGCCGGGTTCGTGGCGGCGAAGTCCTCGCTGCGCGTGAGCACGAGGCGCACGGGACGACGAAGCGCCAGCGCCGCACCGACGGCCAGTGGCTCGACGAGGGCGAACTTGCCGCCGAATGCGCCACCGAGGGGTTCGGCGATCACGCGAATGCGGTCCAGCGGGAGGTCGAACGCCCGCGCGAGCTCCCGCCGCGTGACGAACGATCCCTGCGTGCTCGTCGAGACGACCAGCGCTCCCGACGGCTCGAGCCAGGCGGTGCACACCTGCGGCTCGATGTACGCCTGGTACACCCACGGCGTCCGGAACGTTCCTTCGACCACGGCATCACTGGCCGCGAACGCTGCTGCGACGTCACCCTGCTCGCGCGTGACACGGTCGAGGACGTTTCCGGAGAGCTGCTCGCCGGGGTCGTCCTCCTGACCCTTGTCGACCTGGCCGTGGACCGACTCGAGGTCGCCGCCTTCGTCGTCCGACTCCTCGACCGTGCGGGCGAGGGCGACGCCAGGCTGCATCGCCGCCTCGACGTCGACGACCGCCTCGAGCGGCTCGTAGTCGACGGCCAGCAGCTCGGCGCCGTCCTCCGCTGCCGCCTCGGTCTCCGCAATGACGAGCGCGACGGGCTGCCCGGCGAACACGACCTCCTCGCGCGCAAGTGGCTCGGACGTGCGATCGGTTCCGGACGACTTGATCGGCATGTCGGCCGCGGTGAGCACGGCGACGACGCCGGGCGCGGCGAGCGCGGCGGCCTTGTCGAAGCCACGGATGCGCGCGTGGGGCTCGGTCGCGAGCACGGGACGGGCGTGGAGCAGGCCGTGGACGAACCCGTCGGCGGCGAACTGCGTCGCACCGGTCACTTTCTCCGGTGCATCGAGGCGGGGACGCGCGACGCCGACCGTGTCGCTCATCGGCCACACCTCGGCCGATGAGCGGGGAGGGGTGTGGGGAACCGGGAGGTTCCCCACGGTTTCGAGAAGAAGGGGGCACGTGGGGGAAACATGGTTTCCCCCACGACTGCGAGCCGCAGGCGAGCAGTGCTCATCGATCCTCCTTCGTGCGCTCTCTCGCGGCTTGCAGGGCACGGTCTGCAACGACGCGCGCGAGCTCGCGACGGTACTCGGCGGATGCGAAGCCGTCTCCGAAGATCTCTGCATCTGCCAGGTCACCGGCGAGCAAGAAGGGGGTCGCGCCGACGCCGGTCACCGCCACCGCCTCGCCGTCCGGGGTCACGAGCGCTGCGGCGCCCGCGAGCGCGAAGCCGGACGCCGGGTGCTCGACGGACGCATACGCCGAGCCCGAGCCCGGGGCTGGCGTGGGAATCACGATGTCGGTCACGAGCTCCTGCTGCCCGAGAGCGGTCGTGAACGGCCCGACGAGCGCGTCGGCGACCGTGAGCTCCCGCTCGCCGTTCGGCGAGCGAAGCCCGAGACGGGCGCCGAGCGCGAGGAGGACGGCCGGCATGTCGGACGCCTGGTCGGCATGGACGATGCTGCCTCCGATCGTCCCCAGGTTGCGTACCTGCAAGTCGCCGATCCCGCGCGCGCACTCGGCCAGCGCTGCGAGTGCCGGCCGCCGGAGCGCCTCCGCTCCGACGAGCTCGTTCCAAGTCGTGAGCGGACCGATGTGCACCTCGCCGTCGCGTTCCTCGACGCCGCGGAGGCCGAGCCGCGAGATGTCGACGACGAGGGACGGCCGCGCGATGCGCAGCTTCATCACCGGAATGAGCGACTGCCCGCCGGCGATCGCCTTCGAATCCGGCTCCGCGAGGAGCTCCAGCGCCTGATCGAGGTCGGAGGCGCGGGCGTAACGCGTCTCGGCTGGGATCACGGCGTCGCCCCGACGGCACGAATCGCCTCGACGATGCCCTGGTAGCCGGTGCAGCGGCAGAGGTTTCCGCGCAACGCCCGCCGGATCTCCTCGTCGCTCGGAGACCCTCCCCGCGAGAGCAGGTCTGCGGCCGTGAGGATCACGCCAGGGGTGCAGAACCCGCACTGCAGCCCGTGGTGCTCGACGAACGCGCGCTGGAGCGGGTGCAGCTCTCCGTCCTGCGCGAGCCCCTCGATCGTCGTGACGTCGCGCCCTTCGGCCTGGTGCGCGAGCATGGTGCAGCTCTTGACCGCGCTCCCGTCGAGGAGCACGGTGCACGCGCCGCACTGGCTCGTGTCACAGCCGATGTGCGCGCCCGTCAGTTGGAGGCCTTCGCGGAGCGCGTGGACGAGGAGCGTTCGGCCTTCGATCTCGAGCGAGCGCTCCTCGCCGTTGACGACGAGCGTGACGGCTTCAGGCACCGGCTGGGAGGGCTGCGAGCTTCTCGCGCAGGTATGCGAGGTATGGCTGCGGATCGATCGTCGGCGATCCGGTCAGCCGCTCGATCGTCTCCTTCGGCGTGAACTTGCGGCCGAGCGAGTAGAGGTTGTCGCGAAGCCACGTCGCGAGCTCGCCGAGCTCGCCGGCTTCCATCTGCGCGTCGAGGTCGGGGAGCGCCTCGCGGACCGACATCCAGATCTGCAGCGAGATCACGTTGCCGAGCGCGTACGTCGGGAAGTACCCGATGCCGCCCTGCGACCAGTGGATGTCCTGCAGCACGCCATGCGTGTCGTCTGGCACCTCGACGCCGAGGAGGTCCGCCATGCCCGCGTTCCACGCTTCCGGGAGGTCTTTGGGGTCGAGCGAGCCCTCGATGAGCCGCTGCTCGAGCTCGAACCGAAGGATGATGTGCAGGCTGTACGTCGTCTCGTCGGCCTCGACGCGGATGAGGCCGGGCTCGGCGCGATTGACGGCCGCGAGGAACGCGTCGAGGTCGACGTCTCCGAGCTGCGAGGGGAACGTCTCGGAGAGCGGCTCGTACCAGTGGAGCCAGAACGGGCGTGAGCGGCCGACGAGGTTCTCCCAGGTACGGCTCTGCGACTCGTTGAGGCCGAGCGACGGCGAGGTGGCCAACGTGGTTCGCTGCAGGGAGTCCGCGATTCCGTGGGCGTAATGGCCGTGTCCCGCCTCGTGCATCGTCGACCAGAGCGCGTCGATGCCCGTCTCGTTGTAGCGCGTCGTCATGCGCACGTCGCGGTTCGAAAAGGACGTGCAGAAGGGATGAACCGTCGGATCGAGCCGGTACGAGCCTCGCTCGAGCCCGAGCGTGTCGAGGACCCGCTTGCAGAACTCCTCCTGCTTCTCCGCCTCGAATGACTGCTCGAAGAACTCCGCGTCGACAGGCGGCGCCTGCTGCACGAGCTCGGCGAGAACAGGCCGGATCGTCCCGAAGACGTCCGCCACCTCCGACGTGAGCATGTACGGCTCGAAGTCGTCGAGCAGCGGCGTGTACGGCGAGTCCTGCCACTCGAAGCAGTCGACGTACTTTCGCTTGAGCTCGAGGTTGCGCTGGAGCGCCGGCAGGAACTTCGCGAAGTCGTTGGTGGCGCGGGCCTCGATCCAGATCTGGTTCCCGAGTGCGGCCGCGCGTGTCAGCTCGACGCGGAGCTCCGTCGGGACGCGGCGCTGCTTCTCCCAGTCGCGGCGTGTGACTCGGATGAGGCTCGCGTCGTCGGAGTCGTAGTCGAGCGACTCCTCGAGCGGGCGCAGGCGCTCGAGGAGTCGGCCCAGCTCCTCGTCCACGAACCGCTCGTGCACGACCTTGCTCAGCGTCGCCAGCTGATCGGCGCGGGCGGGATGGCCGCCCTCGGGCATCGTGACCTTCTGGTCCCAGGCGAGCACGCTGCCGGCTCGGGCGAGATCGGAGATCTCGGCGAGTCGTTCCTTCAGGGCGCGAAGGTCGGCATCCACCGCGGAAGACTCTACCGACGGCGTTAGGATCGGCGGCCATGAGCGACCAAGCGATCGAGACGCTCTTCGAGGAAGACCGCAGGTATCCGCCACCCCCGGAGTTCGCGGCGCAGGCGAACGCCAGGCCGGAGATCTACGACATCCCGTTCGAGGAGTTCTGGGAGCGGGAGGGTCGAGAGCGGGTCACGTGGTTCGAGCCCTTCACGTCCCTGCTCGAGTGGGAGCTGCCGTACGCGAAGTGGTACGGCGGCGGGAAGATCAACGTCGCCTACAACTGCCTCGACCGCCACGTCGAGGCGGGGCTCGGCGACCGCGTGGCCTTCTACTACGAGGGCGAGCCCACCGGGAACGATGCCGAGCGCGTCGCGATCACGTACGGGCAGCTGCTCGACGAGGTCGTCCGCGCGGCGAACGGGCTGAAGGCGCTCGGCGTCGGCAAGGGCACGCCGGTCGGCATCTACATGGGGATGGGGCCCGGCCTGCCGGTCGCGATGCTCGCGTGCGCGCG
>DASUCI010000188.1:0-5853 GCA_035762825.1 Gaiellaceae bacterium | reverse complement strand
CCGCATCCAGCGCACGTACCTGACGCTCATCCTCGGCAACACGATCGCAGCGTCGTTCATCTGGGGCATCAACACGCTCTTCCTGCTCGACGCCGGTCTGAGCAACCTCGAGGCGTTCGCCGCGAACGCGTTCTACACGGTCGGAATGGTGATCTTCGAGGTGCCGACCGGAGTCGTTGCCGACACGTGGGGGCGCCGGATGTCGTTCCTCCTCGGGACGATCACGCTCGCGGGAGCGACGCTTCTCTACTACTTCCTGTGGGTCGTCGAGTCGCCGTTCTGGGCGTGGGCGGCCGTCTCGGTGTTGCTCGGACTCGGCTTCACGTTCTTCTCGGGTGCGGTGGAGGCATGGCTCGTGGACGCGATGTCGTGGGCGCGCTACGAGGGCGACCTGGAGGCCGTCTTCGGGCGCGGTCAGATGGTGTCCGGAGCGGCGATGCTCAGCGGCTCGGTCGCCGGCGGCGTCATCGCGCAAGTGACGACGCTCGGCGTGCCGTTCCTGCTTCGCGTCGGGGTGCTGCTCGTCATGTTCGGCGTGGCCTTCCGGCTGATGTTCGATCGCGGCTTCACGCCCGACAGAGGAAGCTCCCCGCTCGGCGCGATGCGCCACGTGCTCGTCACGTCACTCGATGGTGGCCTCAGGAATCCGCCGGTTCGCTGGGTCATGCTGGCCGCACCGTTCACGGCAGGCGTCGGCATCTACGCGTTCTACGCGATGCAGCCGTATCTCCTGGAGCTCTGGGGAGACCCTGAGGCGTACTCGATCGCCGGGCTCGCCGCGGCCATCGTCGCGGGCTCGCAGATCGTCGGCGGATACCTCGCTCCCCGGATCCGGGCGCTCTTCCATCGGCGGACGTCGCCACTGATCCTCGGGACGTCCGCCAGCGCGCTGGTGCTCCTGCTGCTCGGGTTCACCGATGCGTTCTGGGTCGCTCTCTTCCTGCTCGTGATCTGGGGGATGATCTTCGCCGCGCTGATGCCGATCCGGCAGGCGTACCTGAACGGCATGATCCCCTCGCAGCAGCGCGCCACGGTGTTGTCGTTCGACTCGCTGATGGGCAGCAGCGGGGGCGTCGTCGTGCAGCCGGTTCTCGGCAAGTCGGCCGACGTGTACAGCTATTCGACGTCGTACGTGATCGGAGCCGCGATCGAGATCCTCGCGGTGCCGCTGCTCTTCCTCAGTCGGCGAGAGAGGTCTCCGTCGGACGTCATGGTCGGTCAGCCCGATGCCGTGCCCGCCGTTGCGGGACAGGCGTCCGGAGAGTGACGCGGCAACCGGGGCGGGAGCAGCCCGGCTCTATGCTCGCTCGGACGCACCGCCTGCCACAGGCCACTTCCGATGGAGCGAGTTCTCGACCCCGCCCGGCTTGGAGACCACCTGGACCGGCTCTACCGGGCCGCCTGGGCGCTCTCCGGCTCCCGTGAGGACGCCGAAGACCTCGTACAGGAGACGTATGCGCGCGTGCTCCGCCGCCCGCGCCTGCTCCGCAACGAGGACGACCTCGGCTACCTCCTGCGCACGCTGCGCAACACCTTCCTGAACCAGAAGCGTTCGGAGCGCCGCCGGCTCCGTCCCGACGCGCTGCCCGATCAGCTCGACCTCGTCGCAGACCCGCACGCGCAAGGGCCCGAGGCGGCGCTCGAGGCGCGTGAGCTGTACGCGGCAATCGCGGCGCTTCCCGAGGACTACCGCGACGTCCTCGTGGCGGTCGATGTCACCGGCCTCTCGTACAAGGAAGCCGCACGCGCGCTGCGCATCCGCGAGGGCACGGTGATGAGCCGCCTCTACCGGGCGCGGCAACAGGTCGTGCGGCGAATCGAGGGCCGCTAAGCCCTCCTAGTCGGTGTCAACTTCGCCGACGAGCACCGTCTCGCCCGACGAGGCCTGATCTCCGTCGGCTCGCTCGCGCGTAACGGTGAGCGTCGTGAAGTCCTCGGGCGAGACACCCGCCCACAGCGTCACCTCGCGGCTCTCGTTGAACGTCCCGATCGGAACGCTGACGCCCGCCGTATCGCGCAGCCAGGCCTGGTAGAAGCGCCCGTTCTCCAGACGAGGAAGTCCGGTGGCGTCGAGCTCGATCCGCCAGCCGGAGGACGTCTTCGTGAGTGCCGCCTCGCCGCCGGCCTCGGGGAGAAGCGTGGTCGGACCGAGAGCCGCGCGGAAGCTCTCCGGAGACGCGTCGGATCCGAGCACGCTGAGTCCGACTGCGACCGCGAGCACCGCGGTTGCGGCCGCCGTGATCAGGACGAGCCTGCGCGGCGTCGCTGCTCGGCGTCCGTGTCGCTGAGCTTCGACGCGTTCGCGCAGAGTCACCGGCGCCTCGACCTCGTCCGCAGCGCTCCGCGCGAGCGCGACCGCCCGCTGCTGCTCGGCGAGCCGGTCGGCGAGCTCCGAGGATGCGGCCACCCGTGCCTCGAGCGCTGCCCGACGATCGGGCGCGAGCGATCCGTCCGCGAGCGCCGCCAGCTCGGGGACGTCCTGATCGCCGCTTCTGTCCTCGCGTCTCATCGATCTCACAGTTTGAACGACCCCCTTCGGGCGCGGCTATTCCCGCCGCGACGAGAGGACCGGGAATAGACGCCGCTCGCCGGTGTCTCTAGCCCCACAAGGTCAACTCATCGGAAGGGAGTCGTCATGAAGAGGATCACGCAGATTGCAGCCCTGGTCGTCGCCGCCCTCGCGGTCGCGGCTGGGATCGGTGCCGGTCAGGCGGGTGCCGCGCCGGCTCAAGTCAAGCACCCGAAGCTCAAGAACGGCCTGCTGTCGATCGAGGGCTCCAAGCGGAGCGACAGGATCGCGCTTCGACTGCAGGCGGGGAGGCCCGGCGTCCTCCAGATCGACGTCGGTGACGACGCGTACGCGGACTTCGACGTCGCGCGTGAGGAAATCGAGCGAATCGACCTCGATGCTGCCGATGGCGACGATCTCGTCCGGATCGACGAGAGCAACGGGTCGTTCAGCGACATCCCGCTGACGATCGACGGCGGAGCCGGAGACGACAGCCTGGCCGGAGGCTCCGGCGCGGAGTTGCTACTCGGCGACGACGGGAACGACTCCATCGACGGAAACCGTGGCAACGACGTGGCGTTCACGGGCGCCGGCGACGACACCTTCGTCTGGGATCCGGGCGATGGCAACGACGTCATCGAGGGCCAGGAGGGCGTCGACACGATGCTCTTCAACGGGGCAGGCGGAGCCGAGCAGGTCGACCTTTCGGCCAACGCAAACCGGCTCCGCTTCTTCCGTACTCAGGGCAACGTCACGATGGATACGCGTGTCGAGCGGGTCGACTTCAACGCCCTCGGCGGCGCCGACCTCGTCACCGTCAACGACCTGACCGGAACCGACGTGACGAGCGTGAACGTCGACCTCGCCGTCGCGCTCGGCGGAGCGGTGGGCGACGGCGCGGCCGATCGCATCGTCGTCAATGCGACCAACGGCAACGACGCGATCGTCGTCAACGGGAACGCCGGGGGCGTGAGGGCGAGCGGGCTCGCCGCGACGGTCGGGATCCTCCACTCCGAGACGGCGAACGACCGGCTCGAGATCAACACGCTTGCAGGCACGGACGCGGTCGACTCGGCCGGGTTGGCTGCCGGTGTGATCCAGCTCCTCGTGGACGGCGTTCTCGTCCCGTAGCCACACACCCGGCAGGATGCGTGGGGGCCCGATGTCAGGCCCCCACGCAGGGCTGCCACGATGACTTCAGCAGGATCGCCGAGTCCTACGAGCGCATCAGTCATCTCGAGAGGAGAGTGCGATGAGCACGTTCAAGCTGAGCATCTCGATGTCACTCGACGGCTACGTCGCCGGTCCAAACCAGAGCGAGCAGGACGGGCTCGGGATCGGAGGCGAGCAGCTTCACGAATGGGTCGTGCCACTCAAGGCTTTCCGCGAAAGACACGGAGAACAGGGCGGCGAGGTCAACGCGAGCACTCCCATCGCCGAGGGGATCCTCGGCAACGTGGGCGCGACCGTCATGGGCCGAAACATGTTCGGTGGCGGACCTGGACCGTGGGGTGACGACCCCTGGACGGGCTGGTGGGGAGACAATCCGCCCTACCACACCCCGGTCTTCGTTCTCACCCACCATCCGCGCGAGCCGCTGAAAATGCAGGGCCGAACCACCTTCTACTTCGTCACGGATGGAATCGAGCCGGCGCTCGAGCAGGCGCGGTCGGCCGCGGGCGAGAAGGACGTGTCTCTGGGGGGCGGCGCGGACGTTGCGCAGCAGTACCTTGCGGCGGGTCTGCTCGACGAGCTCCTGGTCTCGATCGTCCCCGTGTTTCTCGGGAGTGGCGCACGGCTGTTCGACAACCTGGGCGACGGCGTGCCAGCGCTCGAGCAGGTCGAGGCGATCGAGGCGCCCGGAGTCACGCACATCCGGTATGCGCGGGTCGCACCGCCGCACTAGGGCCTGGCTGTGGACGTTTGCTGCGGGAGTCACGATGGAACGCCGACGGTATGGATCGTGTTCGAACCGCGTGGACAGTGCTTCGCAGCGCCGTCCGGGAAGCTCGCGACGACGACGTCCCGATGATGGCGCAGGCGCTCGCCTACGCGCTGTTTCTCGCGATTCCGGCAACGGCGCTGGTCGTCCTCGGCGTCTTCTCGCTGGTTGCCGATCCGGAGTCGGTCACGCGCGTCGTCGATGCCGCCCGTGACGTCATGCCTGCGGAGGCCGCCGCCCTGCTCGAGGACAGCCTCCGGCGCTCGACGCAGTCGGCAGGCGGCGGGCTGCTCATGACGATCGTCGGGTTCGTGCTGGCCGTCTGGAGCACGACCTCGGCTGCCGCCACCCTGATGAATGGACTGACGCGCGCGTACGACGCGGACGACGAGCGCAGCTTCGTGCGCAAGCGCCTCGTCGCGCTCCTCATCGTCTGTGCGCTCGTCGTCGGGGCCGCGCTCGTCGTGGTGTTCCTCGTACTCGGGCCGCACCTCGAGCGCTGGCTCGGCTCGACGCTGGAAGCGGAGTCGCTCACCGCCTGGGCGTGGTGGACGCTGCAATGGCCGATCCTGCTGGGAGCGTTGCTGTTCGCGTTCGCGACCGTGCTCTCTCTCGGTCCAGGCGTCGAACAGCACACATGGAAGCTGATTTCCCCCGGGGCGCTGACCGCAGTGCTGATCTGGCTCGTCGCCTCGGGCGGCTTCGCGTTCTATACGGCGAGCTTCGGCTCGTACAACAAGAGCTGGGGAGCGCTCTCCGCCGTCGTGATCACGCTCGTCTGGCTGTGGCTGACGAGCGCATCGCTCCTCTTCGGCGCCGAGATAAACGCCGAGGCGGAGCGTCTCCGAGGGAAGACGGAGAGCGAAGCGGCCGTCTTGTAGGTTGGGTACCGACCCGAGGAGGATCAGATGCAGGTCGCACACGCACGCGCAACGTTCGTGACGCAGGATGCGGTCGACGAGTCGCTCACGACGATCGTCGCGCGGAGCGTCCTCGAGGCGGCGTTGCAGGAGAAGGAGCCCGCAGAGCTCTGGTTCGAGCTTCAGGGCGAGGACGGGGAGGACGTCAACCGGCTGTCCATCGATCTGTCGTACTCGGACATCGAGGAGTTGCTGCGCATGTCCCCCGAGGACGAGATCGCCCTGTCGCTCGACGGCGAGGCGGTCGAGAGCCTCTTCGACGACGCCGACGTCGAGGCACACGGGATGAAGGGCGCGATCGCGATCGCCGTCACGAGCGCCGCGCTGCTCGCTCCCGGCATCTCGCAGGCCGCAGTTCCGCAGGCGACGCAGCAGGCGAAGCCGGCTGCCACGGCGCAGGTGAGCGCGCAGGCCACGGCTCAGGTGAGCGCGGCTGCGACCGCGCAGGTGTCGAGCCTCGCCGCGAAGACGCAGGTCTCGCT
>DASUCI010000187.1:0-12508 GCA_035762825.1 Gaiellaceae bacterium | reverse complement strand
GAGCCCGATGGGGCCGTTCGACGCTTGGCCGACTGGAGGCGGTGGGTTCGAGTACTTCTACGGCTTCATCGGCGGCGAGACGAACCAGTACTACCCCGCGATCTACGAGGGCACGACGGGGGTGGAGCCTGAGAAGACGCCGGAGGAGGGCTACCACTTCACGGAGGACATGACCGACAAGGCGATCCAGTGGGCGCGCCAGCAGAAATCGCTCATGCCAGACAAGCCCTTCTTCATGTACTTCGCTCCAGGGGCCGCCCACGCCCCGCACCACGTGCCCACCGAGTGGTCGGACAAGTACAAGGGCCGCTTCGACGAAGGCTGGGACAAGTTGCGCGAGGAGATCTTCGCGCTTCAGAAGGAGCTCGGCGTTATTCCAGAAGACGCAGAACTCACGCTGCGGCACGAGGAGATTCCTGCTTGGGACGACATGCCCGACGAGATGAAGCCCGTCCTGGCCCGTCAAATGGAGGTCTACGCCGGGTTCCTCGAGCACACGGACCACCACATCGGTCGGCTCGTCGATGCTCTCGACGACCTCGGTGTCCTCGAGGACACACTCGTCTACTACATCATCGGAGACAACGGTGCCTCTGCGGAGGGCACGGTCAACGGAACGTTCAACGAGACGTTCATCTTCAACGGCGCCGCGGCGCTCGAGACACCGGAGTTCGTGGCGTCGCGCATCGACGAGTTCGGCACGGCTACGGCCTACAACCACTACGCGGTGGGCTGGGCGCATGCCATGGACACGCCCTATCAGTGGACGAAGCAGGTCGCTTCGCATTGGGGCGGGACGCGCAACGGGACAATCGTGCACTGGCCGAACGGGTTCACGGCACGCGGTGAGGTCCGAACCCAGTTCCACCACGTGATCGACGTTGCCCCGACGGTCCTCGAGGCGGCAGGGCTTCCGCAGCCGACCACCGTCGACGGCGTCGAGCAGCATGCGATCGAAGGCACGAGCATGCGCTACTCCTTCGACGGAGCGGGCGAGGCCGACCGCCATGACACGCAGTACTTCGAGATGTTCTGCAACCGCGGCATCTATCACCAGAGCTGGACCGCGGTGACTCGACACTCAATCCCATGGCTGGTGGGAGCGGAGCTACCCGCTTTCGAGGACGACGTCTGGGAGCTCTACGGACCCGACGACTGGAGCCAGGCCCGCGACCTGGCCGCCGAGATGCCGGAGAAGCTCGCCGAGCTACAAGCGCTGTGGGTCGAAGAGGCCAAGAAGTACAACGTGCTTCCGCTCGACGACCGCCGCATCGAGAGATTCGACGCCGACCTCGTCGGCCGCCCGGTGCTCGTCAGAGGCAACTCACAGCTGCTCTTCGGCGGCATGGGCCGATTGAGCGAGAACTCGATCCTGAACATCAAGAACAAGTCGCACGCGATAACGGCGGCGCTGATCGTTCCGCACGGTGGGGCTGAGGGCGTGATCATCGCCCAGGGAGGCGCGTTCGCCGGCTGGAGCCTCTACGCCAAGGAGGGGAGACTGACGTACTGCTACAACCTGCTCGGACTCCAGCGCTTCAAGATCTCAGGTGACGCACCGATCCCTGCCGGCGATCCTCAGGTGCGGATGGAGTTCGCCTACGACGGGGGTGGGCTCGCCAAGGGCGGCACGGTCACCCTTTACATCGACGGCGACCAGGTTGGCGAAGGGCGGGTCGAGGGCACGGTGCCGATGATCTTCTCCGCCGACGAGACGGCGGACATCGGCTCGGATACCGCGTCGCCCGTCAGTGACGACTACGGACCCGCTGACAACGAGTTCAACGGCAGTGTGCTCTGGGTGCAGATCGACCTGGGTGACGACGCAGAGGACGCCGACCATCTGATCACCGCGGAGGAGCGTCTGCGGGTCGCAATGGCTCGCCAGTGAGGCCGTCAGCCGCCGTCGCAATCCAGTGCCGTAGGTCATGCGTGCGGTGACGTTGAGTGGCTGGTATAGGCGCCCGTCCAGGCAAGGGCGGGTTGCGGCGTGACCGAGGCTGCCGAAAGCGCAACGCATCGAGGGCCATCGCGATGCGCATGATCGGCGCACGCGTACTGACCGTCGTTGCGATCCTGCTCGCGCTCGTCGGGATGGTCGCCTTCTACGTCGAGCACACGGCGCTCGACGAGGAGGGCTTCGAGGCGATCTCGCGGCAGATGATCGAGAACGACGAGATCCGCACTCAGGTCGCTGCGAAGTCGGTCGACACGCTATTCGAGAACGTCGACGTGGAGGCCGCCATCGCGGAGCGACTGCCTCACGCACAGCAGCGACTCGCGCCGGTCCTGACGGGCCTCGCTCGCTCGGGCGCCGATCGCGCCGCCGATGCCGCGCTCGAACGTCCTCGCGTGCAGACGGTGTGGGTGGAGACCACGACCGCGACGCAGCGCCAGCTCGTGCGCCTGCTGGACGACGACACGACCTTCATCCAGACCGACGGCGGTGCGGTCGTGCTCGACCTGCGCCCGATCGTGATCGAGCTCGGTGACCAGGTGGCGGTCATCGGCAAGGTCGCCGAGAGGCTCCCCGAATCCTCGGGGAGGATCGCGATCATCGAAGAGAGCCAGCTCGAGACGGCGCAGACGATCACGAAGGTGCTGCGCGCCGTCGCCGACTGGATGTGGCTCCTCGCACTCGTGGTCGCTGCACTCGCGGTCTGGCTCGCTCGCGGCCGCCGCAGGCTCGAGCTGCGCGCGATCGCGCTCGGCTTGCTCGTCGTCGGGCTTCTGATGCTGGCGGTACGCCGCTTCGCGGGCGACTACCTCGTCGACTCCCTCGTGAAGGACGACGCAGTCAAGCCCGCGGGACACGAGGCATGGAGCATCCTCACGCAGACCCTCGCCGACCGGGCGTGGGTGTGGATCATCCTCGGCGTCGTCATGCTCCTCGGGGTGTGGTTCGTCGGCGATGGCGCTCGCGCCACACGGGCACGCGGTGCCGCGGCGCCTGCTCTCGAAAACCGCGCAACGACCTACGTCATTGCCGCCGGCGCGCTCCTCGCGCTGGTGCTGGTCGCGCCGCAGATCGCACGAGGTTGGCTGTCGGCCCTCATCCTGATCGGCCTCATCGTTGCGGGCATCGAGGTCGTGCGGAACATCGTGCTGCGGGAAGCGCAGCCGAGTCGCTAGGTCAATGCGCGGACGTGCGCATTCTGCGTGGCGACGAGGCCGAGTTCTTCGAATCCGGTAAGTGGGACGCCGTCGCGGGACCGCCGTGGAACACACAAGAAATGCAAGGCATCGACGTGGTCGTGCAGATCAACGGCGGCCAGACACTCAAGCTGTTCCTCGATATTGAGGACTCGATTGAGTCCCGCCGCCCGCGGAGCTGGCTCTCGCGCTTCGGAAACGACTCTCCGATGCCGGGGGCGGGACTCGAACCCGCACGCCCCTTGGAGGGACACCCGCTTTTAAGGCGGGCGCGTCTCACCCGTTCCGCCACCCCGGCGAATCGAGTCTACGCAGGCCGATACACTCCGCCGGCCGTGGCGAGCCTGCCCGAGGAGCTTGCCCATGCCCAGCTCGAGTGGGATACGCCTCTGTACCGCATGGCGGTCGCGCAGTTCGACGAGGCCGTACCCGTTGCGGGCATCCCGGACGACGTCGCGGAGCGCCTGCGCTACCCGGAGCGGTCGACGATCGTCTCGATCCCCGTCCGCATGGACGACGGCCGCCGTGTCGTGTTCCCCGGGTACCGCGTCCAGCACTCGAGCATCACGGGCCCGACGAAGGGCGGGATCCGCTACGACCCCGAGGTGACGCTCGGCGAGTGCGCCGCGCTCGCGATGTGGATGACCTGGAAATGCGCGCTGCTGCGTCTGCCCTATGGCGGCGCGAAGGGCGGCGTCCGGTGCGACCCCCGGAGCCTCTCGCGCGGGGAGCTCGAGCGGCTGACGCGACGCTTCACGTCGGAGCTCCTGCCGATCATCGGGCCCAAGGAGGACATCCCGGCGCCGGACATGGCCACGAACGAGCAGACGATGGCCTGGATGATGGACACGTACTCGATGCAGAGCGGCTACGCGGTCCCGGAGATCGTCACCGGGAAGCCGATCTCGATCGGCGGCTCCGTGTTCCGGCACGAGGCCACCGGTGCAGGGGTGGTCATGGTCGTCGCGAGCGCGTGCGAACGGCTCGGGTGGACACTCGCCGACCAGCGTTGCGTCGTTCAGGGGTTTGGCAACGTCGGGGGCATCGCCGCCACCGAGCTGCGCGCGCTGGGAGCACCGGTCATCGCCGTCTCGGACATCTCCGGAGGACTGCACGCCGCGCACGGCCTCGACATCGAGGCACTGCACGGGTACGTCGTCGAGCACGGCTCGCTCGAAGGGTGCGACCTCGGTGCACGGATCTCCAACGACGAGCTGCTCGAGCTCGAGTGCGACATCCTCGTCCTCGCCGCACGGGAGGATCAGGTCACGGAGGACAACGCAGCGCGCGTTCGCGCGCGCATGATCGCCGAGGGCGCGAACGGCCCGACGTCGCTCGAAGCGGACGAGATCCTCTGGGAGCGGGGGATCCCGGTGCTCCCCGACGTCCTGACGAACGCCGGCGGCGTCACGGTCTCGTACTTCGAATGGGTGCAGGACCTCGGCAGGCTCTTCTGGACGCGGGACGAGATCCGGGCGAAGCTCGCCGAGAAGCTCTCGACCGCATTCGATCGCGTCTGGGATCTCTCGGAGGCCCGCAACGTGAAGCTTCGGACCGGTGCGCTCGTGGCGGGCATCCGCGAGGTTTCGGACGCGCTGCAGGCGCGAGGCATCTTTCCGTGAACTCTGTTCGCGACGCGATGGTCTCCAACCCGGGGCAGCTCCCGGCGACTGCATCTGCCCAGGCGGCAGGCGAGCTCCTGCAGCGTCCGGAGGTGCGCGCGATCTACGTCACGCAGGAGGAGCGGCTCGTCGGAGTCGTCACACGGAAGACGCTCGTGCGCGAGGTGATCGCGCCGGGCCTCGACCCGACGACGACCGAGCTCCGTTCGATCGCCGAGGCTCCGCACTACACGATCGGCCCGGACGTCCCGCTCGAGGAGGCCTTCCGCTTCCTCGAGGCCGAGGATGCCGAGCGAGTCCCGGTCGTGGACGATCAGCACCGCCTCGTCGGCGTCCTCTCGCGCAGCGTCCTCCAGCGACGGTTGGCCGAGGACGAGGACGACCCGTTGCCTCCGGCGGCCTAGCAGCACGTATACGCGCCCGGCGGCGCCGCGCCCTCCTCGGGCTCGGGCAGCTCGGCTGCGGCGAAGGCGGCGCCGTGGAGGACGTCGCGCTCGGACACCTCTATCTCCTCGAGGGAGTACGCCCTCATGACCTCCCGCAGGACGACGATGCCGGCCACGATGACGGGCGCACGACCGGGCTCGATTCCCGGAACGCCGACGCGCTCGTCGGTGGTCAGCGCGGCGAGGCGCTCGAGTTGCTCCTCGACCGACGAGAGGGGCATGCGATGACCGTGCGTCCGCTCCGGGTCGTACTCGGAGTCGCCGAGATCGAGCGTTGCGAGCGTCGTCACCGTGCCGGCGACGCCGATCGCCGCGGACGCCGCCAGCTCCGGGAGGAGTGAGCGCACGTACGCCCCTGCGGCCGCGAGCTCGGGGCGTGACGGAGGATCCGAGCCGAGGAACCGCTCCGTGATCCGTACGCAGCCGACGTCCAGGCTCGTCGAGAACGCGACGTCGCCGTTCGTCGCCAGCACGAGCTCGGTCGAGCCGCCTCCGATGTCGACGACGAGGGTGCCGTCGAGGGGCGGTCGGCCGGAGGTGACGCCGCGGATCATCATCGCCGCCTCTTCCTCGCCCGAGAGGAGTCGTGTCGTGAAGCCGTAGCTCCACTCGACCTCCCCGAGGAACGCCTCGCCGTTCTCCGCGTCTCGCACGGAGCTGGTTGCGATGCAGAGCGTGCGCTCCGCGCCGAGCGACTCGAGCTCCCGCCGGTACTCCGCGAGGCAGTTCCTGACGCGTGCGATCGGAACGGGGAGGAGCCGACGCCGTTCGTCGACGCCCTCACCGAGGCGGGTGATGGTGAGCCGGCGCGAGACCTCGTCGAGCCGGCCGTTCTGGATGTCCGCGACGAGGAGCCGGGTCGAGTTCGTCCCGAGGTCGACCGCTGCGACGCGGCTCATTTGGCCGGGAGGAAGACCCTCAGCCAGCGAGTCTGTCGTTGCGCATCCGCGAGTGCGCTCGTAAGCACGTCGAGCTGCGCCCGCGACGCGCGGAGTCGTGCGGTTGCCGCCTGGAGATCCTGGCTCGCTCGATCCGCCTCTGCGAGGAGCTGCTCGGTGCGGGCCGCGCGCTCCTCGAAGCGCGCGAGCTCGTCTCCGAACATGCCGCTCGTCCGCTTCCCCTGCCGCCACAGCGCGACGCCGCGGACGATGACGACGAAGAGGCCGACGAGCGACAGCACGAGCCCGATCAGAAACGCGGTGAGGATCATCACGCGGCCAGTCTAGATGCCGCGTTTCAGCATCCCGAACATGCCGCGGACGACCTCGCGCGTGAGTGCGCGACCGCTCGAGGACTTCAGGAAGTCGCCGATCGCGTCGGCCCCCTTGCCCATGGCGTCTCCGGCGCCCTTCTGCCGCTCGGTCGGCTTCGTCGGGGGCGCGTCACCAGGGGCCGGAGGGTCGAGCCGCGTGGCGAGCATCTCGCGTGCGCTCTCCGAGTCGAGCCTCGTCCCGTACTTCGCGTGGAGCTCGCTCGCCTCGGCAGCGCCGGCGACGTCGTCCGCCGGGCCCATCCGCGAGAGCGGAGGCCGCATGCGCGTATGCACGACCGGCGTCGGGACGCCGGACTCGCTGAGGATCGTGACGGCGGCCTCGCCCGTCCCGAGCTGCGTGAGGAGCTCCTCGAGGTCGTAAGCGTCCGACTTCGGGAACGTGCGCACCGTCGCGCGCAGAGCCTTCACGTCGTCAGGCGTGAACGCGCGGAGCGCGTGCTGGATGCGATTGCCGAGCTGGCCCAGCACGTCGGCGGGCACGTCCTTCGGCGTCTGCGTGACGAAGAAGACGCCGACGCCCTTCGAGCGGATGAGTCTCACCGTCTGCACCGTCGACTCGACGAACGCCTTGCTCGCGCCCTCGAACAGGAGATGAGCCTCGTCGAGGAAGAACACGAGCCGAGGCTGGTCGCGGTCGCCGACCTCCGGGAGCTGCTCGAAGAGCTCGGCGACGAGCCACATGAGCACCGTCGACCACAGGCGCGGCTTGTCCTGCACGGCCGGGAGCTCGAGGCACGAGATGACGCCCCGCCCGTCGGGAGCCGTCCGCAGCAGGTCGGCGACGTCGAGCTGGGGCTCGCCGAAGAACTCGTTGCCGCCGCCGGTCTCGAGCGAGACGAGCGAGCGCAGGAGGACTCCGACCGTCTGCGGGGAGAGACCGCCGATTCCCTTCAGCTCGGGTCGACCTGCGTCGGAGTCGAGGAAGGTCAGGAGCGCGCGCAGGTCGGACAGGTCGAGGAGCGGGAGGCCCTTCGTGTCCGCGTAGTGGAAGACGAGCGCAAGGCTCTGTTCCTGCGTCGCGTTGGCTCCGAGCACCTTCGCCAGGAGGAGCGGGCCGAAGTCCGTTACGGTTGCGCGCACCGGGACGCCGGGGCCGATGCCGCCGAGTGAGAGGTATTCGACGGGAAATCCGGTCGGCGCGAACCGCAGTCCGAGCTCGGTCGCACGTGTCTTGGCAGGGCCGTCGGTCGAGCCGGGCACGGCCATTCCGGACACGTCGCCCTTCACGTCCGCGGTGAACACGGCGACGCCGGCTGCGGAGAGTTGCTCGGCGATGACCTGCAGCGTGCGGGTCTTGCCGGTCCCGGTGGCGCCCGCGATCAGCCCGTGCCGGTTCATGGTCGCGAGCGGCAGCCGTACCCCTGCATCCGGAACGAGTTCGCCTGCGAGCATCGCGGTGCCGAGCTCGACCGCGGCGCCCTTGGTTGCGTACGCCTCGGCGACGGCCGAGCCGTACGTCGCCGGGTCGAGAGCCGTCCGTGCCATGGCGGGCGATCCTACCAACGGCTGTTATGGATCCAACCGAAGCGGTTTCCGGATCCCATATTGCGGATAATCAGCCATTGACGCCATCCGAATGCGTCCTTAGGATCCAATCAGTCCAAGGATTGCACACAATCTGTGGGAGGTAGTGAGATGGGCGCTGGTGAGATGAACGGTCGCTGGGTCGGCGTGGAGCGGCCGTACGGGAGGGACGAGGTGGAGCGCATCCGCGGCCGCTTCCGGATCGAGCACACGCTCGCGCGCCTCGGCGCGGAGCGCCTCTGGAAGCTCATGCACGAGGAGGAGTACGTCGCCGCGCTCGGCGCCATGACGGGCGCGCAGGCCGTGCAGATGGTCAAGGCAGGGCTGAAGGCGATCTACGTCTCGGGCTGGCAGGTCGCGGCCGACGCGAACCTCTCCGGGCAGACCTACCCCGACCAGAGCCTGTACCCGGCGAACAGCGCGCCCGCGCTCGTCCGGCGCATCTCGAGCGCGCTTCTCCGCGCCGACCAGATCGACTCCGCCGAGGGGAAGAACGGCACCTACTGGCTCGCGCCGATCGTGGCCGACGCGGAGGCGGGCTTCGGCGGGCCGCTCAACGCGTTCGAGCTCATGAAGTCGTTCATCGAGGCCGGCGCGGCCGGCGTCCACTTCGAGGACCAGCTGTCGTCGGAGAAGAAGTGCGGCCATCTCGGCGGGAAGGTGCTGGTGCCGACCTCCCAGTTCGTCCGCACCCTCGTCTCCGCCCGGCTCGCGGCGGACGTGCTGGATGTGCCGACCGTGCTCGTCGCGCGAACCGACGCGCTGTCTGCGACGTTGCTGACGAGTGACGTCGACGAGCGCGATCGCGAGTTCGTCACGGGCGAGAGGACCCCGGAGGGCTTCTTCCGGATCGCTCCTGGCATCGAGGCGCCGATCGCGCGTGCGCTCGCGTACGCTCCGTACGCGGACGTCCTCTGGTGCGAGACGTCCACTCCGGATCTCGACGAGGCCGCGCAGTTCGCGGAGGCCGTGCACGCGCAGTTCCCCGGGAAGCTGCTCGCCTACAACTGCTCGCCCTCCTTCAACTGGCGCAAGCACCTCGACGACACGACGATCGCGTCGTTCCAGCGCGAGCTGGCCGCGATGGGATACAAGTTCCAGTTCGTGACGCTCGCCGGCTTCCACGCGGTCTGCAACTCGATGTTCGAGCTCGCGCGTGGCTATGGCGCCGAGGGAATGAGCGCCTACGTGCGGCTGCAGGAGGCGGAGTTCGCGAACGAGGAGCACGGCTATACGGCGACGCGCCACCAGCGAGAGGTCGGCGCCGGCTACTTCGACGCCGTGCTCGAGGCCGTCTCGGGCGGCGAGAGCTCCACGCTCGCGCTGAGAGGCTCGACCGAGGAGGAGCAGTTCCAGGTGGCCCGCGTGTGACCGCTCGTCTTCGACTCGCGGTCGCGGGGGAAACCATGTTTCCCCCGCGCCCCCCCTTCTTCTTGAAAGCGCGGGGAACCTCCCGGTTCCCCGCACCCCTCCCCACTCACGAGCCGGAGACCGGCCCGTGAGCGTGGCCGCCCCGACCTCGGTGCTCGCGCCGGACGAGGCGGGCGTCCTCACGCCCGAGGCGCTCGAGCTCGTCGTCGCGCTCCACCGCGAGTTTCGCGACCGGCGGGAGGATCTGCTGCTGGCGCGTGCCGAGCGCCAGCAGCGGATCGAAGGCGGCGAGCTGCCCGACTTCCTCGAGGCGACACGGTCGATCCGCGAGGGTGACTGGCGCGTGGCACCGGTCCCCGCGGATCTGCAGGACCGCCGCGTCGAGATCACCGGCCCGGCCGGCGATCGGAAGATGGTCATCAACGCGTTCAACTCCGGGGCGCGCATCTACATGGCCGACTTCGAGGACGCGAACTCCCCGACCTGGGCGAACGTCGTCGGCGGCCAGCAGAACCTGACCGATGCGATCGAGCGGACGATCTCGCTCGAGCAGGGCGAGAAGAGCTACTCGCTGAACGACGAAGTCGCCGTGCTTCTCGTGCGTCCGCGCGGCTGGCACCTGCAGGAACGGCACGTCCTCGTCGACGGCGAGCACGTCTCGGGCGGCCTCTTCGACTTCGGCGTCTACTTCGCGCGGAACGCCGAGCGGCTGCTCGAGCGCGGTTCAGGGCCGTACTTCTATCTCCCGAAGCTCGAGAGCCACCTCGAGGCGCGGCTCTGGAACGACGTCTTCTGCGTCGCGCAGGACCGCCTCGGGATCCCGCGCGGGACGATCAAGGCCACCGTTCTCATCGAGACGATCCTTGCGGCGTTCGAGATGGAGGAGATCCTGTACGAGCTTCGGGAGCACTCTGCCGGGCTCAACGCGGGGCGCTGGGACTACATCTTCTCGGCCATCAAGAAGTTCCGCGACCGGCCGGAGTTCGTGCTCCCCGACCGGGTGCAGGTGACGATGACGGTGCCGTTCATGCGTGCGTACACCGAGCTGCTCGTCAAGACGTGCCATCGGCGTGGGGCGCATGCGATCGGCGGCATGGCCGCGTTCATTCCCAGCCGGCGCGATCAGGAGGTCAACGAGATCGCGTTAGCCCGCGTGCGCGAGGACAAGCAGCGCGAGGCGGGAGACGGGTTCGACGGCTCGTGGGTCGCCCATCCCGATCTCGTTCCGGTCGCGATGGCCGAGTTCGACGCGGTGCTCGGGGAGCGGCTGAACCAGCTGGAGCGGCTGCGCGAGGACGTGGCGACAGGGGCGGCAGATCTTCTCGACGTCGCCGCGACGCCCGGCGAGGTCACCGAGGCCGGCGTCAGGGCCAACGTCTCCGTCGGCATCCGCTACATCGCCGCGTGGCTTCAGGGCGTGGGCGCGGCCGCGATCGACAACCTCATGGAGGACGCGGCAACTGCGGAGATCTCCCGCTCGCAGATCTGGCAGTGGCTGCGCCACGGGCGCGTCGAGCGGGCCGATGTCGAGCGGATCATCGGCGAGGTCATGGCCGAGCTTCCGGACGAGCCCGTGTATCGCGAGGCCCGGGAGGTCTTCGAGAAGGTGGCTCTGGAGGAGGGCTTCGTCGAGTTCCTCACCCTGACCGCGTACGCCCAGCTCCTGCGGGACGGGGCCTGATGTCCGACGGCACGAAGGCCGACGACATCGCCCTCGCCCTCGAGGAAGCGATCGTCTCGGGCGAGATCCCACCCGGCAGCACGCTCCGCCAGGAGCACCTCTCCGAGCAGTTCCAGGTGAGCCGCACGCCCGTCCGCGAGGCGCTCCGGCGGCTCGCCGCGCTCGGGCTCGTGACCTTCGAGCCGAATCGCGGGGTCCGCGTGCGGATGCTCTCACGCGACGAGATCCGCGAGGCCTTCATGGTGCGCGCCGAGCTCGAGAGCCTCGCGACCGAGATCGCGACGCCGAAGATGACAGACGAGGACCTCGCCGAGCTCGAGCGGGCCGAGCGCCGCTTCCACCGAGCCACCGAAGCGCTCGTGCTGATGAGCCACGAGGGCCGGCAGGACCTCGAGGTCGCCCGCGACTGGCTCCACCTCAACCACTCCTTCCACGACGTGATCTACCGCGCTGCCCAGGTTCCGCTGATCGAGCGGATGGCGAAGGCGGCACGCCGGACGTTTCTCGTGAAGCCGGTGTGGGCGACGGGCGCCGACCTCGACGAGCTCTACGAGAAGAACGACCGCCAGCACCGCGCGATCCGGCAGGCGATCGCCGCACGCAGCCCGGAGGGCGCGCGCGTGCTCGCCCGTGAGCACGTCCTCTCGTCGGGCCGCCTGCTCGAGGCGATCCTGGACAAGGTGTCGGCGCAGTCGCGTGAACCGTCGCCGACGCGTTAGCTCGTGACGCGCGTGACGTGCGCCGCCACTGCGAGCCACCGCCCGTTGCGGCGCGCCCACACGTCGGTATAGCGGCCGGCTCCCGGCCGGCCGTCGGCGAGTGTGTACGTCGTTCGCGCGTGGATAATCGCGACGTCGCCGAGCAGGCGCACGTCGACGTCGTGTGCCGTGAGGCCGGAGATCGTGACTGGCCTCGCCGTCTGCTCGAGGAAACCAGCGCGATCGACCAGCAAGCCGTCCGGGTTCGAGCACACGAAGTCGCCTGCCAGGATCTCGTCGAATCGCCGCACGACGCCGCGCTGGACCGAGTCGATGTAATCGCCGTTGAGGGCGAGCAGCGCCTCCACGTCACCACTCGCGCCGGCCGGGCTCATGGCTCGATGATCGCAGCTCGCTCGCGGATCTCTGGTCTTGCCGGGCGGTTAGCGCGCGAGCGTGACCTTCGAAAGGCCGCGTGGCGTGTCGGGGTCGAGACCGCGAGCCCGGGCGAGCGCGCCGGCGAACAGCTGGCCCGGGAGGATCGAGAGCAGCGGAGCCAGCAGCGGCGACGAGGTCGGGGGGCTCGGGAGCACGTAGTCGGCTCCGGGTATCGCCTCGGCCGCGTTCCCGCTCGCCACGACAGTCGCGCCCGCTTCGCGTGCGCGCTCGACGGCCTCGACGACGGCGGGCAGCGTCGCGTCGTCGGACGCGATCGCCCACACGGGAAAGAGGGAGTCGAT
>DASUCI010000186.1:0-22469 GCA_035762825.1 Gaiellaceae bacterium | reverse complement strand
TCGAGATCGCACTGCACTGCGACTACCGGACGATCGCGTCGTCGGTGCGTCACTTCGCCTGCCCCGAGGTCTTCCTCGGGCTCATTCCCGGCTGGGGCGGCACGCAGCTCGTCCCACAGCTGGTCGGCGCCGAGCAGGCCGTGACGTTCGTCGTCGAGAATCCGCTGCGGCAGAACCGCATGCTCGACGCGAACCGCGCGTTCGAGGCCGGGTTCGCTGATGAGCTTCTCGAGCCGGTCGAGTTCCTGGACGAGTCGCTCGCCTATCTGCTCGAGAAGGTCGAGGAGGGCGGGGGCAAGCGGCGGCCGACGGCTGACCTCTCCGACGTCGCCGAGGTCTGCCGCAAGGCGCGCTCACGGCTCGACGGCCAGGTGCACGGCGCGACCCCCGCTCCCTACCGCGCGCTCGACCTCATCGAAGGCTCGGCCACGTGGTCGCTCGAGGAGGGCTACCGCGCGGAGGAGGAGGCGCTCGCCGAGCTCCTGCCAGGCCCGGAGGCGCAGGCATCGGTCTACGCGTTCAACCTCGTCGAGCGCCGGGCGAAGCGCGGTGTCGGCCTGCCCGATGCCGAGCCGCGGCGGGTGCAGAAGGTGGGCGTGGTCGGCGCCGGGCTCATGGCGCGGCAGCTCGCGCTGCTCTTCCTGCGCCGCCTCGAAGTTCCCGTGGTGCTGCGCGACCTCACCCGGGAGCAGGTCGACGAGGCGCGCGCGTGGATCGCAGACGAGCTCGGCGATCTCGTGCGCCGCGGGCGGCTCGCCGAGGGCAAGGCGCGCTTCCTCGGCTCCCTCGTCGGCGGCGGCACGGGGTGGGAGGTCTTCGCCGGTTGCGACCTCGTGCTCGAAGCGGTCTTCGAGGAGATGGCGGTGAAGAAGGAGGTGTTCGCCGAGCTCGAGCAGGTCGTCTCGCCCGAATGCGTCCTCGCGACGAACACGTCGTCGCTCTCCGTAACCGACATGGGCGCCGATCTCGAGCACCCGGAGCGCGTCGTCGGCATGCACTTCTTCAACCCCGTGGCCGTGCTCCCGCTCGTGGAGCTCGCGCGCACACCCCGCACCGACCACACGACGCTCGCGACCGCGTGGGCGGTCACCAGGAAGCTCAGGAAGACCGGCGTCCTCGTGCGCGACGCGCCGGCGTTCGTCGTGAACCGCCTCCTCGGCCGGCAGGGCTCCGTCGTGATGCAGGCGCTCGACCACGGCAACACGGTCGAGGAGACCGACGAGGCGGTCCTCCGGATGGGCTTGCCGATGGCGCCGTCGGTGCTCCTGCAGCTCGTCGGCCCGAAGGTCGCAAACCACGTCCGGCACACGCTGCACGGCGCCTGGCCGGAGCGCTACCCGCTCTCGGCGACCCTGGAGAGCCTCGCCGACGGCGGGGACGCACCCGTGGTCGTGGAGCACGACCCCAAGACGGTCGAGGAGCTGCACACGGCCGTGCTCGAGGCGCTCGCCGACGAGTCGCGGCACATCCTCGAGGAGGGCGTCGTCGCCGAGGCCGCAGACATCGACACCTGCCTGCTCCTCGGCGCCGGCTTCCCGTTCTGGCTCGGCGGGATCACCAAGCACCTCGACCAGACGGGGGTTTCCGAGCGCGTCGTGGGACGGCCGCTCGCCGAAATCCGCTCCAGTTCGTAACCCTTCCGCCGGCGGCTGAGGTATGCTGCGCGAGTACCGCTCGCCGGTGAACGGGCGAGCGCACCACTTAGGAAGGAGCGGCACGGCACAACGTGCTGCCTGAATGCCCGAGGCTACGACCATCCCGACGCTGACGTCGGACACATCCGAGAACCTGACTGCTGCGGCACGTCGAGCGGAGTCCTGGTTCGGCGAGCCGTTCCTGATGCCGGACGAGGACCCCTCGCAGGCCCTCGCATCGGGCACGGCACGGCGTGCCGCGCTCGACGACGCGCTGGCCGAGATCGACGCCGGCCTCGAGGCGCCGTCGTCGCGCTGGAAGGTGCGCTACGGCCTCATGCTCGGCCTCGAGCGCGTGCTCACCGAGGATCCGCCTCACACCGCCGCGGGGACCGAGCTTCGCCGTCACCAGGTCGACGCGCTCACCGGCATGCTCGCCGAGCTCATCGCGGCGACGCAGCGCCCTGTCGAGGAGAACGGAAACGGAAACGGCCACGCCACGAACGGCCCGCCGCCCGAGGCCGATCCCGACGAGGAGGCCGACGACGACTTCGACGCCGGGTACATCGAGGACGAGCTGGTGGAAGAGGAGTTCGCCGGCGCGGATCCTGGAGCCATACGACGCTTCCGCTTCCGGCACCCGACCGCGTCGGGCAAGACGATCGCAGCCGCGGGCTTCGTCGAGGCGGCGCGCCACCTCGGCATCCTGATCCTCACCCACCGCCGGCTCCTCGTCTCGCAGTTCAAGGGCGACCTCACGACGGAGGGCTACGGCGACCGCTTCACCGACGCGATCATGGCCGGTACTAGCCCACGGATCGACAGCCCGATCACGATCCAGACGTACGCGTGGTTCGCCCGGCACGGCACCGAGCTCGACCGCAACGCGTACCACCTCGTCATCTGCGACGAGGCGCACACGGCTCTCGGCGAGAAGACGAGTGCCGCGATCCGCGCGTTCCCGGAGCCGCTCTTCATCGGGATGACGGCGACCGAGCAGCTCATCGCGAAGCAGGTCTCGGACGTCTTTCCCGCCTCGGTCGACGATCTCCCTCTCGGAGACGCCGCGCGCCGCGGGCTCATCGCACCGCTCCGCTGCCTGCGCGTGCCTCCCGCGGCGGCGATCAACTCGGTCCCCATCGTCGGCGGCGACTTCGAGGAGCGTGCGCTCGCCGCCGCCCTCGACCACCAGGCACTGAACCAGGCGGCCGCGAGCCTCTACCGCGAGCGGTTCGGCTCGACTCCCGGGATCGTCTATGCCGCAGGCGTCGAGCATGCCTACAACCTCGCGCAGGAGTTCCGGGCCGCCGGCCTCAAGGCCGAGGCGGTCTCGGGTCGCACCCCTCCTGCACGGCTGGCTGAGACCCTCGCGGCGTACGAGCGCGGCGAAATCAACGTCCTCATCAACGCGATGCTGCTCGCGGAGGGGTGGAACTCACCGCGAGCGACCGTCTGCATGCACCTCGCGCCCACGGCGTCGCGCCGGGTCTACCAGCAGCGGATCGGCCGGATCATGCGGATCCACCCGCGGAAGGAGGCCGGCGTCGTCGTCGACTTCGTCCCGAAGAGCGCGACGCACTCCGAGCGGGTCGTCTCGCTGCACGCGCTCCTCGACTCCGACTTCTACCGCGAGGGCGCACGCGTCACTCCCGCCCCGCGGCGCCGCCAGCAACGGCGCGCGCGCCGGAAGCTCTCACCGGTGCCATGGCTCGTCCCGGTCACGCCCGACGTCGCTCGGCGGCTCGCGGTGATCCAGCGTGAGTGGCAGCGGATCGACCCGAAGTACCTCGACGACGACGAGCAGCGCTTCTGGGCCACGATCGCCGGCCGCCAGATCCGGTTCGACCAGCGCGCGGAGTTCGCGAAGAAGTTCGCGGAGGGCCGCGCGACGAAGGGTGCGCTCGAGACGTTCCTCTCGACGTGCGCCGCCGAGAACGCGAACCGCAGGCTCCGGATGACGGCGTTGATGGATCGCGTCGCGACGCCGATCGACCGTGCGGACTTCGACGACCTCGTCACGCTGGTGACGCAGGCGCCGCCCTGGGACAAGGATCGCGCTGCAGGCGTCCGGATCCTTCTCCGCGCCATCGGCGAGGGAAAGCCGCTCGCCCCGGATCAGATCCTCGCGCGCTGGACGTGGCGCCTCGCCCGCGCCACGCGCAAGGTTCAGGATCGGCGAGTCTCGACGGAGTTTCCCGAGGCGAAACGGCTGCTCGGCGCAGCCGCGAACTCGCGCGGGTACCGACACGAGGAGAACGTCAACCGCCTCGTCCAGGTCGCGGCCGAGATGCCGCTTCCCGTCGGCGCGGCGCTCCTCGCGTCGGCCGACGGCTACACGCCACGGGCGAACGCCGCGCTCGACCACGCTCGCGAGGAGCTCGGAACGACCGCGGAGATCGCCAACGCGCTCGCCGACAACCTGCCGGTGCCGAAGCTCACGGCACGGAAGTCGCGACGCCGCCGCCGCAAGCGGAAGACCACGGCACCGACCGAGGCTGCGGCGACGGAGACGCCCGAGACGTCCGAGACGCCCGAGACGATCGAGCCGGGCGCACCACCGGCCGTCGAAGACGCCGCGGCCTAGCGTTCAACCGCCGCCGCTGCTGCGCGGCGGCTCGTCGTCGGCTTCTCGCTCACGCAGGTAGCGCGTGATCTCCGCAGCGAGCGCGTCGCCCGAGGGAAGGTCGTCGGACTCCTCGAGCAGGTCGAGCGAGTCGGCGCGCCGCTCGAGCTCCTCGACGTAGCCGGCCGTGTCGGCGTCCGTCGCGACGGCCTGCGAGACCTGCTCGACGTACTCGTCGGACGCCTCGGCGAGCTCGTGCACGTCGATGTCGGTCGAGAGCACGCCCGAGAGACGCTCGCAGAGCGCCTTCGCCGCGGGCGGGCTCGGCGCGAGCTGCACGTAGTGCGGAACAGCGGCCCACAGGCTCACCGACGGAATGCCCGCGCGCCGGCAGGAGTCGAGCAGGACGCCGACGATGCCGGTAGGCCCCTCGTAGCGGGAGAGCTGGAGCCCGAGCTCGTCGACGAGCTGCGGGTCGGTCGCCGCGCCCGTCACCGGCGCCGGGCGCGTGTGCGGAACGTCGGCGACGAGCGCTCCGAGCGTCACCGCGAGCTCGACGCCGAGGTCGCTTGCGAGCTCGGTCACGAGCTCCGAGAACGTGCGCCAGCGGTAGTTCGGCTCGACCCCGACGAGCAGGATCGCGTCGCGGTTCGCATCGGGGATATGCGCGCGGTAGAACGTGTTCTCGGGCCACTCGATCTTCCGCGTGCGCCCCTCCTCGAGGGAGACCACGGGTCGCGTGGCCTGGAAGTCGACGAACAGCTCCGGGTCGATGTCGGCGAACTTGCGCGCTCCCCACAGCCGGGCGAGATAGCCGGCGGCGAGCGTCGCGGCCTGGCCTCCGTCGTTCCAGCCGCGGAACGCGCCGATGAGAACCGGCCGCTCGAGGGTCGCCGGGCGCTCGTACATCCTGAGCTCACGAGCCACCAAGCAAGCCTACTGGCGGGTCAACGGCCCAGGAGGCCGCCAGAGCGCGAACGCGAGCGCGAGGGTGAAGGCCCAGATCGTCGCGGCGAGGACGACGTGGACGAGCACGAGCCCCCACGGCAGCGCGTTGCGGTACTGCACCTCGCCGAGGATGGCCTGCGCCACGAGCACGATCAGCAGCCCGATCCAGATCCGGAACAGCCCGGGGTACGACGCGCGCATCCGCCGGAGCAGCCAGCCCACGACGAGGACTCCGATCCCGAACACCGCCGCCGCGCGGACGTGCACGTAGACCGTGTCGACGATCCCGAGTCCGAGCCGCTCCACCTCCTCGCTCGAGCCCGGATGTGGGCCGGACGCCGTCGCGACCGCGCCGGTGACGACGAGCGTCATGCAGACCGGGAGACCGACCCACGTGACGAGCTGTCGCAGCCAGCTCGGCCCTGCGGGCGCGGCTCGCCCGTCGCGCAGGCTCCAACCCTCGAGCACGGCGATCAGTGCGAGCCCGAACGCGGCCAGACCGAGGAGAAAGTGCGTCATCACCGCGAGCGGATGGAGATCGAGCGCGATCGTGATGCCGCCCATCGGGATCTGCGCGACTGCGACGGAAAACGCGCCGAGCGCGCTCCACCGGCCCCACCGCGAGAGCCCGCTCGTCCACCGCGAGGCCAGCCACGCGACGAGCGTGAGCACGATGCCGACGAGCGCTACCATCCGGTTCCCGAACTCGACGAACGCGTGAAAACCCTGCTCCGGGTACGGCCTGTCGCCACAACTGGGCCAGTTCTCGCAGCCGAGCCCGGAGCCGGTCAGGCGGACGAAGGCGCCCGAGGTGATGACCAGGAAGAGCGCGACGCAAGACGCGAGCGCGATCCGGAGGAACGTTCTCGCGGAGACCGACCGAGTCGACGCGACGGCGACCGCCACTAGAGGCTTGATGTGGGTTGGAGGTGCGTGCGGGGAGGGTATGCGCCAAGCAGCGGCGTCGGCTCGGGCGGCGTGCAGGCTAGAAGCCTGGATGCCGGCCGAGACGGCGGCGCTGCGCCGAGCGCAGACCCCCATCCGTGCGTGCCTGCAACCCGCATCGAGCCTCTAACGGAAGAGAACCCCCGACCCGGCTTCGACCGTGCCGATCCGCACGGCGAGAAGCCCCTCGGCGGCGAGTGTCGCCTCGAGGACGGGGGCCCGCTCGCTGGGCATCGACACGAGCAGGCCCCCGGCGGTCTGCGGGTCGTACCCGAGCGCTTCGGATACCTCGGACGCCTCGCTTGCCACGCGTCGGCCTGCGAATTCGCGGTTGCGGCGATCGCCTCCCGTGCGTACGCCTTCTCTCGCGAGGTCGAGCGCGCCGGGCAAGGCCGGGAGCGAGTCGGAATCGATGACGACACGTACGCCGCTGCGCTCGGCCATCTCGAGCGCATGGCCGAGCAGCCCGAAACCCGTCACGTCCGTCACGGCGCTCGGCTCGAACGGCCGTATGGCATCGGCGGCGGCGCGGTTCAGCTCGAGCATCGACTCGATCGCCGCATCGAGGGCACCGGCGGGCGAGACCTTGTCGCGCTCCGCCTGCAGCACGATCCCCGTGCCGAGGCGCTTCGTCAGGAACAGGACGTCGCCGGCGCGCGCGCCGGCCTTCGGCCAGATCCGCTCCGGATGGACCGTGCCGACGACCGCGAGGCCGTACTTCGGCTCGTCGTCGCGGATCGTGTGCCCGCCGGCGAGGATGGCGCCCGCCGCCCGCACCCGCTCGTCTGCGCCCGCGAGCACCTCGCCGAGCACCTCGACCGGCAACTCCTCCGGGAATGCGGTCACGGAAAGCGCGAGAAGCGGCGCGCCTCCCATCGCGAAGACGTCGTTGAGCGCATTCGTGGCCGCGATCGCGCCGAACGTTCGCGGGTCGTCGACGACGGGAGGGAAGAAATCGACGGTGAAGACGATCGCGCGCTCGTCGTCGAGGCGGTAGACGGCCGCGTCGTCGGCGGGGTCGAGGCCGACGAGGAGGTCCTCGTCGTCTGCCGGAACGAGTCCGGCGAGCAGCGTCTCGAGCCGCGCGGCGGAGTACTTCGCGGCGCAGCCTCCTGCGCGCGCGAGCGAAGTCAGCTCGAGGGTCTCCACGAAGACACTGTACGGAAGGAGATCGCTCGCCACGACCGAAGACCGCCGGTGGAGAGATCCATCCCCTTCCCCTCTCCCCCTGACACAGCGGCCGCCGCCCCCTCGGCGGCCGCTCTTATTCCGGGTAGGCTCGCCCGCGTGAAATCGGCCCTCGTGACTGGAGGATCCTCGGGGATCGGGCTTGCCATCGCGCGCGGTCTACGAGAGGACGGGTACGCGCTCACGCTCGCGGCGCGCCGGCCGGAGCCTCTCGAGGCGGCGGGTGCCGAGCTCGGCGCGCTCGCGGTGCCGGCCAACCTCGGCGACCCGGACGAGTGCGTCCGCGTCGTCGCGGCCCATGCCGCGCACCACGGAGGGATGGACGTCCTCGTCAACTCGGCCGGCATCGGCATCGGCGGCTCGTTCGCGGACCAGGAGACGAAGAAGATCGCCCTGCAAGTCGACGTGAACCTCACGGCAACGCTGGTCGTCACGCGCGAGTCGCTGCCGCATCTCCGGGCGGCTCGCGGTCAGGTCATCACGCTCGCCTCGATCGCCGGGACGATCCCGACACCCGGGCTCGCCGTCTACGGCGCGACGAAGGCGGCGCTCATCGCATGGACCACCTCGCTGAACCGCGAGGAGTCGGAGCACGGCATCCGCGCGACGGCGATCTCGCCGGGATTCGTCGCGACACGGATGACCGAGTGGACCGGCCTGCCCGAGGAGGAGCAGATCTCGACCGACGACATCGTCTCGCTGGTGCGCACGGTGCTCTCGCTGAGCCCGATGGCCCGCATCCCGAACATCGTCGTCGAGCGCGTCGGCGACGCCTAGGTCGAGGCAAGCCTCGCCCTACGGGCTCGGCAGCAGCTGCTCCCGAACGGACTGCTCGAGCTCCAGCACGGAGACCGTGCCCTCGAAGCGCGCGGCGATCTTGCCGTCGGCTCCGACGAGGAACGTCCAGGGCTCCGTCGGAAGGCTCCACTCCCGCATCCAGCGGTTGAATCCCTTCGCGGGATCGTTGTCCTCGAAGACCTCGACGTGGATGAAGCGCACGTTCTCGCCCTCGAAGCGGCGTGACACCTCTTCGACGACGTCGACGACAGGCCCGCACGTTCGGCTCGAGCAGAACTTCGGGGTCGCGAAGGTCACGACGAACGGCACCTTCGCCTCGAGGGAGTCCGCGACCGAGTAGCGGAGAAGCGACTCGTCGGGCGGTGTGCGCGTCGTTAGCGCTGCCGTGTCTCCCCCGGTCGACGCCAGCGTCGGCGTCTCGGACGCGATCGCGGCGTCGCCGACATCCGGCGCGTCGTCCTCGGCGACCACGACGACGTTCCCGAGCGCCTGCACCTTCTCCGCGCCCCCCTCCGGCTCGGCGAGCAGCCAGTACTTGCCCGGCCGCGTCAGCGGGAGGGTCGCGACGAAGATGTGCGTTGCGTCCGCCTCGTCACCGCCGGGAATGCCGATTCGCTCGAGCTTCGCCTCCGCCTCGAGGAACGGGGCCGAATCGAGGGAGTTCGCGACCCAGACGCGCGCAGTCGGAAGCGCCACGACAGCGCCCTCAGCATCGACGACGAGGAACGACACTCGGATGTCACCGGGCTCGTGATTCGCCGTGCCCGGAACCACCGCGACGTCGTCACCCGGCATGCGCCAGAGCTCCTCGAGCGTCGCGCCGCTTCCGGGCTCGGTCGAGGTCGACTCGTCGGACCCGCCGCAGCCGACCAGCAGCAGGCACGACAGCGCTGTCAGTGCCGCGGCGGCGCGCATCGCGCCGAGTGTAGCCCCGAGGGGCTTAGTTTCCGTCGGGCCAGGAGTGCTTGCACTTGCCGACGAATGCGGCGAGGAGCGCGAGGTTGACGAGCAGGAGCATCAGTCTGGGCTTCACGGGGCGACCTCCTCTCTCAGAAGCGGATTTCCTGGAGCGCCTCGGCGGCGTTCCGGTACAGACGTGCGGCCTCGCGGTCACGACCCTGCCGGACCGCGAGATCTCCCAGTGCAACCCACGCCTCGGTCCGGTGGCTGATCGACGCCAGCTGCTCAGCAGCCGCGTCAGCCGCCCGGAAGCACGCTTCCGCCTCTTCCAGCTGCCCGCGCTCCATCAGCGCTCGTCCCAGAACGAGCTGCGACGGACAGACTTCGTGGAGGTAGTCCTCTCGACCCTGCACGAGGTCGAGCGCCTTTCGCGCCAGGCCCTCTGCCTGGTCGTACTCCGCCCGATTCAGGTGGACCCGGGCGATCCCCTCGAGCGCCTGCGCGGCGTCCGCGGGGGAATCCGTGTCGAGCGCCCTCGAATAGGAGGCCTTCAGATGCTCGACGGCGCCGTCCTCGTCTCCGAGGAGGAGCGTGAGACCGCCGAGCATGAGCAACAGCCGTCCGACGTTTCGCTCGTCGTTCAGGCCGTCGTACAGCTCCTTCGCGCGCTGCGCGTAGCTGCGCGAGAGCACGTAGTTGCCCTGGCGCTGCGAGAGCAGCGAAGCCTGGAAGTACGCGTTGGCGATCGCCGAGCGATCGCCGAGATCCCGCGCGAGCTCCAGCGCCCGCTCGACGTCGTCGTGCGCGGCGGCGTAGTCGCGCAGCCGGCGGTGACAGCGCGAGCGGCGCTGCAGGATGTCGGAACGAAGCAGGTCGCTGGGCAGGCCCGAACGCTCCGCGAGAGCCAGCGCCTCGTCGAAGAGCGCGATCGCGGTCGAGAGACTCGAAAGCTTGTAGCGGCAGACCGCGAGGCGATAGAGGACGTCGGCGAGCTCGAGCTCCGAGTGCCCGTCTCGCTCGGCGATCTCACGTGCGCGGAGCAGGAGCTCGATCGCCTCCTTGACCTGCCCGAGCTCCTGAAGCGCCCACGCCTCACCGGTGAGGACGCGGAGCTCGAGTGGGCGAGCACCCGTGCCCGCGACGTCTTCGCGGACGGCCGTGTACGCCTCGACGGCCTCCTCGTAGCGATGCGCCGCCGTCAGCGCCTCGGCGCGCGCGAGCGACGCTTCGACCTTGATGCGCTCGTCGGTCGAGATGCCAGAGGCGAGAAGCGCCGGATCGACGCCGAGCCGCTCGGCGAGCCAGGCGACGGTCGCCTCGGTCGGACGTGTCTTGCCGCGCTCGATCTGGCTGATGTACTCCTTCGAGAACCGTTCGCCCGCGAGCTGCGTCTGGGTCAGGCCGGCCGAGACTCGGAGCGCGCGGACGCGCTCGCCGAGCCGAGCGCCGGGCGTGAGCGACGGACCAGAGTGGGTGACGGTGTCGAGCATGGCCTCTTCAGTCAATCTGCAATTCGCATCCGCCGCGCTCCCCTGAGCAGGGGATGCGCGGGTACCGCTTTCGAGTGAAGTAAGGCTAGCCCAAATCACTTGACCTGGCTACTTGACTTTCTCGGACACGACTCCTATAGTCAGGCCCACACCGCAGACGATCGGACGCCAGATCGGATGCGCGGGCACCACCGCCGGACAGTAGGCGGGCGCAGGATGAGCGTGGCTGGGCCGCAGGGCCACGATTCACCGGCTTGCCTGCCCCGGGAAGGGGTCGCCTCGAACGGGAAACGCCCCCGGAGCCGCAGCCGGGGGCGTTTTCAGTTTCGCGGGGGAAAACCTACGGTTTCCCCCCGCGTGCCCCCCTTCCCTCTGGCCGTGCACATGCAGGTCGCAGTTGGCCTACGGCCGAGTAAATCGGCCTTCGGCCATGAGGCAATGCGACTACTCGGCGTTTCTAGGTCACCGGTTCCGGTGCCGTTTCGCCCGGGTGGCGCTCCCCCGCGCCTTCGTGCGGGCGGACGAGCGTGAAGGCGACGACGGCGCCGACGAGTGCGATGCCGGCGGCGACCAGGAGCGCGCGCTCGAAGCCGCGCATGAACGCGTCGACCGACACCTCACCGCCCGCTTCAGCGGCGACGATCGCACCCATGATCGCCACGCCCATCGTGCCGCCGACCTGCCGGGCGCTGTTGAGGACGGCCGAGCCGACACCCGCCTTGTCGACCGGGACGCTGCGGGTCGCGGCGGCAGCGCTCGGCGTGAACGTCAGCGCCATCCCGACGCCGCCGACCAGGAACGCAGGGAGGAGATTCCAGAAGGAGGCGTCGGCGCTGAGCCTCGAGAACATCGTGAGGTGGAGCGCGACCAGGAGCATGCCCGCGGTCATGAGACCTCTCGACCCGATCCGGTCGCTCATCCGTCCGGCCACGGGTGCGACGAGGATGATGAGGACCGTCAGCGGCAGGAATGCAGCCCCCGTCTCGACCGCCGAGTAGCCGAGCACGTTCTGCATGTACAGCGAGACGAAGAAGAAGACGCCGAACATCGCGAGCGCGACGAGGAGGATGACGAGGTTCGCGCCGGTGTACGTGCCGCTGCGGAAGAGCTCGAGCGGGAGCATCGGCTCGCGCCTGCGCCGCTCGATCACGACGAACGACACGAGCGACACGGCCGAGAGGGCGAAGACACCGATGATGCGAGCCGACGTCCAGCCGTAGGTGTTGGCCTCGATGAGACCGTAGGTCAGCGCGAAGAGCCCGACGGCGGAGGTCGTCAGGCCCGGGATGTCGAGGCTCGCGTGCGTCTCGTCACGCGATTCGTCGATGAAGAGGAAGCTCGCCGCGATGCCGAGCACTCCGACCGGGACGTTCACGAAGAAGATCCAGCTCCAGTGGATGTGCTCGGTGATCAGTCCGCCGACGAGCGGGCCGATGGCGAGGGCGAGCGCGGAGACGCCGGCCCAGATCCCGATCGCGGTGCCTCGCTGCCGGGGCGGGAAGGTCGCGGCGATGATCGACAGCGTCGCCGGGTTCATGAGCGCCGCTCCCGCACCTTGCAGGACTCGTGCTCCGATGAGCATCTCCGACGAACTCGCGAGCCCACAGAGAAGCGACGCGAGCGTGAAGACGACGATCCCGAGCACGAAGATGCGGCGCCGGCCATAGGCGTCGGCCACCTTGCCGCCGACGAGCATCAGCGACGCGAACGTCAGTGCGTAGCCGGTCACGATCCACTCGAGCTCGGAGAGGTCGGACTCGAGCTCGCGCTGGATCGACGGTAGCGCCACGTTCACGACGGTGTTGTCGAGCATGATCATGAAGAGGCCGACCGAGACGGCGGCGAGCGTCAGCCACTTGCGATTCGCCTCTGCGAAGATCCCACCGCTCATGTACGCCAACCCTAGCCAGCACGTGGCGGCCGACTTCGCGTGGCGCCCGACCGCGGAGCAGCTCGAGGCGGCGAACGTCGGTCGCCTCGCGCGCGCGCTCGGCTGTGCCGACTACCGCGCGTTGCACGCGCTCTCGATCGACGATCCGGACCGGTTCTGGCGCGCCGTCGTGGACGACCTCGGGATTCCGCTCGAGCGCCACTGGGACGCGGTGCTCGACGACACGCGCGGCATCGAATGGACGACCTGGTTCGAGGGCGCCCGGCTGAACGTCGCGGATGCCTGCGTCCATCGCTGGGCGCGAGAGCTTCCCGACCAGGAGGCGGCGGTCTGGATCTCCGAGGACGGCGACCGACGCTCGCTGACGTGGGCAGAGCTGTCGCGCGAGGTGCGCCGGCTCGCGGAGGCGTTGCGCAAGCTCGGGATCGGCGAGCGCGACGTGGTGGGCACGTTCCTGCCGATGGCGCCGGAGGCCGCGGTCGCCGCGCACGCCTGTGCGCAGGTCGGAGCGGTGCAGGTTCCGATCTTCTCGGGCTTCGCCGGCCCCGCGGTCTCCTCGCGGCTCGCCGACGCCGGCGCAAAGCTCGTGCTCACCGCGGACGCGTCGTACCGGCGCGGCCGCCTCGTCCCGATGAAGGAAGTGCTCGACGAAGCGCTCGCGGACGCGCCGAGCGTCGAGCATGTCCTCGTCTGGCGCCGAGCGGGCGTCGAGTGCCCGATGACGTCGGGGCGCGACTCCTGGTGGGAGGATGCCGTCGAGGATCAGCCGGGGACACTCGAGCCCACGGCCGTCGCGAGCGAGACCCCGTACCTCCTCGCCTATACGTCGGGAACGACGGGACGGCCGAAGGGGGCATTGCACGTGCAGGGCGGCTTCCTCCTGTCGATCGTGCGCGAGACGGCGTACCAGGCGGATCTCCGCGCCGGCGATCGCGTGCTCTTCTCGACCGACATGGGCTGGATCATGGGGCCGTGGACCGTCGTCGGCGCCATGGCCTGCGGCGCGACGGTCGTCTTCATGGAGGGCGCGCCCGACTGGCCGCACGACCGTGTGTGGCGAATCGCCGAGGACGAGCGCGTGACGATGCTCGGCGTCTCACCGACGCTCGTGCGCGCCCTGATCCCGCACGGCGAGCCTGACGCCGACCTCTCGTCGCTGCGCGCCGTCGTGACGACGGGCGAGCCGTGGAACCGCGGTCCGTACGACTGGCTGAACGAGCACGTCTGTGGCCGCGGCCGGATCCCGATCGTGAACTGCTCCGGCGGTACCGAGGTCGGCGCCTGCTTCCTCTCGGTGTCGATGCTGGAGCCGACGAAGCCGTGCTCCGTCGGCTTCCCGGCGCTCGGCGAGGACATGGACGTCTTCGACGACGAGGGCCTGCCCGTGCAGGGCGAGGTCGGCGAGCTCGTGTGCAAGCGCGCCTGGCCGGGGATGACACGCGGGATCTGGGGCGACCCCGAGCGCTACGTCGAGACGTACTGGCGGCGCTTCCCGGGAGTCTGGACGCACGGCGACTGGGCGTCGGTGGACGAGGACGGATACTGGTTCCTGCACGGACGCTCGGACGACACGCTGAACATCGCGGGAAAGCGCATCGGGCCGGCCGAGCTCGAGTCCGCAGCCGTGGGCCATCCCGCCGTTGCCGAGGCGGCCGCGGTCGGCATTCCGCACGAGGTGAAAGGCGAGGTCGCGTGGCTCTTCTGCGTGCTCGCGCCCGATGCCGCGGCGACGCCCGAAGAGATCTCGGCTGCCGTCGCGCACGAGCTCGGGAAGGCGTTCGCGCCGGACCGCGTGGTCTTCGTCTCCGCGCTTCCGAAGACGCGTAGCGCGAAGATCGTGCGCCGTGCCGTGCGGGCGCGCGCACTCGGCGAGGACCCCGGCGACCTGTCGACGCTCGAGAACCCGGAGTCCCTGGAGGAGATCGCGCGTGCCGTCTGACCCGCTCGAGGGCGTCGCGCTCGTCACCGGCGGAGGCCGTGGGATCGGCGCCTCGATCGCCCGCGAGCTCGCGGACGCGGGCATGCGGGTCGCGGTGACGGGAAGAACGCCCGAGCAGGTGAACGCGGTGGCTGTGGAGATCGGCGGGCTCGGAGTGACCGGTGACGTCTCGATCCCGGACGACGTCGAGAACTGGGTGGAAGCGACCGAGCACGAGCTCGGGCCGATCGAGCTCCTCGTCGCGAATGCCGGCATCGGGATACGTGACGGGGCGACGTGGGAGCTGCCGATCGACGAGTGGTGGCGCGTTCAACAGGTCAACGTTCTCGGCGTGCACCTGTCGACTCGCGCTGTCGTCCCGCGCATGCTCGACCGAGGTCGAGGTCGCATCGTCATCACGGGGAGCGGCGCCGCCTATCTGCCGGGCGCGCAGCAGACCGCCTACGCGACCAGCAAGGCGGCCGTCTGCCGCTACGGAGAGGCGCTTGCCAACGAGCTGGCCGGGCGCATTCCCGTCTTCTTCTTCAGTCCCGGCCTCGTTCGCACCGAGCTGACGGAGCGGTGGGGCGACGACGCGCCGTGGACGCCTCCCGAGCTCGCGCCTCGCCTCGTCCGCGTGCTCGCCTCCGGCCGGGCGGACGCACTGGTGGGTCGCTACCTTCACGCGGAGCACGACGACATCGAGGACCTCATCCGCCGGGCCGACGAGATCGTGGCCGACGATCTGAACGCGATCCGGCTCCAGCGCTGACGTAACGCGGCGTAAACCGCGCCGTCGCCTACCCTGCGGCGACATGCCCTTCTTCATCTGCCCGAACTGCAAGGAGCGCTCGGTCGACCTCGACGGGTACGACGGCTTCTCCACGCAAGCCATCCAGTGCCGCAGCTGTGCGTTCGGGTTCCTGTACGAGCTCCTCGAGGACTACTACCCGGCGCCGGAGACGGGCTTCGTGGTCTGCGATCGCGACTCCCGGGTGCTTGCTGCCGGACGCGGCGTCTTCGAGCTGACGGGGTACCGCGACGCCGACCTCATCGGCCGCGACGTCACCGAGGCGCTCGCGCTGTCTGACACGACGCCGATCGAGGTCGTGCGCGAGTGGGGCGTACGGAAGATGGGGCAGCCCCTCGAGATCCGCACGAGCGCAGGGATCGAGAAGCGCGTCGTCGTCGACTTCTTCCCGGCGTACGACGACGACGGCGGGCTGTTGCTCGCGCTGACTCCCCGCTAGCGCCCAGTCGCGCGCGGGACGATCCAGGTCTGCCGGGCGAGGGCGACGAGCTCGCCGTCCTCGGCGAACAGCGCGGTGCCGGCGTAGAGCTTCCGGCCGTCCTCGCCGAGCGGCCACGACGCGACGACGCACGTCTCGCCCACCTCGGGAACGCGATCCACCCGCGCCGTCATCCGGCCGAGCACGATGTCGCCACGACCCTCGGCGCCGACGGCGTACGCGCCTGGACAGTCGATCGCCGCCCAGACGATCTCGGGACGCGACTCGGGAAGCGCAATCGGCGACGCGTGGAGCGGCTCGCGCCCGGCGACCGGACCGACCCGGATCTCGAGACCGTCGTCCCGCACGCCACAGACGAAGCACTCGTTGAAGTCGGGGCTCCAGCCTCTGACGTGCCGCTCCCGCGACTCCTCCGCGACCTCGACGGAGACGGGCGCCGGCGCCTGCACCTCCACACGCGCCGCTCGGGTCTCCGCGACGAGCACGTCGCCGTCCAGGAGGCGCACGCCGTCGGCAGCGTGCTCCACGCCGAGCGGGCGGTCGAGCGGCGGCGGCAGGCGCAGCGTCACCTCGACCTCGTCGGCGTCGACGAAAGCGGCGAGCCGCCCGCACGCATAGCCTCCGTTCGCCGACGCGAGCGGGCCGCGATAGTGGCGCGGGAACATGATCTCCATGGCGCCCAGCTTAGAGGGCGACCCAAGGGTCGCCCCTACGAACTAGACTAGGTTTGTGACTGTGAGGCGAAAACCTTGAGAGTCGCTCTGTCACAGCTGAACGTCGTCGTCGGCGACGTCGACGGCAACCGCGAGAAGATCCTGCGCGACGTCGACCGCGCACGCGAGGTCCACGCCGACCTTGTCGTGTTCCCCGAGCTCGCGGTGACGGGCTATCCGCCGGAGGATCTGCTCCTCCGGCCCGGCTTCGTGCGCGCAGCGCACGCGTCGGTCGACCGGATCGCGGCGGCGTCGGACGGCGTCGTCGTGCTCGTCGGGACACCGTGGTTCGACCGCGACCTCGCGAATGCGTGCGCCGTGTGCGCGAACGGCCGCATCCAGGCCGTGTACCGCAAGCACTTCCTCCCCAACTACGGCGTCTTCGACGAGCACCGCTATTTCGCCTCCGGTCGCGACCTTCTGCTGCTGCGCCTCGGAGACGTCGTCGCGGGGATCACGATCTGCGAAGACGTGTGGCAGCCGGGGCCGCCCGCCACGGATCTGGCGCTCGCGGGCGCGCAGCTGATCGTCAACCTCTCGGCGTCGCCGTTCCACGTCGGGAAGGCCGAGGATCGCGAGGAGATGCTCGTCACGCGGGCACGCGACACGAGCGCGTACTTCGCCTTCTGCAACCTCGTCGGAGGTCAGGACGAGCTGATCTTCGACGGGCACTCGGTCGTCCTCGACGACGCGGGAGAGGTGGTCGCGCGTGCCGGCGGCTTCGCGGAGGAGATCCTCGTCGTCGACCTCGACCCGACCGAGGCGATGGCGCGGCGCCTGAGCGACGTGCGCCGGCGCGAGCTCGACCGCTCGCGCGAGCGCGAGCCAGACGTCGACGTCGTGGAGCTCGGCGCGACGCCGCAGCACGCCGAGGAGATCGCCGGCGCGATCGCGCCCTTCGAGCCCGAGCTCGAGCAGATGCGGCTCGCACTCACGCTCGGGTTGCGCGACTACGTGGACAAGAACGGCTTCACGGACGTCGTGGTCGCGGTCTCCGGCGGGATCGACTCGGCCGTGACGGCCGCGCTCTGCGCCGACGCGCTCGGGCCCGAACGGGTGCACTGCGTCTCGATGCCTTCCCGTTTCAGCTCTGACGGCACGCGGGACGACGCGCGGGCCGTGGCCGCGTCGCTGGGCTGCACGTTCCGCGAGATCCCGATCGAATCCGTCGCGGGCGCGTTCCACGAGGCCCTGTCGAGTGAGATCGAGGGCGGTCTCGCGGGTCTCGCCGCCGAGAACCTGCAGGCACGTGCCCGCGGTGTCCTGCTCATGGCACTGTCGAACACGTACGGGTGGCTCGTCGTCTCGACGGGGAACAAGTCGGAGCTGGCCGTCGGCTACTCGACCCTCTACGGCGACATGGTCGGCGGCTTCGCGCTCCTGAAGGACGTGTTCAAGACGGACGTGTACCGCCTCGCCGAGCACCTGAACGAGCACGCGGCCCGCGACGTGATTCCTCGCACCACGATCGAGCGCGCACCGAGCGCAGAGCTTCGCGACGACCAGCGCGACTCCGATTCGATCCCGCCGTACGACGCGCTCGATCCCGTGCTCGAGGCATACGTGGAGGAGGACCGGTCCGTCGAGGAACTGCTCGCGGAGTTCGATCCCGCGGTGGTCGAGCAGGCCGTCGGCCTCGTCGACCGTGCCGAGTACAAGCGCCGGCAGGCACCGCCGGGCGCAAAGCTGCGGCCGAAGGCCTTCGGTCGGGATCGGCGCACGCCGATCACGAATCGCTTCCGCGGTTGACACGGCGACACCGTAAGTAGTAACTTACGGTAAGTGCAGACTAACGGACATCCTCTCGACGCCCTCGGCGACCCCACACGGAGGCAGGTCTTCGAGCTCCTTCGCGCGGGGCCACGATCGGTCGGACAGCTCGCCGACGAGCTGCCGGTGTCGAGGCCGGCCGTGTCCCAGCATCTGCGCGTCCTCGAGAACGCCGGCCTCGTCGTGCACACGAAGGCGGGCACGAGACACCTGTACGAGCTCGACGCGTCCGGGGTGGAAACGCTCCGCGACTGGGTCGACGGGTTCTGGAACGAGGCGCTGGCCCGCTTCAAGACGGCGGCCGAGGCCACGTCGAGACAAGGAGGTGCGCGATGAACGAGGCTCTGATCGTGGAGGTCATCCGCAAGACCGTGACCGTGGACTGCGCGGTCGAGGAGGCGTTTCGCGTTTTCACTGCAGGCGCACTGAGCTGGTGGCCCGTCGAGACGCACTCGATTCACGAGGACGTCGACGAGATCGTCTTCGAGCCGAGGGTCGGTGGTGCCGTGTACGAGATCGGAACGAGTGGCGAGCGCGGGCACTGGGCGACGGTTCTGGAGTGGGAGCCTCCGCACAGGCTCGTTCTGGCGTGGAACATCCTCGAGCGGGAAGGCGATCTCACGGAGGTCGAGGTGCGGTTCCTGCCCGATGGCGGGGCGACGCGCGTCGAGCTCGAGCACCGCGGCTGGGAGAACGTCGCGCTCGACGGCCCGGCCAAGCGCGGCAGCTACGACATCGGGTGGGACGCCGTCCTCGGCAAGTACGTCGATCGCGTCTAGACGCCTGCGTCGATCGGTGCCGTGGGCATCCCGTGCAGGATCAGCTCACGCACGAGAGCTCACTCACGGAGCAAATCTCGCAGCGCCCGAAACCAGCGAAGCCGCTCGTCCCACGGGACGGCGGCGTTCGCCGGCGACGTGGACGGGAGGACGAAGAGCTCGGTCTCGCCAAGCCGTCGCTCCTGGAGCCCGTGCTCCGGGCGCTCGCGAAACGGCCCGTGGTACGCCGCCTTGCCGACGAAGGCGATGACCTCCGGCAGTAGCTCCTGGGCGATCGCTTCGAGACGCTCGCGCGAGCCGGCGAAGTCGGCGGCGCGAAGGTCGCCCGATCCGCGCGTCGTCCGCTTCGCCGCGTTCGTGAGCCCGATCCCGAACGCGGGAAGCCGCCTGAACTCCTGCGGCTCGAGCAGGCGCGGCGTGAGTCCGGCCGCGTGCAGGAGTCGCCAGAAGTCGTTCCGCGGATTGGCGAACGGCGCACCGGCCGCGGCGCTGACGCGACCCGGGTTGATCCCGCAGAAGACGACGCGCAGCCCGGGCGCCAGGACGTCGGGGACCGCAGAGTCGGTCAGGCGGCTTCGGGCTCGCGTGCGTCGAGCCGCAGCTCGAGGAGCAGCCGCAGCCGCTCGCCCACGTCACCGGCGTCACCAGGACCGGGATTCGCCCGGGGGAGCACCTTCACGGTGTCCTCGTCGTAGCGCCAGCCGTAGCAGCGCTCGTAGCACTCCGCCTCGCTGAGCGTCCGGAGCCGCTCCATTGGCCCGCAGGCTAGGTCACGGTCCGGACGGTGCGGGATAGGCTCACCGGGTGCCGACGCAACCTCGCGTTCTTCAGTTCGACATCACGGTCGATCGCTCGGGCGAGGCACACAGCGCGCTCGGCGGAAGCTCGCTGCCACGCGAGACGGAGTGGTGGCCAGAGCATCTCGTCCTCGCAGGGCTCGTTCGCTGCACGCTCGCGAGCCTCGACTACTCGGCGAGGCGCGCCGGCGTGGACGTGGTCAGCTCCGGGAGCGCGCATGGCGTCGTGACGAAGCGAGCGGACGACGGTCTGCATGCGCTCGTCGAAATCGAGACGACGCTCGACGTCGAGGTCACACCGGCGTTGGACGACGACGGCCTCCGCGGCCTGCTCGCGAGAGCAGAGCACGGCTGCTTCGTCTCGAACTCGCTGACCGCCAGGCCGAGACATCGCTGGATCGTCAACGGGGAAGAGATCTCGTGAGCACTACGGCTCTGGACATTGCCTCCGTTCGGGCGCGGTTCTCGGCGCTCGACCGACGACTCGCGTTCTTCGACGGGCCGGGGGGAACGCAGTGCCCGGAGGAGGTCATCGACGCGATCTCCGGCTATCTCCGCGAGAACAACGCCAACATCGGCGCGCCGTACGAGACGAGTGTCCACACCGTGGAGCTCGTCGATCGCGCACACGAGACGGCCGCGAGGTTCCTCGGCTGCTCGCCCGGCGAAGCCGCCTTCGGTCAGAGCATGACCGCGCTCAACTTCCTCCTCAGCCGCGCGTTCGCGCGCACGCTGCGCGAGGGCGACGAGATCGTGGTGACGGCGCTCGATCACGACGCGAACGTCTCTCCCTGGCTCGAGCTCGCGCACGATCTCGGCATCGTCGTCCACGTCGGCGGGCTGACGCCGGACCTCGAGCTGGACTACGAGGACCTCGAGGCGAAGGTCTCCGACCGTACGAGGGTGCTGGCCTTTCCGGTCGCCGCGAACTCGGTGGGGACCGCGCCCGACGTTCGCCGCCTCGCCGCGCTCGCCCACGCCGTCGGCGCGCTCGCCTGGGCCGATGCGGTGCACTACGCGCCGCACGGGCCGATCGACGTCGCGGCCTGGGACGTCGACGTCCTCATCTGCTCGCCCTACAAGTTCTTCGGCCCGCACATGGGGCTCGCTTTCGGGAGGCGCGAGCTACTCGAGTCGTGGCGTCCGTACAAGGTGCGGCCGGCAGCCAACGAGCCGGTCGGCCATCGCTTCGAGCTCGGCACGAGCCAGCACGAGCTGCTCGCGGGGTTCGTCGCAGCCGTCGAGTACATGGAGTCGCTCGGCTGGGACGCGATGCTCGGGCACGAGCGGGCGCTGGGTGAGCGCTTCCTCGCCGGCCTGCCCGACGCGGTCGAGCTGTACGGCATCCGCGGGATGGACGGGCGCGTGCCGACGTTCTGCTTCAACATGCCGGGCCACAGCGCCGAGGAGGTCGCGATCTTCCTGGCCGAGCGTGAGATCGCGGTCTGGCACGGCGACTACTACGCCGTCGAGACGATGAAGCACCTCGGGCTGGCCGACGGCGCGGTGCGCGCCGGGATCGTCCACTACAACACCGAAGACGAGGTGGACCGGCTGCTGGACGGGCTCGACGAGCTGGCATGAGGCTCCTCCTCATCGGGGGGCCGCGGTTCCTCGGGCGAGCCGTCACAGACGCAGCGCTCGCTGCCGGTCACGAGGTGACGTTCTTCAACCGGGGCAAGACGAATCCCGAGCTGTATCCAGAGGTCGAGCGCATCGTCGGGGATCGCTCGGGTGACCTCGATGCCCTCCGCGGACGCGGCTGGGACGCCGTCGTGGACACGTGCGGCTACGTGCCCGAGACCGTACGGGCCTCGGCGAGCACGCTCGCGGACAGCGGGACCTACTGCTTCGTCTCGAGCATCTCCGTGTTTCGGGACTTCACGGAGGTCAACGACGAGGAGAGCCCTGTTGCGGAGCTCGGCGACCTGCCCGCCGACGAGGTGACGGGCGAGAGCTACGGCCCGCTCAAGGCGCTGTGCGAAGGCGCCGCCCGGGACCTCTTCGGCGAGCGAGCCCTGGTCGTCAGGCCAGGCCTCATCGTCGGGCCCTACGATCCGACGGGCCGGTTCACGTACTGGCCGCACCGGATCGCGCGAGGCGGAGAGGTGCTCGCCCCGGCTCCACCGGAGAGCCCCACGCAGGTGATCGACGTCCGCGACCTCGGCGCGTGGATCGTCGAGCTCTGCGCGCGGCGCGCGAGCGGCACGTTCAACGCGACGCACCCGGGCGTCAGCCTGGAGCACGTGCTCGCCACGTGCTGCCAGGTCGCCTCGAGCGATGCAGAGATCACCTGGGTCAGCCCGGAGTTCCTCGTCGAGCACGACGTGGGTGAGTGGATGGAGCTGCCGCTCTGGCTCGTCGATCCCGCGCTGAAGTGTGCGGATCAGGTGGACGTGAGCCGCGCGCTCGGGGATGGTCTGACGTTCCGCCCGCTCGCGGAGACGGTCCGCGGAACGCTCGACCATGCGGAGACGACCGACGCAGCCGGTCTGCGACCCGACCGCGAGTCCGAGCTCCTCGCCGCCTGGCATGGCCGCGGGTAAGGACTACTCGGGCACGCCGCTCTCGCAGAAGCTCGGCGCGAAGCCGGGCGCCGGAGTCGTCGTCTACTTCACGACGACCCGCGACGAGCTCGAGCGCCGGTTCGAGTCGCTCAAGGCCACCCTCGACCCGGCGGACGGACTCTGGATCGCCTGGCCGAAGAAATCGGCGATGATCGAGGGCGACCTCACGTTCGAGGCCGTGCAGGAGATCGGCCTCGCGCACGGTCTCGTCGACAACAAGAGCTGCTCGATCGACGAGCGCTGGCAGGCCCTTCGGTTCGTCTACAGGCTCACTGATCGCCCGCAGTGAAGTCCTGGGCCTTGCGAGCACGGTCCCAG
>DASUCI010000185.1:0-8904 GCA_035762825.1 Gaiellaceae bacterium | reverse complement strand
CTCTGCCGAGGCCTGCGCGGGTGACGTCGGAGACCTTCTCGTCGGCGCCTACGACGACCCGGAGCTCCTCGACCGCCTCGCCGACGGCGCCGACGCCGTCACCTACGAGTTCGAGAACGTCCCGGTCTCCTCAGCGCGGCGAGTGGCCGCGGTTCCCGATGCGCGCGCGCTCGAGCAGGGCCAGGATCGTCTCGTCGAGAAGCAGCTCTTCGCGAGCCTCGGCATTCCGACCGCCCGCTTCGGCACGCCCGACGAGGTGGGGGTCCCGGCGCTGGTCAAGTCCAGGCGGCTGGGCTACGACGGCAAGGGCCAGCGGCGCGTCGAGTCGCGCGAGGACATCGGGGAGGACGAGCTCGCCGAGGAGCTCGTGGTCTTCGACCGCGAGCTCTCGATCGTCGCCGTACGTGGGCACGACGGTGGCACGCGCTTCTATCCGCTCGCCGAGAACGAGCACCGAGGCGGGATCCTCGCCGTCTCGCGCGCCCCCGCCCCGCATGCGCCGCAGGAGCAGGCAGAGAAGATCGCAACGAGGCTCCTCGACGCGCTCGGGTACGTCGGCGTGCTCGCCGTCGAGTTGTTCGACGTCGGCGGCAGGCTGCTCGCGAACGAGCTCGCTCCGCGCGTCCACAACACGGGGCACTGGACGATCGACGGCGCCGTGACCAGCCAGTTCGAGAACCACGTGCGCGCGGTTCTCGGCTGGCCGCTCGGCTCGACGGAGGCGCATGGCCAGTCCGTCATGCTGAACCTCGTCGGCGAGGTGCCGGCACTCCCTTCTCTGCTGGCCGCGCAAGGGGCGCACGTGCATCTCTACGGAAAGAAGCCGCGTGCCGGGCGAAAGCTGGGCCACGTGACGCTCGTCGATCCGGACGAGGACACCATCGAGCTCGTCTCCGGGCTCGCGGCAGCCGCCTGGAGAGCCTAGGCCGAGGACTCGTCGCGCGGCCGCTCGCGGCGCCTCGCGTGCGGATGCGCCTCGAAGTAGACATCGCGGCGCCGGCGGTCGGAGACGTGCGTGTAGCGCTCGGTCGTTCCAAGATCGGCATGACCGAGCATCTCCTGCACGGAGCGCAGGTCCGCGCCGCCCTCGAGGAGGTGCGTCGCGAACGAATGTCGGAGGAGGTGCGGATGGACGCGGCCCGGCTCGAGGCCCGCGCGCTCCGCGAGCTTGCGCAGGATGAGGAACGCACCCGCTCGCGTGAGCGCGCCGCCGCGTGCGTTCAGGAAGAGCTCCGGGCGGTAGCGGCGATCGAGGTGTGGGCGACCGAGCGCGAGGTAGCGGCGAACGGCCTCCGCCGCGGGTCGTCCGAGCGGCACGAGCCGCTCCTTCCCGCCCTTGCCGAGGACGCGGACGACGCGCTCCTCGAGCGCGACGCTCGCCTTCTCGAGCCCGGTGGCCTCCGACACGCGCAGGCCGGCGCCGTAGAGGAGCTCGACGAGCGCGCGGTCGCGCAGCGCGCGCGGCGTCGTCCCGACGGCGGCGTCGATGAGTCGCTCGGTCTCGGCGGGCGAGAGCGCGCGCGGTAACGTGCGCGGCCTCCGAGGTAGCTGAACCGAGGCAGCGGGGTTCTCCGCTCTCGCGCCGATAAGGACGAGGTGACGAAAGTACGTACGCACCGCCGAGACGCGTCGCGCGATCGTCGAGGAGGCAAGACCGTCGGCGCGCATGCCGGCGAGCCACGCCTCGACATCCTCGACCGTCGCGTCCGCCACGTGTCCTGCCCGCGCGGTGGCGAAGGCCTTCAGGTCGCGGCGGTACGCGTCCACCGTGCGAGGCGACCGGCGGGCCTGAAGGGTGAGCAGGAAGCGCTCGACATCGGGATCGGGAGCACTCACGGGGCCGGACCGGATTCGGCGGGCACTCGCGCGCTCCTGCGCGCAGTGTGCGTGGTCGCGGCTGTCGCGGCGACGTGTGCGGTGGCGCCCGGGGTCGCGAGCGCGTCGCAGCTCATCGCGCGCAACACCTCGACGGAGCGGCTCGCGGTCTCCGCGGACGGGAAGGCGCTCCTCACGTACCACGGGCAGGGCAAGCTGCAACGTGTGCTCGCGTGGGGTGCGAGCGGCGCGCGGCAGCCGACGCAGGTTGTCGAGCAGTCCGAGTTCCGCGTCGACTATTCCGGGGGCTGGCGCACGTACGGCCGCACAGTGTGGAAGGGCTTCCGGAACACCTGCGGCCGATACCGCGGCCCCGCGCTTCCCTTCCTCGTGACCGCGTGCACCGCGAGGGACGGCTCGCACTGGGCGGTGCAGCGCTGGCGCCGCTCACAGGCGAATTTCGGGCTGCCGCCATGGAAGAACGGGCATGGCGCGTGGGAGCTCCGGCTGTCGCACTGGAGCGGCCCGGTCGCGAAGCTCGAGGTCTGGCTGGACTGGAGCTACGGCGGGCGCTGGCATCACCTCTTCGGAAGGCTGAGCTACCGCGGTCTCCCCGTGCACGGGTTCTCGACCACGCCGGGCGGCGAGCCACTGGATCGCTACGGCCGCGTGCTCTACCTCGACACGCTGGACTCGGCGTACGGCCGGGGCTGGTATCGCGAGAACGGCTTCGTCGCGCGCAGGCCGGACGGGACGTTCTGCTACGGGTTCGTCCCGCACACGAGCCACACCGGCGAGCGGCGGCCGGCGGGGCACGGCGCGCGCTATCGGCTCTCGGTCTCCGGCCCGGGTGTCACGCCCGACGTTCAGTGGGAAGGCGCCGGCCTCTCGGGCTTCAACCAGGCAGACCCGGGCCACGTCGCACACGAGACGGCCATGAACGCACTCCAGCGTCAGCTCATGGCCGGCTCGACGCCCTGCCGCGCGTAGGAGGGCTTGGCGGAACGGGCCTCGTCGCCGGGGTGCCGCTGGTCGCCGCGAGGCAAGGACGCAGGGAGCCCCAATAGTTCAGCTATTGGGGCGACTGAGGACGCCGTCCTCGCGGCGATCCAGCGCTCCCCCGGCGGCACAGCGCCTGTTCGCCAAGCCCTCCTAGCTCAGCTCCGCGGATGCGACTTGTCGTAGACGCGCCGCAAGCGGCGCGCGTCGACGTGGCTGTAGATCTGCGTCGTCGAGAGCGACGCGTGCCCGAGGAGCTCCTGGATGACGCGGAGATCGGCGCCGCCCTCCAGGAGATGGGTCGCGAACGCATGGCGCAATCGGTGCGGGTGGCGCAGGAGCCGCCGCACGGTGCTCGTGTCGAGCCGGCGGCCGCGCACGGACAGGAAGATCGCGTCGTTCGCTCCCGCCGCGAGCGCGGGCCGTCCGAGCTGCAGGTAGCGGGCGAGGTGTGCTGCGGCCTCCTCGCCGAGCGGCACGACGCGCTCCTTGCCGCCCTTTCCGCGCACGTGGACGACCTCGCGGTCGAAGTCGACGTCGCCGAGGTCGAGCAAGACGGCCTCGGCGCTGCGGAGCCCTGCCGAGTAGAGGAGCTCGAGGAGCGCGCGGTTCCGCAGCGCGAGCGGCGTGTCGCCGTCGACGACCTCGAGGATCTCCTCGACCTCTCCCGGCTTGGGCGCGTCCGGGAGTCGCCGCGGGCGACTGGGTGAGAGCTGCGCGTCGGGAACGGCCGCCGGGCCGAACGTGTAGCGAAGGCACGAGCGGACGGCTGCCAGGCGGCGGGCGATCGACCCTGGCGCAAGGCGGTGGCGGCCCGAGCCGAGGGCGCCGACCCAGTCGGAGAGGACTCGTGCGTCGACGTCGTCGAGTTCGAGCTCTCGTGCCTCCAGCCACTTCGCGAAGTCGCGGAGATCGCTCCCGTATGCGCGCCGAGTCGCGTCGGAGAGGCCGCCATGGTCGAGGAAGCGTTCGATCCCGGCGCTCGTGTCCACGCTCTCGTCGTTCGCCGCGCGGCCTGGGTCGCCTGCCGCGCACCGCGCTCTCGAATGCGACCGGCCCCGCGGAAGCGGGGCCTAGTCGCGTGGAGCGGGCGTTCGGTTACGGCCAGTCGACGTGGAGGTCGATCGTCGCGAGCACGAGGAACTTCACGTAGCGATCGGTCGTTCCGAAGACGAAGTAGCCGTCGTGGCCTGCCGGCTCCGACACGCCCGTGCCGTACCAGCCCGGCAGCGCGGCCGGCTTCAGCAGATCGGAGACGTCGAACCGGCCGGCCGCCCTGGCCCACTGGTCGAACGTGTGGTCTGCGAAGGCTTCCTGGACGCAGTTCTTCTTGAGCACCGCGTCGCACTCCTCGCCGGTCATCCCCATCGAGAATTCGGCGTCCCCGTTGGCGGACACCGTGAATGGAAGCCCGGGCCGGCTCGAGCCGGGCGGGTTCACGTTCGTGGTGTCCCCGGAGCCGAGCTTCCGAAGCCCGGTGTTCCAGATGTGCTCGCCATCGACCCACAGCGTGAAGAACAGCTCGCCCCTGTTGCTGCCCTTGTCGCCGTCGTTCAGCACCTTGATCTTGTGCAGCGTGATCGTGACGGTGGCGGAGACGGTGCGGAACGAGCCCTGACGGAACGACACGCGCCCCTGGTTGTCCCGCGCCCTGACGACGACGTAGTACTTCGTCCCGTAGTCGAGCCCGGCGACGAGCGGCGTCCACTCCTTCGTCGGCGACGGCGTCCACTGCCGGGAGACGACCTCGTACTGGGCGAGGCCGCCGCCCGCGAGCTGAACCGGCTGGTCGAGCGAGACGTCGATCTGGATGTGCGCCGTCGAGGACGTGCGGATGTCGAGGTATGCCTTCGTACCGTCGGGCTGCCTCTGGCTGACGAGCGCCTTCACGATGCACTGCTTCGAGCAGCCGAGGCCGGAGTCGATCGTGCCCGGGCCGCCGATGCCCGGCGTGGTCTTGATCGCGAGCGTCTTGAACGTCCCGCGGCGCACCGAGGCGCGGCCCTGGAAGTCCGTCGCCCACACGGAGATCGAGTAGACGGTGTCCGGCTCGAGGCCGAGGAAGAATGCGGTCTTGAGCGGCGAGTTGTACGAGACGTGCACCGTCTTGACCTGATTCGCGGCGACGAAGCCGCCGCCGCTGCCGGACAGCTGCTTGCTCACCGTGACCTTCAGGTGCGCCGGAACGGTCGTCGCGAGCTCGACCTTCGCAGACGTCGCGGTGACGGTGACGGCCGCCTTCGAGACGCACTGGACGGAGCAGCCCTGACCCGCGGTGATGGTCGGGGGAGGGCTCGTAGCCGAGGCCGTTCCGGCCGCGACGGAGAGCGCCGCGACGAGCGCGGCGGCGGAGCCGAGGAGTGTCTTCGTGATCGTCATCGGAATCTCCCTTCGTCAGGCGGCGGTCTGATTCCGCCGTTCGTGAGGAGAACCGGGTCGCGCGGAATTCCTTACGGAGCCGTCCCGTTACCGTTCGGAGGTGCCAGGACGCCGCTTCGACGCGTTCACCTCGGACGAGCCGCCCGAGCGTCCCGCCGATCCCGCCGTCCGCAAGGCGAACTTCCGCCGCATCGTCCGGCTGTTCAGGCCGTACAAGGCGCGGCTCGGGGTCGTCTCCGCCCTCATCGTCTTCTCGGCCGCGATCGGCGTCGTGTCGCCGTTCCTGCTGCGTGAGGTGCTCGACGTCGCGATCCCCGAGGAGAACGTCGGCCTGCTGACGGCGCTCGTCGCAGGCATGGTCGTCATTCCGATCGTGACCGGGATCCTCGGGGTCTGGCAGACCCTTCTGAGCAACCAGGTCGGTCAGAGCGTCATGCACGACCTGCGTACACAGGTCTACCGCCACCTCCAGCGACTCTCGCTCGCCTTCTTCACCCGGACACGGACGGGCGAGGTGCAGAGCCGGATCGCGAACGACATCGGCGGGATCGAGACCGTCGTCACGTCGACCGCGACCTCGGTGCTCTCCAACGTCACGACGGTCCTGGCGACGATCGTCGCGATGGTGCTGCTCGACTGGCGCCTGGCCGCATTCGCGCTCGCGCTCCTGCCGCTGTTCGTCTGGCTGACGAAGCGGGTCGGCGCGCAGCGCAAGAAGGTGACCGCGGAACGGCAGGCGTCGCTGGCGGACGTGTCCTCGATCGTGCAGGAGTCGCTCTCCGTCTCGGGGATCCTCCTCGGGAAGACGATGGGCCGCACCGACGACCTCGCGGAGCGGTTCGCCGGAGAGTCGAAGCGTCTGGCGGACCTCGAGGTGCGAAGCCGGATGACGGGCCGCTGGATGATGGCGTCCATCCAGATGACGTTCGCGATCATGCCCGCGCTCGTCTACTGGTTCGCCGGCTTCTCGATCTCGCGCGGATCGGACACGATCACCATCGGAACGCTGGTCGCGTTCACGACGCTGCAGACGCGGCTCTTCTTCCCGATCGGGAGCCTCCTCGGCGTGCAGCTCGAGGTGCAGTCGTCGCTCGCGCTCTTCGACCGGATCTTCGAGTACCTCGACCACGAGATCGACATCGTCGAAGGCGAGAGGACGTTGACCCGGCCGCGCGGCGAGGTCGCGCTCGACTCGGTCTGGTTCCGCTACGACGACGCGGCGTGGACGCTGCAGGACGTCTCGTTCGTGGTCCCGCCTGGCTCGAAGACGGCGCTCGTCGGCGAGACGGGGTCGGGGAAGACCACGTGCGCCTACCTCGTGGCGCGACTGTACGACGCATCCCGCGGCACGGTCTCGATCGAGGGCGTCGACGTGCGCGAGCTGACGTTCGACTCGCTTGCCGACACGGTTGGAGTCGTCTCGCAGGAGACGTACCTCTTCCACGCGTCGGTGCGCGAGAACCTCCGTTTCGCGCGCCCGGGCGCGACGGACGACGAGATCGAGGAGGCCGCTCGCGCCGCGCAGATCCACGAGCTCATCGCGACGCTTCCAGACGGCTACGACACGATGGTCGGCGAGCGCGGGTACCGCTTCTCGGGCGGGGAGAAGCAGCGCATGGCGATCGCGCGGACGATCCTTCGCAACCCACCCGTCCTCGTCCTCGACGAGGCGACGTCGTCGCTGGACACGCAGACGGAGCGGCTCGTACAGGAGGCGCTCGAGCGCCTCTCCGAGGGCCGCACGACGATCGCCATCGCCCACCGCCTGTCCACGGTCCGCGACGCCGACCAGATCGTCGTCCTCGACCGGGGGCGGGTCGTGGAGGTCGGGACGTACGACGAGCTGCTCGCGGGCGGTGGCCGGTTTGCCGAGCTCGTCGCCGGCGATCAGCCGGCGGTCGTGAGCTGAATCTCGGCGGGGAGCTCCGACACCCGCTCGACCGGCTCGAGCTCGAGGCGGGCGCGCGCATCGAAGTAGACGTAGGCGGTGACGAGCGCGACGAACGGCATCGCGAGCGCATACACGACGCCCGCGACGATGTTGAGCAATGCGAACGGCGCTTCGGTGGTGAAGATGAGGATTGCCCCGAGCAACGGGCCGGTGAGCAGCGCCAACGCGGCGCTGACCCCGACCAGCGAGCCGACCCGGATCCACCGTCCCCGAACGAGCGCACCGCTATGTCGAAGCGAGGGGAGCGGGCGAAGGCCGTCGAGCTCCACCACCGGAGCGACGAGGCACCAGCGAATCGCGAGCAAGGTCGCGACGGGGATGAGGACGACCGTGGTCGTCAGCACGACCCAGACGAGGACGAAGAGCGCGATCGCGCCGAGGAGCGGCCGGAATCGGCGGATCGCGAGCCGAAGCGCGCTCCATGCCTCCACCGGACGATTCGCGTCGATCTCGACCAGCGCGCATGCCGTCGCGGCCTGCACGAGACCGAGTCCGAGCAGCGCAAACGTCGTGCCGACGATGACGGAGAGGAACGCCCACGCACCGGCTCCCTCCCCCGACACCGTTCCGAGCAGGTCGATCGCTTCGATCAGCAGCCATTGCACGAAAGTCATCGCGACCGCGATGGGGATGAGGAGCACGCCTAGCCCGAGGAACAATCCCGGGCGCTTGACATACATGCGCGCCGAGGCGGCGATGATCTGTCCCCACGACCGGCGGCGGGCGATCCGCAGCGGCGCCACCGGCGTCCAGGTCGCCCGCACGACCGCGAAGATCACGAGGCCGAGCAACGTGCCGACGACGACGAGCAGTGGGAGTGGGTTGATGAGGAGTTGCGTGAGCGCCCGCGACCCCTTCGCCACCGCCGAGCAGAAGAAGTCCGTCGAGCTCGTGCCGAATGCTCCTCCGGTGGGTATCGCGTAGCTTCGATCGCGCCAGCCCTCGGACCACGCGATCGGCAGCGTCCACTGCGTCTTCAGGTTCGGACCTGTCGGCCCGTTGTAGAAAGCCCTCTGCAGCTCGCCCCAGCGTCCTTCGAATGCGATCCACGGATAGGCCGCTTCTGCGGCCTCCGGGTCGCTCGGGATTGTCACGATGCGCGGCGACAGCTCGCGGTGCGGGCCACGCGTGTCGTCACAGCCCACGCCCGCCTCGGCCGAACTGCCGAGCCAGAGCGCCTCCGAGTACTTGTTGGCGTGGGAGCCGGCCGCCGGATACACGACGGGGCGCTCGTCCACGAGCTCGAGCTTCTCGTCGCCCCAATCGGCGCGCTCGGCACCCTCGTGCGAGCTGTAGCCGATCTCGAGCGGCGAGACCTCGAGCGCCGCGCGTGCGTCGGGCGCGTCGAAGACGAGCTGGATCATCTCCCAGTCGCCCTCGTGCGTGTTGTTGAAGTCGTTGAAGGGGTAGAAGAACCAGTACTGGAGGGCGAGCTTTCCTGGGAAGCCCGCCTCGCCGACGACGTGCGCGTAGACCACGGGCTCGGTGCCCTCGGTCAGGCGCTGAGCCCAGCGGTTGTAGTCGCATCCCGGATCGAGCGCGTTCCCGGGGAAGTCGAGGTGGTATTCGAAGCGGTCGACGAGGTCGTCGGCGGACGGCCCGATCTCGACGAGGTCGGTGACGTTCCACGGGCCGCGCAGGGCGACTGTCTGCTCATCGAGCAGGAGGTCGATGTCCGTCGGGATGAACGGCTCGCCGTAGCCGCAGACGTCCTCCTGCTCCACGATCCGGACGACCGGCGCGTACTTCTCGGCGAGCGC
>DASUCI010000184.1:0-7110 GCA_035762825.1 Gaiellaceae bacterium | reverse complement strand
CGCGCGGCCGGCGGATTCCGCGCCCAGTTCTCCGACCCGCTCAACATCGCGATCGGCCTGCACAGCATCGAGGCCTTCACGCGCTTCGGCGAGCGGCCCGGCGCGGAGATCGACCTCCAGCAGGTGGGCTATCTCTTCCTTCTCGATCGCGAGGAGGACGTCGCGAGCTTCGAGGCCAGCGTGGCGCTCCAGAACGAGCTCGGCGTTCCGAGCCGGTTCGTCGAGCTCGACGAGGTCGCCGAGTTGTGCCCCGTCGCAGGGCTCGACGGCGTCCTCGCGGCGACGTACTGCGCGCTCGACGGGCATGCGAGCCCCGAGGCCGTCGTGCAGGGCTACGCGGCCGGCGCCCGGACGCACGGCGCGTCCGTGCTCACCGGCTGCGCGGTCATCGGGATCGCGACCGAGGATCGCCGGATTCGATCCGTCGAAACCGCTCTCGGGACGATCGAGACCGACACCGTGGTGTGCGCTGCGGGCGTGTGGTCGCCGGAGCTCGCGCGCTCCGTGGGCGTCGACCTCCCCGTCGAGCCGTACCTGCGCGAGGTGGGCTTCACGGGCCCGACTCCCGGGCTGCCGGATCGCCTCCCGCTCACGGTCGACTTCTCCAGCGGCCTCTACTTCCACCGCGAAGGCCCCGGGCTCCTGTTCGGGATGGCCGACCGTGACCAGCCGCCGGGCCTCGACGCCCCGAGCGACCCTGCCTGGCTGGAGCACGTCATGGAGGTCGCCGAGCGCCGCCTCCCTTCGCTGCTCGACATGGGCATCGCGGGCGGCTGGAAGGGCTATTACGAGGTGACACCGGACCACAACGCGCTCGTCGGCGAGTCCTCGGAGGTCTCGCGCTTCCTCTACGCGACGGGCTTCAGCGGGCACGGGTTCCTGCAGGGCCCGGCCGTCGGCGAGCTCGTCCGCGACCTCGTCCTCGGCGCCGAGCCGTTCCTCGACGTCTCGCCTCTGTCGGTCGACCGTTTCGTCCACGCCGTACCGAGACCTGAACGTAACGTCATCTAACGTCCCGCGGATGGCGTCCGCCGACACCCTCGTCTTCATCCCCGCCTGGAACGAGGAGGACAACCTCCCGGCCGTGCTGGACGAGCTGCGCGCGGGGCTTCCCGGATGCGAGGTGCTCGTCGTCGACGACGGCTCGACGGACGGCACCGCCGGCGTGGCGCGCGACTCGGGTGCCGAGGTCCTCTCGTTCGGCGAGAACCGTGGGCTTCGCGAAGGGATCGCGGCGGGATACGCGTACGCCCACGAGCACGGCTACGCGCTCGTCGGCCGCGTCGACGCCGACGGGCAGCATCCCGTCGACGAGCTCGCCCGGCTCCTCGCACTCGTGCGATCCGACGAGGCGGACGTCGCCGTCGGCTCGCGGTTCGCGACCGGAGAGGGCTACGAGGCGTACCGGTACACGCCGTCCCCGAGCCGCCAGCTCGGGACCTCCGCGCTTCGCCGGGCCATGCACGCATCGCTCGGCCACCCGTTCCACGACGCGACGAGCGGGATGTACGCGGCGAACCGGCTCGCGATGCCGATCCTCGGCGTCCCGTACGCGAGCGGCGCACCGGAGGTCGAGTCGCTCCTGCGCCTGCGCGACGCCGGGCTTCGCGTCGTCGAGGTGCCGGTGCACATGCGCGAGCGCGCGAGCGGCGAGTCGAAGCTCCGCGGGAGCAAGGCCGTGAAGCTCGTCGCGACGGTGGTCGGCACGCTCCTCCTCTACGGCGTGTGGCGACGCGTCCGACGGCGATGACACGCCTCGTCGCCGTACTCGGCTATTCGGACGGGACCACGACCGAGCTCCACCCCGTCTGCGACGCGCGACTCGAGCGAGCCGCCGCGGTGACACGGGCGGAGGACGTCGTCCTCTTCTCCGGCTGGAGGCGCGGACAGGCCGTCGCGACCGAGGCGGATCTCATGGCCTCGCGGTGGTCGACACCCGCGCGGGCACGTCTGGTCGACCGTGAGGCGCGAACCACGCTCGGGAACGCGGTCGCGGTCGCTCGAGCTGCACGACGGCTCGGCGTCGACGAGGTCGTCGTCGTGACCTCCCGCTGGCACGCGGGGCGTGCCGGTGTTCTCGTGCGAGCGGCGCTCGCCGGCTCCGGAGCGCGCGTGCGTGTCGTCCCGACGGACGAGCCCCTGTCGCCGCCACACGGACTGCGTGAAGCCGCAGCCTGGCTCGCCCTCCCCGTGCTCGCCGCGGTTGCGGCGCGGACCCGCTAGGTTCCGCGTCGTGCGTCGCCGTCTCGCCTACGCCGGAACTGCGCTCGTGCTCGCCCTGGCGGGAGTCGCGGCCGGCTGTGGCGGGGACGACAGCGAAGAGGATCCGACCGCCGCGTGGGCGAGCAGTTTCTGCAGCGCGATCACCGGCTGGACCGACGACCTCGAGGGCGTGACGTCGGAGTTCACGGACACCTCGAATCTGTCCGAGGAGGGAATCCGCTCGGCGGCCGACGACGTCCGGAGCGCGACGCAGACGCTCGTCGACGAGCTGCGCGACCTCGGCAGGCCTCCGACCGAGTCGGGCGACGAGGTGAGGACCGCTCTCGACACGCTCTCGGACACGCTCGACACGGAGTCCACCGAGATCCAGGAAACAGCCGAGGGCGTCTCGGGCCTCACCGACCTCCCTGGCGCGATCACGGCCATCACGACATCGCTCTCGGCGATGGCGACGTCGTTCTCCAACGCGCTCACGACGGTTCAGGACGCGGACGTGGAGGGCGAGCTCCAGGCGGCACTCGAGGATTCGCCCGAGTGCGCCGACATCTCGTCGGACTAGATGTTCAGCCCACGTGCGCGCGCTCCTCGACGGACGCGAGGTAGCGATGCACGTGCTGGATGACGACCGAGCCCTCGCCGACTCCTGAGGCGACGCGCTTGACCGAGCCTGCGCGCACGTCGCCGATCGCGAAGACGCCAGGCAGGCTCGTCTCGTAGGTCGGGCCGGCGGCGACGAACCCGCGCTCGTCTCGCTCGATCTCCGGCGGCAGCCACTCGGCTCGTGGCTCCGCGCCGATGAGGATGAAGAGTCCGCCGGCGTCGACCGTCTCGTCGCCGTCAGGCCCGCGCAGGGTCAGGCGCTCGAGCTGCCCGTCGCCGTGAACCTCGACGACGTGCGTCTCGAGGCGGACGTTGATGTTGTCCTTGCCGTCGATCTCGCGGATGAGGTACTCCGACATCCGATTCAGCTCCGAGCCGCGGCAGACCAGCGTGACGTCGGCCGCGTAGCGGGCGAGGTGGATCGCGGCCTGGCCGGCCGAGTTGGCGGCGCCGACGATGAAGACGCTTCCACCCATGAACTCACGCGCGTCCGAGGGTGACGAGCCGTAGCGGACACTCGCGCCCTCGAGCTCGGTGAGCCCGGGGACGTCGAGCCGGCGATACGAGACGCCCATGGCGAGGATCACGCTGCGCGCCTCGACGGTCGTCCCACCCGAGATTCCGACCTCGAAGCCGACGCCGCCCGTCCTCAGCGTCTCGACCTCGCGGGTCAGCAGGAACGTGGCGCCGAACACCCATGCCTGCTGGTACGCGCGCTGGGCCAGCTCTGCCCCGCTGAGCCCGCGCGAGAAACCCAGGTAGTTCCGGATGCGGGTGCTCGAGCCCGCCTGCCCGCCGATCGACTCCCGCTCGACGACGAGAGCGTCGAGCCCCTCCGACGACGCATACACCGCCGCGGCGAGCCCGGCCGGGCCGGCGCCGACGATCACGACGTCGAAGGGGCCAGGATGGTCGAGATCGGTGCGCATGCGCGTCCCGTGCTCCGCGAGATCCTCCGGCTGCGGATCGACGAGAGGCGTCCCGTCCTGCAGGACGACGACCGGCACCTCGCTGCCCTGCTGATTGCACGAGGCGAGGAACTCGATCCCCTCGGCGGAGTCGGGCGTATGGAACGCGTGCGGGACGCCGTTCCGCGCGAGCAGGCTCCGCAGCGCGGAACCACGCGGCGACCACGGATCCGCGACGACCGTCAGCTCGCGCTTGCCCGGCAGGTTCTGACGTCGCCATTCCTGCAGGAGCTCCGAGATCAGGCGATGGAAGATCTCGTCCGGCGAGCTGAACGGCTTGATCGCGTAGTAGTCGATGTAGCCGAGCGCCATCGCCGTGCGGATCGCCTCTGCGGTCTCCTCGTCGGCCCACCCGCCCCACGGGATGAGGAGCGCCCGCTTCGCGTGCGGGTGCAGGTCGTGAACCTGCTCGAGGAGGTCCTCGCCCATGAGGCTGCCCGAGCCGCGCGCCGCCAGGACGATCGCAACCGCGCCACCTTGTTCACGGAGCCGTTCCAGCTGGGAGAGCGCAGCCTCGGTCGACGGGCCGCAGATGACCTTGTAGTCGCGCGCGTAACGCTGGAGCTCGTTCGTGATCCGCTCGAGCGCCTCCGGGTCCTCGTCGACCGCGAGGATGAGTGGGAGCTCGGCCGTCACGCCTGGACGTACGCGGCGAGACGCCACTCGCCCTCGATCCCCTTGAAGGTATGCATCCCGCGGTCTTCGAAGCGAAGCCCGGCGGCACCGGCGAGCGCGCGCGTCATGTCCGAGACGAAGACCTCACCGGGTCCCGCGGCAGCCATGACGCGGGCGGCCTCGTGCACCGCGATGCCCCGCACGTCCGAGCCGACGAGCTCGACCTCGCCGACGTGGACGCCGACGCGGATCTCGACGCCGTGCCTCTCGGCACACCGCAGGAGCGCGGCAGCGCAGTGGAGCGCGCGTGCCGGACCGTCGAAGGTCGCGAGCATCCCGTCGCCGGTCGTGTTCGCCTCCCGGCCGCCGAAACGCTCGAGCTCGTGCCGGCTCGCCTCGAAGAGCTCCGAAAGGAGCGCGCGCCAGCGCGCGTCACCGAGCTCCGTCGCCTTCGCAGTCGAATCGACGACATCGGTGAAGAGCAGCGTTGCGAGGACGCGGCTGTGGATGCCCGTCGGGAATCCGGCCCAGGCGCGGATCCCCATCCACTCGATCTGCACGCATGGCTCGTCGCCGACGGTGTAGCCGTCGTGGCCGGGCGGGATGTCGAAGACGTCGCCCTTACGGAAGACCGCGCTGGTTCCGTCCATGAACTCGACGCCGAGGCTCCCTGAGATGACGTACCCGACGTGGCGTGCCTGGCACCACTCGCCGCCGACGGTCGGGCGAACGTGCTCCGACCAGCGCCACCCGGGCTCCGAGACGAGCTCGCCGACCGTGAGATCGCCGAGCTCGACGATGCGGCTTCGGATGCTCGGGAAGTCGACGACGTTGTCGGGCTTCTCGAAGCTCTTCGAGACGACGTCGGCCACCGCTAGCGGGCGGACACGGTGTCGCCGACGTCCGCGATCGCCCGCATCGCCTGCCCGAGGGCAATCGGGATCGTCGCGATGAAGATGGAGACGGGGAGCCCGAGGAGCAGCACGCCGATCGTCTGCCAGAACCCGTCGACCTCGAACGCCCACACGATCGCCCCGATCGCCGCGGCGATCATCCCGAAGACTCCGACGAGCGTGGCGATGAACGCCCACGCACGAAGGGTTCCGTATTGCGTCATTGCCGAACCTCCCTCGTCGCTGACCGACCGAGACTACTCCGCGCGCGCGTGGATCGCGCGCACCGTCTCGACCGTGTCCGCCTCGCCGGCCCGCTTGTCCGGGCGGTAGCCCTTCACCCGCGCGAATCGCAGTGCCATGCCGCCCGGATAGCGTGGGCTCGTCTGCACACCGTCGAAGACGACCTCGACGACGAGCTCCGGCCGGACGTGCACGACGTTGGCCTCGCGGTGCGTCTCCAGGCCGAGCAGCTGCTCCGTCTGCCAGGCGAGCATCTCGTCGGTCATGCCCTTGAACGTCTTGCCGAGCATGACGTGCCCGCCGGTCTCCGGATCGCGCGCACCGACGTGGAGATTCGAGAGCTTGCCCGTGCGGCGGCCATGGCCCCACTCCGCCGCGAGGACGACGAGGTCGAGCGTGTGCGAGGGCTTCACCTTCAGCCACCCGGCGCCTCGACGTCCCGCCTCGTACGGCGAGTCGAGCGACTTGACCATCACGCCCTCGTGCCCGCGTGCGAGGGCGTCGTCGAGGAACGCCTGCGCCGCCTCCGGATCGCCGGTTTCGACCCGCGGCACGACGTGCTCGGCGGGAAGCCGTGCGTCCAGCACGGCGAGCCGGTCGTGTGCGGGTCGGTCGATGAAGTCCTCGCCGTCGGCATGCAGGCAGTCGAAGAAGAACGAGGTCAGAGGCGTCGTCTCGGGACCGACCGCCTTCGTCCCGAACCGGCTCATCGTCACCTGGAACGCCTCGGGGCGGCCGTCGGCGCGGAGGGCGATGGCCTCGCCGTCGAGGACGATCGACGTCGCGTCGAAGCCGCGGACGGCGGCGACGATCTCCGGCACGCGGTCGGTGATGTCGGCGAGGTTGCGCGTGAAGACCGCCACCTCGTCGCCCGCACGGTGCGCCTGGATCCGTGCTCCGTCGAGCTTCCACTCGAGGTACGGGCTTGCCACGCGCTCGAGGCCGGACGGGATGTCGGCCGCCGTCTGCGCGAGCATCGGACCGATCGGCTCGAGTGGTGAGAGGCGGAACCGCCCCAGGCCGGCGCTCCCCTCGCGAATCGCGACCTCGGCCACGGTCGCGAGATCTCCGGCGAGCATGGCCGCGCGGCGCACGTCCGCGATCGGCACATCGGCCGCCTTGGCGACGGCGTCGGCCATCACGCCCTCGAGCGCTCCCTGGCGGAGCTCGCCGAGGAAGAGGCCGACGAGCAGCCGCTGCTCGGGCTCGGTGGCGCGCGAGAAGAGCTCGGCGAGCACCTCCTTCCGTGCCGCCTGCGAGCCCTTCCCGGAGATTCCCTGGAGCCGCGTCATCGTCCCGTCGACCTCGAGGACCTCGAGCGATGGCTCCTCCGCCGGCGCCGGGCGCTCCTTCAGCGCGGCCCAGCCGACTCCGACCGTCCCCTGAGGCAGCTCGCCCGAGAGGTACGAGACGGCGACGGCCACCTCCGCGGGCGACGCACCGAGCAGGCACTCGGTGAGCCGCGCGACCTTCGCGAGCCGGGACGAGGTCGAGGCGACGTCAGCCGAGGTCGCCGCTATCTCCGCGAGCAGCATCCCCGTCATTCAAGCGACTCGGGAGCACGATCC
>DASUCI010000183.1:0-4396 GCA_035762825.1 Gaiellaceae bacterium | reverse complement strand
GCCTCGTCCTGGCGCCGTGCGACCGCAGCGCGATCTGGCTCGGCAAGACGCTCGCGACCCTCGCATTCCTTCTCGCCTCGCAGGCAGTAGCGCTTCCCGCGTTCGTCCTCTTCTTCGAGCCGCTCGACGCGACGGCCGTCGCGGGCGTCCTGCTCGCAGACCTCGGAATCTGCGCTGTCGGATCGCTCCTCTCTGCGATGGCGGCCGCGAGTCGCGCGCGCGAGCTGCTGCTCCCGCTGCTCGTGCTCCCACTCTCGATCCCGTTGATCGTCGGCGGCGTCGGGGCGGCCGTGTCGGCTGAGGGCGAGCGCTTCTTGCTCTTTCTCGTCCTGTACGACGCGGTCTTCGCGGTACTCTCGTGGGCGTCCTTCGAGTACGTCGTCACGGAGTAGCGACCTGACCCTCTCCTCACTTCGCAGCCTGCAGGGGCTCGCTTGGATCGCCGCCGGGGCCATGGGCCTCGCGCTCGTGCTGGCCCTCATCGTCGCGCCGGAGGACGCCGATCAGGGCATCTCGCAGCGGATCTTCTACATCCACGTACCGATTGCGTTGACCGCGTACTTCTGCTTCGGGCTGGGCGCGGTGAAGGCGCTCTTCCTGCTCTGGCGCGGCGACGAGCGGTACGACCTCGAGAGCTACGTCGCGATCCACCAAGGGACGATCTTCGGCGCGCTCACGCTCGTCACCGGAGCGATCTGGGCGAAGGCGTCGTGGGGCGTCTGGTGGACGTGGAGCTCGAACCAGCTCGTGCTGTTCCTCGTCCTCTTCCTGTTCTACTGCGCCTACTTCATGCTGCGGTTCTCGCTCGAGGAGGGTCCCCGCCGAGCCCGCTCGTCGGCGGTGTACGCCCTGTTCGGTGTGGCTCTCATTCCCGTCAGCTTTCTCGCGATCAGGCTCGCCGAGGACTTCATCCATCCGACCGTCTTCACGCGCGAGGGACCGCAGATGACCGGCTCCATGTTCGCGACCTTCGTCGTCTCCTGGGGAGCCGTGACGCTGCTCGCGTACGTGCTCTATCGGGTCGAGCTCGCCGGGAAGCGCCTCGATGCCGACCTGCGCGAGCTCCGCGAGGCGCTCGAGTGAGCTGGAGCCAGGAAGAGCTCGTGGCGGCTGCGTATGCGGTCGTCTTCGTCTTCGTCCTCGTCTACGTCGCGATCATCGCCGCGAAGCTCGCACGATTGCAGCGAGAGACGGCCGAGCTCGTCGAGCTCGCGCGCACGAAGGGACAGGAGCGCTCGTGAACCTCCGATCTCGCGCATATGCTGCGACCGTGCTCGCGCGGCCGTTGCCGATCCAACTTCCGACGGCGTTCGTTCGGATCCGTCCGAGGGGCACGCGGCTCTGCGGAGAGGCGCGGCCGCGGTGGCCGCGCCGGTGCGCTCCGACCCGCACGACCGCGAAACGCAGCTAGCTCGCCACCTGCCGACAGCGTTACGCTCCGCGGCGTGTTCATCACGTTCCTGAGCGACTTCGGGCTCAAGGACGACTTCGTCGGCACGTGCCACGGGGTTATCAAGCGCATCGCGCCCGAGGCACAGATCATCGACATCACGCACGGGATCCCGGCCACGTCGATCCTGCAGGGCGCACTCGTGCTCGCGAACACGATCGACTTCATGCCGGTCGGGATCCATCTCGCGATCGTCGACCCGGGGGTCGGTGGCCCGCGCCGCCCGCTGGCGCTCCGCGACGCGGCGGACCGCGTGTACGTCGGGCCGGACAACGGGCTGCTCCTGCCGGCAGCAAGCCGAGCCGGGATCGAGGACGTGCACGAGCTCGCGAATCCGGCGTACGCGCTCGAGTCGATCTCCCGCACGTTCCACGGGCGTGACCTCTTCGCGCCGGCCGCCGCCCACCTCGCGACGGGAGTGCCGCTCGCGGACCTCGGCCCCCCGGTCGATCCGGAGGGCCTCGTCCGGCTCGACATCCCAGCGCCGGCGATCGACGGCCGAGGGATCCGCGCGACGCTCCTGTACGTCGACAGCTTCGGGAACATCGCGCTCAACCTCGACCGGGACGACGTCGAGGCGCTGGGGATCGTCTCCGGGACCCGCGTCGAGCTCAATCTCTCCTCGGGCGAGCGCTACTACGCGGTCATGGCGCGCACGTTCACGGACGCGCGGCCGGGCGACGTGATCCTCTACGAGGACAGCTACAAGAACATGTCGCTGGCGATCACGCGTGGGAGTGCCGCGCGCATGCTGCACGCCTCACCCGGCCAGGAGATCCGCATCTCGATCGCCGACTGACGCTGCTAGACACCCGAAGGACGACGGTCGGCCCACGGCCGCGCCGCCTCGATCTGTGCTGCGAGCTGGAGAAGAAGGGCGTCGCCGGCGGGAGGCCCGATCGCCTGCACGCCGATCGGGAGCCCATCGTCGCTCCAGTGGAGCGGGAGGGACATGGCCGGCTGCCCCGTCAGGTTCGCGACCGCGGTGAAGGGCGTGAACTCGGTGTTGCGCCTGAGCTGTTCGATCGGGCCCCGCACTGCCTCCTGCCAGCCGATGGGAACGGGGGGGAGGGCGAGAGTCGGCGTGAGGACGACGTCGACGTCGGCCCAGAAGGCGACGATGCGCCGGGCGAGCGCCTGGAGCCGGGCGACCGCGCGTGCGTAGTCGACGGCGGAGGTCTCTCGAGCCGACTCGACGAGACCGCGATTCAGCGGGGTGAGCGCCGACTCGTCGACCGGATGGAGGCCCGGGCCGACCTGCCAGACCGTGATGAACAGGTCGAAGAGGCTCGGCTCGCGCCACGGCGGCGTCTCCTCTCGCACGTCGTGGCCGATTCCGGCGAGGATCTCGGCGGCGCCCAGCACGGCGTGGGCGCATGCGGGATCCACCGGCGTGTCGATCGGAGGCGTGGTGGTGACGGCTACCCGGAGCGGACGGGGAGCCTCGTTCGTGGTGATCGCGAAGGGGCGCTCGGGCGGCGGCGCCCACCACGGGTCGCCCGGCTCGTAGCCCGAGAGCACGTCGAGGAACGCGGCTGCGTCCTCGACCGACCGCGCCATCGGCCCGGCGGTGGACAGGCCCTCGAGCGAGCCGAAGGGAGCACTCGAGACGCGGCCACGAGACGGCTTCAGCCCGAAGAGCCCGCAGCACGATGCCGGGATGCGGATCGATCCGCCGCCGTCCGTGGCGTGCGCGAGCGGGACGAGTCCCGCGGACACGGCTGCAGCGGAACCACCGCTCGAGCCTCCCGGTGTGAGATCCGTGTTCCAGGGGTTACGCGTCGCGCCGTTGAGGTCGGATTCGGTGAACGCGACCGTGCCGAACTCCGGCGTGTTCGTCTTGCCGACGATCACGAAGCCGGCCTCCCGGATGCGCCGCACGACGGCCGTGTCGAAGTCGGGCACGTACTCGGCATACGCCTGCGACGAGTAGGTCGTCCGGATGCCCGCCGTCGCCGCGAGGTCCTTCACTCCGATCGGGACGCCGCGGAAAGGCGCGTCGCCTGCTGTCCTGTCGATCTCAGCGGCGGCCGCGAGCGCTTCGTCGCCGCAGACGGTGACGAACGCGTTCAGGGTCGGGTCGAGCCGGTTGATGCGCTCGAGCGAGAGACGGACGAGCTCCGTCGACGAGACCTCGCCGCTGCGAACGAGCCGCGCCTGCTCGACGGCCGAGGCAAAGGCAAGCTCCACGTCGGCGAACCTACTCGACAATGGCGAGGGCCGGAATCGAACCGGCGACACCACGGTTTTCAGCCGTGTGCTCTACCAACTGAGCTACCTCGCCAAGGCGGCTCAGTGTAGCCGCGCGTCCCGTTAGGTTCTCTGCGTGAATCCGCAGCGCGAAGTAGCGATCATCGGAGCGACCCTCGATCTCGGGCAGGGTCGGCGCGGGGTCGACATGGGACCGTCGGCGATCCGCTACGCGGGGCTCGAGGAGCGTCTCGTCGGTCTCGGCTACGCCGTGCGCGACGAGGGCAACGTCGAGACCGCCGTGGCGGAGGCGACGGCGCTTCGCGACGAGCGCGCCCGGTTTCTCCCCGAGATCCACGACACCTGCGAGCTGATCGCCGCGCGGGTTGCGGATGCGACGAAGCGTGGCGCAACTCCGCTGGTGCTCGGCGGTGACCATTCGGTCGCGCTCGGGACGCTCGGAGGGCTCGCGTCGGTGCATGGCCCGGGTGGTGTGCTCTGGATCGACGCGCACTCCGATATCAACACGCCGGAGACGAGCCCCAGCGGGAACGTGCACGGGATGGCGCTCGCCGCGGCACTCGGACTCGCGGGGCCTGGCTTCGAGAGCGAGGTGTGGCCGCTGCCGGCAGTCGATCCGAAACGGGTCGCGCTCGTCGGCACGCGCCTGCTCGACGACGGCGAGCGCGCGCTCCTCCGCGACGCAGGCGTGCGCGTGTTCAGCATGAGCGAGATCGACCGCATCGGCATCGAGCG
>DASUCI010000182.1:0-4324 GCA_035762825.1 Gaiellaceae bacterium | reverse complement strand
GTCAAGTTCGGCGGCGTCCTGCTGAAGCTCAAGGTCCTGACGACGGGTCTCTCGATGCTCGTCTCGATCGCCGCCTACGCCTGGATCTGGGGCCTGCCCTTCGCGATCGGCTTCGTGCTTCTCATCTTCGTGCACGAGCTGGGGCACGTGATGGAGCTGCGGCGGCAGGGCGTGCCCGCGAGCGCGCCCCTCTTCATCCCCTTCCTCGGCGCGGTCATCGGGATGAAGGAGCTGCCCGACGACGCCTGGAAGGAGGCTCGTGTCGCGCTGGCCGGTCCGATCCTCGGCTCGGTCGGCGCCGCGGCGTGCTGGGTCGCCGCCGAGGTCACCGGCTCCGAGCTCCTCATGGGGCTCGCGTTCGTCGGCTTCTTCCTCAACCTCTTCAACCTCATCCCCATCGTCCCGCTCGACGGCGGGCGCGCCGCCGGCGCGCTTCATCCCGTGCTCTGGTTCGTCGGGCTGCTGATGATGGTCGGGCTGGTCGTGCTCAACCCGAACCCGCTGCTCCTGATCATCGTCCTGCTCGGCGGTCTCGACCTCTGGAGACGCTGGCGCGAGCGCGGCGCCGCCGGTGAGTACTACCGCCTCACCGTCGCGCAGCGGGCGACGGTCGGCGTCGTCTACCTCGGTCTCGTCGTCGTCCTGGCGCTGGCGATGTCGGCGACGTACGTCGAGCGCGACCTCTGATGCCGAGCGAGGTGCCTCGCCGGATCTTCCGGCGAAGCCAGGAGCCGCTCGCTGCCGACGTCTCGCTCATCGCCTCCGAGTTCCTCGCCGGCTTCCAGCTGATCCAGCAGATCGACCGGCCCGCCGTGTCGATCTTCGGGTCGGCGCGCATCGCCGAGGGCTCACCGTCGTACGAGCAGGCACGGGCGACCGGCCGTGCGTTCGCGGACGCCGGGTTCGCCGTGGTGACGGGTGGTGGTCCAGGTGTGATGGAGGCCGCCAACCGTGGCTGCAAGGACGCCGACGGGCTGTCGGTCGGCTTCAACATCGCGCTGCCGTTCGAGCAAGGGCTCAACCCCTGGGTCGACCTCGCGCTCACGTTCGACCACTTCCACGTCCGCAAGGTCATGTTCGTGAAGGCCGCCGAGGGCTTCGTGATCTTCCCGGGCGGCTTCGGGACCCAGGACGAGCTGTGGGAAGCGCTCACCCTTCGGCAGACACGCAAGATCGGCGACTTCCCGATCGTCCTCTTCGACTCCGACTACTGGGAGGAGCTCGTCGACTGGGTGCGCGACGAGATGCTCGACGACGGCCTGATCTCGCCGGACGACCTCGCGGGGCTGATCGTGACGGACGATCCGGCGGACGCGGTCAGGCTGGTCGTATCGCAGTACGACAACCGCGTGGCCGAGGGCTCCGTTTGAGCGTCGACGACGCCGTCGAGCGAATCCGGCAGGACACCGACCTCGTGCCCCGGGTGGGCGTCGTGCTCGGCAGCGGGCTCGGCGGGCTCGCCGACGAGGTCGAGTCGCGGGTGGAGATCCCCTATACGGAGATCCCGGGGTGGCCCGTCTCGACGGCGATCGGTCACGCGGGCGTGCTCGTGCTCGGGACGATTGCGGGCCTCCCCGTCGCCGTCATGCGCGGGCGGGCGCACCTGTACGAAGGGATCGGCGCCGATCGCGTGGTGTTCGGAGTGCGCGTGCTGGGCAAGCTCGGCATCGGCACGCTCGTCGTGACGAACGCGGCCGGCGGGATCGATGTCGACTTCAGCCCGGGACAGCTCGTGCTGATCTCGGATCACATCAACCTGCAGGGCGCGTCGTCGCTCGTCGGGCCGAACGACGAGTCGCTCGGGCCGCGCTTTCCGGACATGAGCGACGCCTACGACGCGGAGTTGCGCCTGCGTGCGCGTCTGGCGGCGGAGGAGCTCGGAATCCACGTCGGCGAGGGCGTGTACGCCGCCTGGCTCGGGCCGCAGTTCGAGACGCCGGCCGAGATCCGGTTCATGCGGGCCGCGGGCGGCGACCTCGCCGGCATGTCGACGGTGCAGGAGGTCATCGCTGCGCGGCATCTGGGCATCCGCTGCCTCGGGATCTCGGTCGTGACGAACATGGCGGCCGGCGTGCTGCCCGAGAAGATCGACCACGAGGCCGTGCTCGAGGTCGGCGAGCGTGCCGCGGGCTCGCTCACCGCGCTCCTCCGCGAGCTCGTTCCTACACTCTCCGTGTGAAGCTCCGCGACCTTCCGTCGATCGACGAGCTGCTCCGTGACGAGCGGCTTGCGGCCGAGCCGCACGAGCTCGCGCTGGCGGCGGCACGGAGGGTGCTCGACGAGGCTCGCGAGGAGATCAGGGCAGGCACCGATCCCGCGCCGCTCGTCGACCGGGTCGCGGCGGAGCTCGCGCTGGCGCGGCGTCCGTCGCTGCGTCGCGTCCTCAACGCGACGGGCGTGCTCGTCCATACGAATCTCGGTCGCGCGCCGCTGGCTGACGCCGCGCTCGCACGCGTGGCGGAGGTGGGTGCCGGCTACTCGAACCTCGAGTACGACCTCGCACTCGGGGAGCGCGGGTCGCGGCAGGATCATCTGGCGGGACTGCTCCGACAGCTGACCGGGGCCGAAGCCGCCCTCGTGGTCAACAACAACGCTGCGGCGGTGCTCCTCGCGCTGGCGGCGCTCGCGGAGGGGCGGGAGGTCGTCGTCTCGCGCGGGGAGCTCGTCGAGATCGGCGACGGGTTCCGGATCCCGGACGTGCTCGAGCGCTCGGGCGCCCGCCTCGTCGAGGTCGGGACGACGAACCGCACGCGCGCCGGCGACTACGAGCGGGCCATCGGGCCGGAGACGGCCGTACTGCTGCGCGTGCACCAGTCCAACTTCCGTGTGGTCGGGTTCTCCGAGCAGCCGCGGCTCGAGGAGTTGGCTGCGCTTGCGCGCTCCCACGACGTTCCTCTCGTCGACGACCTCGGCTCGGGAGCGCTCGCTCGCTTCGGGGACGAGCCGACACCGACGGAGAGCCTGCGTGCAGGCGCCGACCTCGTCTGTTTCTCCGGTGACAAGCTCCTCGGTGGCCCGCAGGCGGGCATCGTCGTCGGGCGATCCGATCTGGTCGAGCGGCTGCGGCGACACCCGCTCCAGCGAGCGTTGCGCGCCGACAAGCTCACACTCGCGGCGCTCGAAGGGACGCTGCTGCTGGCGCTCGATCCGGCGACGCGCGACGAGGTTCCGGTGCTCCGGATGCTGCACGAGCCGGTCGCGACGGTGCGCGAGCGCGCGGAGCGGCTGGCGCGACTCGTCGGCGGCGACGTCGAGGAGACCGTCGCGCGCGCCGGGGGCGGCGCGCTCCCGCTCACGGAGCTGCCCAGCATGGCCTGCGCGGTCGAGGAGGAGCTCGCGGACGTGCTCCGGCTCGCCGAACCTCCGGTGGTCGGAATCGTCCGCGACGGGCGGCTGCTCCTCGACTGCCGGACGCTGAGCGACGCGGACGTCGACGAGGTCGCCGGCGCGGTGCACATCTGCAGGCGAGCGACCAAGTGACTTTGTGTCACAAGGCCTCTTGAACGTCGTCGAGGTCGAGGCGCCGTCCGAGCGATCGCGTCTCTGTGAGCTGGTTCTCCGTGATCTTCCGGAGTGGTTCGGCATCGAGGAAGCTACCGCCGCCTACATCAGGGACGTCGCGGGCCTTCCGACGTTCGCGGTGGACGAAGACGCGTTCCTTTCCCTCAAGTTGCACAACCCCCGGGCGGCCGAGGTGTACGTGATGGGCGTGCGACGAGACTGGCACGGGCGGGGTCTGGGGACGGCCCTGCTCCGCACCGGTGAGACGTATCTCAGGAAACGCGGCGTCGAGTATCTCCAGGTCAAGACGCTCGGCCCCTCGGATCCCGACGCCGGCTATGCCAGGACCCGAAGCTTCTACGAAGCGCGAGGCTTCGTGCCGCTCGAGGAGCTGCACGAGCTCTGGGAGCAGAATCCGTGCCTGGTGCTCGTCAAGCGTCTCTGACATGCCGCTGACGGTCGGCACCGCCGGGCACATCGACCACGGCAAGACCTGGCTCGTCCGGGCACTGACCGGCAAGGACACCGACCGGCTCCCGGAGGAGCAACGGCGGGGAATCTCCATCGACCTCGGCTACGCGCCGCTCGAGCTGCCGGACGGTGGACGGCTGTCGGTCGTCGACGTGCCGGGACACGAGCGCTTCGTCCGCACGATGGTCGCCGGTGCGACCGGGATCGACCTCTTCCTCCTCGTCGTCGACGCGGGCGAGGGCGCCCGGCCCCAGACGCATGAGCACCTCGCGATCCTGCGGCTGCTCGGGATCGAGCGCGGCGTCGTCGCGCTCACGAAGGTGGATGCGGTGGACGCGGAGACGGTGGGGCT
>DASUCI010000181.1:0-29554 GCA_035762825.1 Gaiellaceae bacterium | reverse complement strand
ATCGCCGCGAGTACGTCGAGTGGGTCGAGGAGGCGAAGCGTCCCGAGACGCGAGCCCGTCGGATCGCGGCGACCGTGGCGCGCGCGCCCGGCGGAGAGCCGCTCCGCTGATGGAGAGGCTGAGCGGCGCGCTCGCCGCCTCGGTCACGCCGCTCCGGGAGCGCGGGACCGAGGTCGACGACGACGCCTTCGGCCCCCTCGCCGACTTCTTCGTGCGGGAAGGGCTGGACGGGCTGCTCGCGCTGGGAACCGCAGGGGAGGGCATCCTTCTGACCGTCGCGGAGCGTCGGCGCGTGGCGGATCTCTTCCTCCAGGCCGCCGACAACCGCCTCCAGGTCGCCGTCCACTGTGGCGCGCAGACGACGGCAGACACCGTCGCGCTCGCGGCTCACGCCGCGGAGGTCGGCGCCGACGCGGTCGTCGTCATCGGCCCGCCCTACTTCAAGCTGGACGAGCAGGCGCAGTACGGTCACTTCTTCGCCGCGGCTGCCGCCTGCGCGCCGCTGCCGTTCTATGTCTACGAGTTCGCCGCGACGACCGGGTACGCGATCGCGCCGGCGGTGCTCGAGCGGCTTCGCCACGACGCGACGAATGTCGTCGGCCTCAAGGTCTCGGACACGCCCCTCGCCGCGTTCGAGGAGTACGTGTTGCCGGGCTTCGAGATCTTCGTCGGGCCAGAGGCGCTCATCGCCGACGGGATGGCGCGGGGGGCAAAGGGAGCGGTCTCGGCGCTCGCGTCAGCGCTCCCGCGCGAGGTTGGCGCGGTCGTGCGCGACCCGACGCCGGAGGGCGCCGCGCGCCTCGGCGAACTCCGCGCGTTCGTCGAGCGCTTCCCGCGCCAGGCGGCGCTCAAACGGTTGCTCGCACTTCAAGGCGTCCCCATCGAGCCGGACGTCCGCGCGCCGCTGCGTGCCCTCACCGCCGGGGAGCGCGACGAGCTCGACGCCTGGGCGGAATCGACCCTCGCCTACGCCGAGTCGAACTCCTCGTAGACGTCGGGTTCTTCGCCGACGAGATCCTGCGCCCAGCCAACCGCCTCGGGGAGCTCCTCGCCGAACGCGAGGATCCCGAAGCGATCCGTCGCGTCGTTCCAGATCCAGCGGCTGGGCTCGACGAGCTCCGGGAGCGACTCCCGGAGCTCGTCGATGGACGTCTTCGATTCGAACACGTTCCAGATCAGCAGGCGAACGATCATTCCGCCTGCGCCTCGGTTCGCCCGCTCAGCAGAAGACGGAGAGGAAGAACGCCTGGTCGACCACAGCAGTCCCGGCGCTGTTCGTCGTGCGGACTCGCACCGCGGCCGGGACCGCCGTCCGCTGTGCGGCGCTGATCTCGCCGACGGTCAAGCTAGTCGTGGGACCGCCGAGCGTCGCCTGGTAGATGCACGGCGTCACATCCTGGTTGAAGATCACCAGGTAGTCGCCCGTCCCGAGCTTCTGAGTCGACGCGACACCCTTGTTGCGCACGAGGGTGCCGGCTGCGTCGACCGAGGCCCAGAGCGACGTGGCGGCGGCACCGGCGGGACCTGCCGGGCCTGCGGGCCCGGCTGCTCCGGCCGGTCCTGCGGGTCCTGCCGGCCCTCGCAGACCCCGCGGACCCCGCGGACCGCGCCGACCCCGTGGGCCTCGTGGACCGCGCTGGGCCTCGCTTGCTGTGCTGGCCGGACCCACCACGACATCACTCCCGCTGCTTGCCTGCGGGCTGACGGAGCCGGCTGCGAAACCGGTGCCTCCGAGCGAGAACACGAGCGCGACGCAGGCGATGACCGTCGCGGGCGAGGGAATCAGGCGCTTGAGATCGCCCATTGAAACCTCCTCTTGGTTGGCACCCGATCCTATGCACGGGCGACTCACTGCTGCGCCGCGCTCCCGGTCTGGCCAACCTCCGGGGTCACATGCGAAAGATGCCGAACGTCGTCTCGGGCACCGGAGCGTTCGCGGCCGCGGCGAGCCCGAGCGCGAGCACGCGCCGCGTGTCGAGCGGGTCGATGATCCCGTCGTCCCAGAGGCGCGCAGTCGAGTAGTACGGATTGCCCTCGGCCTCGTACGTCGCACGGATTTCGTCGGGATCGGCGTCTCCGACCATCGTCAGCACCGTCGCCGCCTGCTCGCCGCCCATGACCGAGATGCGCGCGTTCGGCCACATCCACAGCTGCCGCGGCTCGTAGGCGCGTCCGCACATCGCGTAGTTGCCCGCGCCGAAGGAGCCGCCGGTCACGACGGTGAACTTCGGCACGTCCGCACAGGCGACGGCCATGACGAGCTTGGCGCCGTCGCGCGCGATCCCACCTTCCTCGTACTCCTTGCCGACCATGAACCCGGTGATGTTCTGGAGGAAGACGAGCGGGATCCGCCGCTTGCACGCGAGCTCGATGAAGTGCGCGCCCTTCTGCGAAGACTCGGCGAAGAGGACGCCCTGGTTCGCCAGGATCGCGACCGGATACCCCTCGATGCGCGCGAAGCCGCAGACCAGCGTCTCGCCGTAGAGCTCCTTGAACTCGTGGAAGCGCGAACCATCGACGATCCGGCCGATCACCGCGCGAGCGTCGAGCTCGTGCCTGAAGTCCTCGGGCACGAGCCCGTAGAGGTCGGCGGCGTCGAGGACGGGTTGCTCGACCGTCGCGAGCTTCCACGGAACGGGGAGGGGAGGATCGAGGTGGCGGACGATCTCGCGCGCGATCGCGAGCGCGTGCTCGTCCGAGGTGGCGTAGTGGTCGGCCACGCCCGAACGGCGCGTGTGGACGTCCGCTCCGCCGAGCTCCTCGGCTGTCACGTCCTGGCCGGTCGCCGCCTTCACGAGCGGCGGCCCTCCGATGAAGATCGTCCCCGTCCCCTTGACGATCACTGTCTCGTCCGACATCGCCGGGACGTACGCGCCACCCGCGGTGCACGAGCCCATGACGACCGCGACCTGCGGGATCCCGAGCGCCGAGAGTCGCGCCTGGTTGAAGAAGATCCGCCCGAAGTGGTCGCGGTCGGGGAAGACCTCGGCCTGGAGCGGCAGGAACGCACCGCCCGAGTCGACGAGATAGAGGCAGGGCAGGCGGTTCTGGCGCGCCACCTCCTGCGCTCGCAGGTGCTTCTTCACGGTGAGCGGGTAGTACGAGCCCCCCTTCACCGTCGCGTCGTTGGCGACGAGCACGCACTGTCGCCCCTCGACGACACCGATTCCGGTGACGATCCCGGCGGAGGGGGCGTCGCCGTCGTACAGCTCCCAGGCGGCGAGCCCGTTCAGCTCGAGGAACGCCGTGCCCGGGTCGACGAGCCGATCGATGCGCTCGCGTGCGGTGAGCTTGCCGCGCGCGCGGTGCCGTTCGACCGCCTTCTCGCCGCCTCCGGCCGCAACGAGCGCGGTGCGCTCGCGCAGCTCGGCCACCGACGCCTCCATCGACGCGCGGCGGCGCTCGAACGTCTCGTCGCGGACGACCTCGGACGTGAGCACCGCCATCGGCGGCTGAGCCTACCGCTTGCCCGTTCGAACGCCGTGGGCCAGACTCGGGACACCGCTGACCGAGGGAGAGGAGCGTGAGATGTCCGACCAGGTGAAGTACGTCCTCGACGAGAGCCGGCTTCCGGAGGCCTGGTACAACATCGCGGCCGATCTCCCGTCACCACCGCCGCCGGTGCTGCATCCCGGCACCGGGCAGCCGGTCGGCCCGGACGACCTCGCGCCGCTCTTCCCGATGCAGATCATCCTGCAGGAGGTCTCCACGGACCGCCTGATCGCGATCCCGGAGGAGGTGCGCTCGGTTTACCGGCAGTGGCGGCCGACGCCGCTCTACCGCGCGCGCCGCCTCGAGCGCGCGCTCGAGACTCCGGCGCGCATCTACTACAAGTACGAGGGCGTCTCGCCGACGGGCTCGCACAAGCCGAACACCGCGGTCGCGCAGGCGTACTACTCGAAGCAGGAAGGCGTCACGCGGCTGACGACCGAGACCGGGGCGGGGCAGTGGGGCTCGGCGCTCGCATTCGCGGGCGGGGTCTTCGGTCTCGAGGTCGACGTGTGGATGGTCAGGGTCTCGTACGACCAGAAGCCGTACCGGCGCGGGCTGATCGAGGCGTTCGGCGGCAGGGTCGTCGCGAGCCCGTCCGAGGAGACGAACGCCGGCCGCGCGATCCTCGCCGAGCACCCGGACTCCACCGGCTCGCTCGGAATCGCCATCTCGGAGGCCGTCGAGGCGGCCGCGCCGCGCGAGGACACGAAGTACTCGCTGGGGTCCGTGCTCAACCACGTCCTCATGCACCAGACCGTGATCGGAAACGAGGCACAGATGCAGATGGACGAGGCCGAGGACTACCCGGACGTGGTCATCGGCTGCACCGGCGGCGGCTCGAACTTCTCGGGCCTGGCGTTCCCGTTCATCGGCCGTGCGCTCCGCGAGGAGGCGCGGATACGCGTGATCGCCGTCGAGCCGGCTGCATGCCCGAGCCTCACACGGGGTACCTATGCCTTCGACTTCGGAGACACCGGACACCTGACGCCACTCGTGAAGATGCATACGCTCGGCTCGACGTTCGTCCCACCGCCGTTCCATGCGGGCGGCCTGCGCTACCACGGCATGGCGCCGCTCGTGAGCCACCTACATGAGCTCGGGCTGATCGAGGCGCGCGCCTACGCACAGACCGAGGTGTTCGCCGCGGGCGTGGAGTTCGCGCGGATCGAGGGGATCCTCCCGGCGCCCGAGGCGAACCACGCCGTGAAGGCCGCGATCGACGAGGCGGTCCGCTGTCGCGAGGAAGGCACCTCGGAGGCGATCCTCTTCAACCTCTGCGGGCACGGGCACTTCGACATGCAGGCGTACATCGACTATGCGGCCGGCTCACTCGTGGATCACGAGTACGCCGAGGACGAGGTCGCTCTCGCGCTCGCGGGGCTGCCGTCCGTGGCCGCCTAGCGCGCGGAACGCTCATGACCGAGCGGCAGGACGACAAGCTCCATACGACCGGACGCACCCAGCGGCCGGCCGACTCGGTCGCCGCCAAGCTCAAGACGCCGCGGTTCCTCGAGTCCGCGACGGTCAAGATCGGTCACGCCTTCGGCGAGCGGATCGACGACGCCGTTCGCAGCCGTCACCGCGGCCGGCTCCGACGGGTGGGCTGGGAGCACGCCCTCGATGCATCGGAGCTGAGGTTCGCCGAAGGCACGTTTCCGGCACGCGAGGGGAACGCGTTCGAGGTGCTCGTCGACGGCGCAGAGGCGCTTCCCGCCATCGCGGCCGAGATCGCGCGCGCCGAGTCGAGCGTCCACCTCGCGGGGTGGTTCTTCTCGCCCGAGCTGCATCTGTCCCGTGAGGAGGAGCCGGTCGTCGTGCGCAACCTGCTCGCCGAGCTCGCAGAGCGCATCGACGTGCGGGTCCTCTCGTGGAAGGGAGCGCCGATCCCGGTGTTCAAGCCTTCACAGCGCGAGGTTCGGGAGATGCTCGATGCCCTCTCCCGCCACACGAAGATCCAGGCGTACGCTGACGGCTGCACCGGATTCACCCACTGCCACCACGAGAAGCTCGTCGTGGTCGACGGTCGAGTCGCGTTCGTCGGCGGGATCGATCTGACGCTCGACGGCGGAGACCCGTGGGACACGTCGGCGCACATTGCGCGAGGGGGCATCGGCTGGCACGACGCCGCCGTGCGGATCGAGGGTCCCGCAGTGGCCGACGTCGAGCAGCACTTCAGGGTGCGCTGGCACGGCGCCACTCGGGAGGTACTACCGCCACCCGTCGAGTCCGACGAGGCAGGAGGCGTCGAGGCGCAGATCGTGCGAACGGTTCCGGCGCGTGTCTACCGCTCAGTGCGTCAGGGCGATTACTCGATCCTCGAGGCGTACATCGGCGCGCTGCGCTCCGCAGAGCGCTTCATCTACCTCGAGAGCCAGTTCCTCTGGTCGCCGGAGATCGTGACGATCCTCGCCGAGAAGCTCGAGAGCCCGCCGAGCGACGACTTCCGCGTCCTCGTCCTGCTGCCGGCCCGCGCGAACGATGGCGCCGACATCTCGCGAGGACAGGTCGCCGCGCTCATCCACGCGGCCGACGAGACGACGCGGTTCCTCGCGTGCACGATCTACGCGCGCGAGCGCAACCTGCGCGATCCGGTGTACGTGCACTCGAAGATCGGCATCGTCGACGACCGCTGGCTCACGCTCGGCTCCGCGAACCTGAACGCGCACTCGCTCTTCCACGACACGGAGATGAACGTCGTCACGCTCGACGAGGACGTCGCGCGGGCGGCCCGCATCCGGCTCTGGTCCGAGCACCTCGAGCTCGAGCCGGGCGAGATCGAGGACGTCGACCCGATCCAGCTGATCGACGAGCGCTGGGAGCGCATCTCGTCGGAGCAGCTGGACCTCCTCGAAAACGGCGAGGCGCTCACGCACCGGCTCGTCAAGCTTCCCGGCGTGTCGCGCCGGCGGCGCCGCCTGATCGGAGGGTTACAGAGCCACCTCTACGACGTCTGACCGGCGGACGCCTTCGGGCGCTCAGCGGCCGGGACGTGCTGCTCGGCCACCTCTGCCGCGTGCTCGACCGGCGCGCCGAGGACGAGGAAGCGCCCGCCGAATGCGATCGCACAGATGGCGAACCACGCCCAGCCAAGCGCGAGCCCCGCGAGCACGTCCGACATCCAGTGGACGCCGAGGAGCACCCGGCTGCACGCAACCCCGACGGCGATCGCGACGGCGCCACCCGCGAGGAGGGCACGCGTCTTCGGTGAACGCTTGCGCGCGAGCACGAGCGCCACCGCGGCGTAGAACGCCGCTGCGAGGCCCGAGTGACCGCTCGGGAACGACGGCCCGAGCGTCTCCGCGATCGGGTTGAACTCCGGGCGAACGCGGTCGAGGAGCTCCTTGATCGTGTTCACGACGATGATCTCGCCGATGACGACGGTCACGAGGAACACGGGCATCCACCGATTCGGAACACGCCAGTACTCGACGGCCGCCAGGACGATCATCGCGGGGATGATGTAGACGCTGCTGCCGGCATCGGTCAGCAGCTGGAGAACGTCGGTCGACCACGAGGTCGCGTTGTCGACCCCCCACTGTCCGACCGAGCGGTCCGTGTCGACGAGTGTCGCGCTGCTCCGGACGAGGTACGCGAGCGCGCCGATCAGGACGCCCCCGACGATGACCAGGCCGAGCGCGAGCGTGAGCGCGAGCCCCGTGGCGGTCGCCGGGTTCAGTCGATCTCGAACGAGCCGGAGAAGCCAGGGGTGACGCTCCATCTCGACCTCGACCACGTGCTCGGCCGCAGTCTCGCTCGTTCCCACGGGCGACGTGGCGACCGGAGTCGGATACCGAAGGCTCGCGAAGGCGATCAGCGAGCCGGCGGTGAGTGCGATCAGGAGGAGGACGAGGATCGGCATCGACGGAGGCGTACAGCCGCGATTGTTTTACCCTGGTTACCGACGGGTAAACGCCTCGCCATGGACACCGAGACCACGGCGGCCGGTCCTGCCGTCGGCACCCGGCCGCGTGATCTCGACCCCGCCGTCGCCGAGAACGTCGAAGAGGAAGCGGGAACGCAACTCTCCGGCCCGCCCGTGCTCGAGCCCGAGCCGGACGGCCTCGCCGAGCGGTTCGCCAACCGCGTCGGCCCGACGAATCCCGTGCGCGTCTTCGTCGTCGCACTGTTGGTCGGCTATGCGCTGATCGTCACCGCGATGGTGTTCCTCGGACTGACGCTCCTCCACGTCGTCCTCCCGATCGGCGGTCTGGCCGAGGCCGACGCGGATCTCAGCGAGTGGCTCGCCGACAACCGCTCCCCGGGGCAGGAGGACGCCTCGTGGGTCGGCTCGACGCTCGCGGGCGGCCACGTCATTCCGGCAGTCATCGGCCTCTGCCTCGCGTTCTTCCTGATCACCAAGCGCTGGCTGCTCGCCGCATTCGTCCTGTTCGCCGTGGTGATCGAATCCGCCAGCTACCGGGCGACCTCGATGATCGTCGACCGCGACCGACCCGACGTCGAGCGGCTCGAGCAGCTTCCCGTCCACGACAGCTATCCGTCGGGACACACGGCAGCCTCGATCGCCCTCTACGGCGGTCTCCTGCTCCTGCTCGCGTCCAGGATCCGGAGCACGACGTTCAGGGTTGCCGCGCTGTTCGTGGGGATCGCGATTCCGCTCTTCGTCGGCTGGTCGCGCATGTATCGAGGCATGCACTACGTCACGGACGCCGGCGCCGGCGTATTCATGGGTCTCGCGGCTCTGGCGGTCATCGTGTTCGCCGCTCGCGCCACGCGCGCCGCAGCCCGCAAGCGTGACGCCGGAGAGCCGGCATGACGAACGTTGCGGTGGTCGCCCACGCCGGCAAGACGCTCGGCGGTGGCCTGGACGAGCTCCGCGAGGTGCTGCGGGAGGCGGGCGTCGAGGATCCGTACTGGACCGAGGTCCCGAAGAGCAAGTACGTGCCGGAGCGCGTGGAGAAGGCGCTGGCCGAGGGTGCGGAGACGATCTTCGCGTGGGGAGGCGACGGCACGGTGCAACGCTGCGTCGACGTCATGGCGGGGAGCGACAGTCGCCTCGCGGTCATCCCCGCGGGCACGGCGAACCTCTTCGCATCGAACCTCGGGATCCCCGAGGACATCGCCGAGGCGGTCGAGGTCGGGCTCCACGGGCGCGAGCAGCGTCTCGACGTGGGCAAGATCAACGGCGAGCACTTCGCGGTCATGTCCGGCGCGGGTCTCGACGCTCGCATGATCCGCGACACCGATGGCGGTCCGAAAGACAAGTTCGGGAAGCTCGCGTATGTGTGGGCCGCGTCGAAGAACCTCCGCGTCGAGCCGTTCAAGGCCCGCATCGAGGTGAACGGCGACCTCTGGTACGACGACGAGGCGAGCTGTCTGCTCTTCGGCAACCTGGGCGCACTGTTCGGCGGCCTCGAGGCTTTCGACAACGCATCGCCGGAGGACGGCTTGCTCGAGGTCGGCGTCACACATGCCGAGAGCCTCGGGCAGTGGGCCCGCACGGTTGCGCGCACCGCGATCGGCTCCGTCGAGAAGTCGCCGTTCGTGCAGGTGACGAAGGCGAAGCGCATCGACGTCGAGCTCGACCGCAAGGTCCCGTACGAGCTCGACGGTGGCGAGCGCGACGAGGTGAAACGGCTCAAGGTCAAGGTGAAGCCGCAGTCGCTCACGGTGATGGTTCCGCAGGAGAGTTCGTGAGCACCGCCGCCCGCGTTCCGGAGACCTGGGAGCTCACCGGCGACGACGCGCGCCAGACACTCGCGTCGGCCGGCCGCGTCGCACTGCTCCGGGACGCCGTCATCCGGCTGCGCGCCGCCGACGGCACGAGTCATGCCCGAGGGCTCGCGTTCGCCGTCTCGCTCGTCCTCGTGCAGGCGCTCGTGATCGTCGTGGGCTTCGCGGTGGCGACCGGCTCCGCCGGGTTTCGCTCGCTGCTCCTCGACACCATTCAGTCGTCGGCGCCCGGCCCAACGAGCGATCTCCTGACGAACGCCGTCGAGCAGGCGACGCGCGTCGGCCGGCAGCATCGGTATCTCCCGCTCACGATTGGGCTGATCGGGACCCTGATCACGGCGACGATCGCGATGGGCCAGCTCGAGCGCGCGATGAACCGGATCTACGGCATCGAGAAGGACCGGCCCTTCAAAGAGAAGTACTCACGCGCGCTCGCCCTGGCAGGGAGCGCAGGGATGGCCATCGCACTCGCGTTCGGGTTGCTCGCCTTCGGGCGCGGCCTCGTCGACGACGGCACGCTGCGGTCGGTCTGGCTCGTGCTCCGCTGGCCGATCGGGATCGTCCTCGTTGGGATCGGGCTGGCCGCGTTCTTCCGCTGGTCGCCTGCCCGGAGGCAGCCCGGCTGGGACTGGCTAGCGTTCGGTGCGGCCGTGAGTGTCGTCGCCTGGACGTTGACCACGGCCGCGCTCGGGTTGGTGTTCGCGTACGCCGAGACGTTCGGCGAGACGTACGGGTCGCTCGCCGGGCTCGTTGCACTCCAGCTGTGGACGTTCTTCTCGGCGCTGGCGATCCTCTTCGGCGTCGCGGTCGCCGCCCAGCTCGAGGCGGTTCGAGCCGGCCCGGCTGCGGCACGGGAGGCGCCTCCGCAGGAGGCTGCCGCGGTCACGCGGCCCGTCTCCGTCTAAGTCTCGCCAGGAAGTTCCCGCGCGGCATCGAAGTCACCAGCATGGCGACCCCCGAGGCTCGCGTCGTCAAGCTGCGGCCGCAGACGGTCTTCCTCGTCATCGGGCTCACCGTGCTCGTCGGTCTCGCCTTGCTCCTCGTCTATCTCGCGTGGAACGTCCTCACGTGGATCCTCATCGCGATCTTCCTCGCCATCGCGCTGAACCCCGCGGTCGAAGCCTTCGAGCGCCGCGGCCTCGCGCGGCACTGGGCCGCGAGCCTGGTCTTCGGGCTCGCGCTCCTCGCCCTCACGGGCATCGGCTTCCTCGTCGTTCCCCCGCTCGTCGCGCAGGTGGGCGACTTCATCGATGCCGTGCCCGATTTCGTCGACGATCTCACGGCCGGAAAGGGGCCGCTCGGCTGGCTCCAGGACGAGTATCAGATCGTCGATCGGATCCGCGAGGCGATCGAGCGGCAAGGAGCCGGCGGCGTGCTCGGACTGAGCGCGGGCGTGCTGGACGTCGTTCGCAGCGTCATCACCGCAGTCGTGGGCGTGATCACGATCATCTTCCTCACGTTCTTCATGCTGCTCGAGGGCCCGCGGACGATCGACGGAATCCTCCGCATCGTCCCGGAGAGCGCACGGCCCCGCTACGAGCGGGTCGGACGCGAGATCTACCGCTCGATCTCCGGCTACGTGACCGGCAACCTGCTGATCAGCCTCCTCGCCGGAACCCTCGCGACGGTCGTGCTCTTCGCCGTGGGCAGCGAGTTCGCGATCGCGCTCGGCCTCCTCGTCGCGATTCTCGACCTCATCCCGCTGGCAGGGGCCACGTTGGCTGCGATCGTCGTCTCGACGGTCGTCTTCATCGAGACGGACTGGGTGCGCTGCGTGATCGTGATCGTCTTCTTCATCGCCTACCAGCAGTTCGAGAACCACGTCGTGCAGCCGCTCGTCTATGGAAGGACCGTTCAGCTCTCGCCGCTTGCCGTGCTCTGCGCCGTGCTCGTCGGCGCGCAGCTCGCCGGGATCCTGGGCGCGCTGCTCGCCATTCCCGTCGCGGGCTCGCTCATCGCGATCGTGCGCGAGATCCTCGAATACCGGCAAGAGGCGGCCGAAGAGGCGATCTGAGGAGTTTGAGGAGTTTGGCGCCTAGATCCTGATCCGATCGACGGGGATGCCGTCGATCGCGCCTGGAAGCTCGTCGAGGCCGCCCTCCTCGAGCCACGTTGCGTCCTCGCCGTCTCGGAGAGCGACGACGACCCGGTCGGGGCGGTGCTCCGCGATCGCGTCGCGGACGACCTGCTGCGGCGGGTCGGGCTTCACGTCGACGTCCGACGCATCTGCGGGTGCATCCTTCGCCACCTTGTCGCCGACGGCTTGCGCGTCGGCGCGCGCCTCGTCCTCGTCGTTCGTCAGCCACTGCAGCCGCGACTGTTTCACCACGGGTACGACGACGTGCAGCTCGTCGTCGGGCGCGACCACGCCCCAGAGAGCATCCTTGTCGAGCTTCGAGCTCGAGACGACGACCACGCGCGCCATGTAGTCGAGTTACCCGGCGACGACGCGCGGGAAACGCGTTTGCGCTCGCGCTCGCGGCGGGTATCGGCAGCTCGTGGCTCGGCGCGGGGGGTGGAGGCGACTCGGCGCGAAGCGCTTCAGGTACGCGACCGCATCCGGCGAGGCGATACGCGACGAGGAGCAGCTCGAGCGGATCCGGGCGCTCGCGATCCCGCCCGCGTGGCGCGAGGTCTGGATCTCGCCCAACCCCAGAGCGCGGATCCAGGCAACTGGGATCGACGCCGCCGGGCGGAAGCAGTACCGGTACCACGCGAGCTTCCGGGCTGCCCAGGATCGCGCCAAGTTCGAGCAGCTACTCGACTTCGCGAAGGCGCTGCCCGAGCTGCGCGCGACGACGTCGCGCCATCTGCGTAACGGGGCCCTCGATCGGGACTGGACGTGTGCGCTTGCGCTCGGGCTCGTGAACAAGGCCTGGTTCCGCATCGGCTCCGACCGACACACCCGGCGCTCGCGGACCTACGGGGTGACGACGCTGATGAAGCGACACGCGTCGGTCGAGGAGGACGAGGTGCAGTTCTGCTTTCGCGGGAAGAACCGGCGGCTCGTCCGGCGCACCATCCGGAACGCGACCCTCGCGCGCGGCGTCGCTCGGCTGCTCGACCTCCCGGGCGGAGGCAGGCTCTTCCGCTACGACCGTGACGGCGAGCTCGTCGCGCTCACCGGGGACGCGCTGAACGAGTACCTCGCCGAGAACATGGGAGAGGGCTTCACCGCCAAGGACTTCAGGACCTGGGGCGGGACGCTGCTCGCTGCGTCGGAGCTCGCTCGGCGCGGTCCGGAAGAGGACGAGCGCGCGGCGAAGCGCACGATCGCGGCGGTGATGCGGTCGGTCGGTGAGCAGCTCGGCAACACGGCAGCGGTCGCGCGCGAGTCGTACGTGAGCCCCGCCGTGATCGACGCCTATCTCGACGGTCGTACCATCGACGACTATCACCGCGCCAGCCGCAGGCCGCCACGCCTTTCCCAGGACGAGCGTGCGCTCGTACGGCTCCTCCGGGCAGCGGCTCGCTAGATGATTGATGCCACGAGATCGCCAGATCGCGCATCCGGACGCGCGAGATAGTGGCATCAGTCATCGAGTTTCGGCTTGTGCGGCCGCGGGCACGAGAGCACCATGAGCGCGCAACGCTTCCGAGAGCCGGGTCCCCCGACTCCGATCCCTCCCGATCCGGGAGAGCCCTCACCACCGCTTCCCGAGCCCATTCCGGATCCCGATCCGGGCGTCTGACTCGGGCCGTGTCGGCGGTCGCGCCGAAAGGGCCGACGGGTCGGCCCTTTCGGCGGGTCGGTTGGTTTAGGCGGGCGTGCTGGCGTCCTTGTCGCTCTCGTCCAGCTCGTCGACACGGTCCTCACTGCGATCGACGACGTCCTCGGCCTTGTCCTTCACGTCCTCCCAGGTGTCGCGGGCCTTGTCCTTGGCCTCGCCCCACTTCTGCTGGATCTCGCCCTCCGTCTCCTTCGCCTTGCCTTCGACGCGATCGGTATCCACTGCATCTCCTCTCGTGACTGTCGCGCTGGGTGTTCCCGCGGGTCGCGGCCCGCAAACGTGCAGCACGTTTCCCGACGCCGCGTGGCGGGCAGCTAGTTCTCGAAGACCGAAGGAGGGATGTCATGGAGACCTGGGAATGGATCGTGCTCGGAGCAGCAGTCGCGCTCGTCGTCGTACTTGGCCTGGTGTTGCTGCGGATTCGCCGCCGGCGGACGCATCTCCAGGATCGGTTCGGGCGCGAGTACGAGCGGGCTGTCACCCATGCCGGAACCGGCACCGCCGAACGTCGCTTGGCCGATGTCGAGCGAGAGCACACCGAGCTCCAGGTCCGCGCGCTGCCGACCGCGGCTCGCGAGCGGTATCTGGAGGAGTGGCGTCACGCGGAAGCGCGGTTCGTCAGCGATCCGCGCGACGCCACGCGTGCGGCCGAGCGCCTCGTCGAGCGCGTGCTCGAGGAGCGCGGGTATCCGGCGGACGACGACGTCGAGCATCGGCTGGCGCTCGTCGCCGTCGACCACCCCGACGTCGTCGAGCGCTATCGGCACGGGCGCGCGATGGTGGAGGGCGACGGCAATTCGCACACCGAGGACCTGCGCAAGGCGATGGTCGACTTCCGCACCGTTCTCGAGGACCTGCTCCAGGGCCAGCGCACCGCGGCGTAGGGCGAGGGCAAGCCCTCGCCCTACGGAGGACCAACAACAACGAGGGCGGCCCGACGGGCCGCCCTCGTTGTTGGTTCGAGTGGACGTCGGTGCGTCACCCGGCCAGGCGGACCTGGACGAGGCGGAATCCCGCGATGCCGCCGAGACCCGGGTCACCCGGCTTCGAGGCCTTGATGAAGAACTGCACGTTGAACCCGCTGCGAGGCTGCGGGAACTGGTTGTTCGGCACGAGCGTCAGCGACACCGTGCCGTCCGAGCCCGTCTGGGCCGTCTGGCCCTCGACGACGCGCGGCGTGGCACGCATGAACACGACCGCGCCACTGACCGGTCGGCCACCACGCGCAGTCACGCGGACGCGTGCGGTGATCGGAGCCGTCCGGCTCGTCACCGGATTCGGCGAGAACTGCACGGACGCGACGACCAGGCGGTCGCCTCCTGCCTGAAGCTGCGACACCGGCACCGTTCCGGTCGGGTTCGGCGGAGGCTGGTTCGTTCCGACGACCCCGGTCGGGTTCGAGATCGCCGACGTCGATCCACGATCGTTCCGCGCGGTCACGCGGACGCGAATCGTGCGGCCCGAGTCGGAGTCCCGAAGTTCGTAGCTCGTGTCGTTGGCGCCCTGGATCTCGCTGCAGTTGTCACCCTTGTCGTTGCAGCGCAGCCACACGTACGTGTACGTGATCGGCTGGTCGCCGGCCCACTGACCGCGGTTGGCCTGCAGCGTGCTGCCGACCCGGGCCGTGCCCGAGATCGACGGCTCGGTCGTGTTCACGGGCCGTGCGGCGGTGACGACGCCCGTCGGGTTCGACGTCGCCGTGTCCTGGCCGTCGGCATTCCGTGCGACGACCTGCGAGCGGATCCGGAAGCCGGCGTCCGCCTGACGCAGCACGTACGTGTTCTCGGCTGCGTTCGAGATGCGACCACAATCGGACGCATCGGACGCACCGCGCCCGTCACAGCGGAACCAGCGGAACTCGTACTGGAGTGGCGCCGTCCCGGTCCACGTGCCGCGTGTCGTGCGCAGGACCTGGCCGACGCGCGCCTGGCCGCTGATCCGCGGCTCCGAGACGTTGTCGGGCTCGACGCTCGGCGCCGCGATGGACTCCGTCGACAGGAGGGCTGCAAACACCATCCCTACCGCCGCGAGTGCGGCGGCCCCGCCGACGATCGTCAGGTATGCGCGTCGAAAGCTGCTCGGTCGTTCGTAACGCATTGTATGCTCCTTTCTCGACTGCACCACGCCAGGGGTACCCGGCGCAGGTCAGGGCGAAAAGCGCTGCAACGCGCCTTTTACGGAAGGCTTACGCCTCCCCCTCAGAGCCCTAACCGACCTGACCGGCGACGTACGGCCCTTACCGACCGGCGACGTACGAGGACACGGCCGCGATCTCTTCGTCGGTCAGCTGACCCTCGAACGCGGGCATTCCACCGCCGCCGTTTCGCACCTGCGTCTCGACAGCGGAGACGTCCAGGCCGATGCCGTCGAGGTTCGGTCCGACCGACCCGCTCGTCCCGGCATCCGAGAGGGTGTGACACGAACCGCAGTTGGCGACGAAGATCTCCCGACCCGAGGCCGCTTCTGCGGTCGTCGTCGTCTCCTCCGTTGTCGTCTCTTCGGTCGCCGTGGCGTCCGTGTCGTCGTCGCCGCCACAGGCAGTCGCGCCGACGCACAGCACGAGGACGAGCAAGGCGAGGGCGATCCGCCTCACGACAACGGATGCGCGCGCCGACGTCATCGCAACGAGCCTTCCCGCCGCGAGCCCATCTCAAACCTCCGAGGTTTGCGTCGTCGCCGAAGGGGAAACCGCGATCGACGAGTGCGCTCGGCCACGACGCTTGTAGGCGGCCGGCGCCTCGAGATGCGACGAAGCCCCGACGGGGGCCGGGGCTTCGTCGTGCCCCGTGCGTCGCCGCCTGACGCCGGCTACGGAGGCGGAGCGCCGAGGATCGTCTCGGCCTCGACCTGCGTTCGCGCGGGAATGAAGCGCGCGAGCAGCCCGCCGCGGAACTCCATGCCCCACGTCACCGGGTCGTCTCTGATGACGCGCTCGTCGTCGATCCAGCGGATCCGTCCTTCCACGACGATGCGATCCTCGTCGAGGGGCAGGAACGCACTCGTCGTCGCCTCGTAGAGCCTTTCGGCGAGCTCGTCCTGGACGTGCTGCACGACCTCGCGCTTTCCCTCGAGAACGAGTCCGGGCCGGATCTTCGAGACGACCACGACATCGTCGTGCACGAGGTCCGCGAGCTGGTCGAAGGCACGCTCTGAGACGAGCGCCCACCATCGCCGGGCCAGGCGCTCGCTTGCAGTGATTTCGGCCGCGTGGTCGGTGATTGGCGGAGTATCGCCCCGCGTCTCGATCTGCGTCCACAGACAGGGACACGCGCGCAGCCGCGCTGGCGTGGAGGTCGCGTTTCGAAAGCGACGTCGAGGGTACGTCGACCCCGGTACGTCCCCCCAACCAAGAGGAGGAGAAGATGTCGCAGGTCAGGAGCCCGAAGCAGCTCTTCGAGCACGAGCTGCAGGACATGTACTACGCCGAGAAGGCGCTCGTGACGACGCTTCCCAAGCTCGCCCAGGAGGCCTCGGACGCTGAGCTCACACGGGCGTTCACGGCGCATCAGAAGGAGACCGAGAAGCACGTCTCCAATCTCGAGAAGGTCTTCGAGCACCTCGGCCGGAGCGCGCAAGCGCACCCGTGCCCCGGGATCGACGGCATCAAGAAGGAGCACGACGACTTCATGAAGGAGAACGATCCGACCCCGCAGATACGCGACGCCTTCCTGACGGGCGCGGCTGCGCGGGCGGAGCACTACGAGATCGCCGCGTACACCGGCCTCGTCAACCAGGCTCGGGCGCTCGGCGAGCGTGACGCGGTCGAGCTCCTCCAGCAGAACCTGAAGCAGGAGAAGGAGGCGCTGAAGAAGGTCGAGACGATCTCCAAGCGCCTGCTCAAGGAGTCGAACGGCACCTCGCGGTCGAAGAACGGCTCGTCGCGGAGTCGCGCGTCGAGCTCGCGGACGCGGGCGAAGGCCAAGGCCGGCGCCTCCAGGTAGCGAGGAGACACATCGTGGGACGGAGGCGTCGCCGCCTCCGTCCCTCCGGATCGGAGGACGCTCGTGGGCCAGTGGATACGGCAGCGAAGCCTGGGCATTCTCTTCGTGTCGCTGTTCCTGGCGTCATGGATCGTCCAGCTCTTCTTCGAGTGGCACGTCTACGTCAACGAGCAGCGCGAGCACGGTGGGAGCTCCAGTTTCTGGTCGGCGGGCTTCTGGGACGAGTTCGGACAGTCGACGTTCGAGAACTGGCAGTCCGAGTTCCTGCAGCTCGCCGCGTTCACGATCGCGACCGCCTACCTCGTCTACGCCGGCTCGAGCGAATCTCCCGACGGTGAGGAACGGATCGAGGCCAAGCTCGACGCGCTCCTGGAACAGAGCGGTGTGGATCCGAAGGAGATCGAGAAGAGGCTCGCGCCGAAGCACCAGAAGCGGACATGAGCAGAGCGCCCTCGCTCGCGGCCCTGCGGCGCGAGGCGGCGACCTGTACACGCTGCTCGCTGTATGCGAACGCAACGCAGACCGTGTTCGGCGAGGGTCGGACGGGCCGAATCATGCTCGTTGGCGAACAGCCCGGAGATCACGAGGACCGCACCGGGCGGCCGTTCGTCGGACCGGCCGGCCGATTGCTGCGCGAGGTGCTCGCCGAGGCCGGGATCGACGAGGACCACACGTACGTCACCAACGCCGTGAAGCACTTCAAGTGGCGTCCGCGGGGAACGCGGCGGATCCACGACAAGCCGAGCTGGAGCGAGGTCCAGGCGTGCGGGCACTGGTTGAGCCTCGAGCTCGTAGCGGTCCGGCCGGCGCTCATCGTCTGCCTCGGCGCGACCGCCGCGCAGTCGCTTTTCGGCCGCTCGGCGCGGGTCGGGGCGCTCCGAGGCGAACCGCAGAAGCTTCCCGGCGGGTTGCAGGCTCTCGTCACGATCCATCCCTCCGCCGTCCTCCGCGCTGACGACCGGGACGAGATGCGGGCCGGCCTCCTCGCCGACCTCGAGCTCGCGCGCGAGCTCGCAGATCAGAGCACGAAGGTCGCGAAGTCCTGACCCGTCACGTGCACGGCGACGTTGTGCACCGGCACGGTGCCGATCGCGCCCTGAGGCGCGCCGTGGTGGGCGTGGCCGTGGACGACGAGCTCCGGGCGATGCATCCCGATCGGCCCTGCCAACCGACTGGAGCCGAGGAAGGCCCAGATGCCTTCCGGCTCGCCGACGATGGTGTCGGTGATCGGGGCATAGTGGAGGAGGACGATCCGCTTGTGACATCCCGCGATCTCCTCCAGCCCGACCTCGAGAGCCTCGACTTCGAGCGAGGTCTCCTGGTAGATCTGCCGCAGCGTCGGCTCTCCGAAGTCGGGGATCTCGGCGCCCGCGAAGCCTCCGACGAAGCCCTTCGTCCCGACGATGCCGACCTCGACCTCGCCGAGCTCGAGAACGACGTGCCCGCGGTCGAGGACGACGATCCCTCTCGCGCGTAAGAGGTCCGCGACCTCGGCCGGGTGGCCGGAGTGATGGTCGTGATTTCCGAGAACTGCGACGACCGGGACGGGGAGGCCTGCACAGGCATCCGCGAGGACGCTCGCCTGCTCGGGCAGACCGTGCGTCGTGAGGTCGCCGGCGAGCAGGACCAGATCGACCTCCTGGACGATCGCGGCGAACGCGCGCGAGAGGTGCTCGCGCAGCGCTTCGCTCGCGTGCACGTCGCCGGCGGCTGCGATGCAAATCGTCCCGCTCATCCCCGCGGAATACCCGCTGCTCAGGTTCTGCGAACGGCCGAAGCGGGTACCTGCACTCCGGCATGCCCTCGGCCCCTCCCGAGAACCTCCACTCGCTGCTCGCGACGATGAAGCGCGCCGGCGCGCTCCTGCGCGAGCACGACGTCGACTACATCCTCGGTGGAGGGCTCGCGATCTGGGCGCGCGGGGGCCCGCCCACCGACCACGACGTCGACTTCCTCCTTCGCGAGGAGGACGCGGACCGCGCGCTCGGGGTGCTGACGGACGCCGGTTTCCGTCCTGAGCGCCCGCCCGAGCATTGGCTGTACAAGGCGTGGGAGGGGGAGAACCTCGTCGATCTCGTCTTCCATCCCGCGAGTGGCCCGATCGGCGACGAGCACTTCGCACGAGCCACGGAGATGGAGGTCAGCGCGCATCGCACGCTCGTCGCGTCGATCGACGACGTGCTCGTCGCGAAGCTGCTCGCGATCAACGAGCAGGAGCCCGACTTCCGCGCCGTGCTCGAGGTCTCGCGCGCGGTCCGCGAGCAGGTGAACTGGAAGAGCGTCGCGCGCAGGACGAAGAGCTCGCCCTTCGCGCGCGCGTTCTTCGCCCTCGCCGAGGGCCTCGAGATCGTGGACGACAGCACGCTCGCTTCGGCATAGCCGCCGGACACGTCGTATACGGCAAGGCAAGGCCGGCGGCCGACTGCGCGTGCCGCCGGCCTCGTCGGATGGGCTCTCCCCTAGAAGCTGTCGTCCCAGCTGCGGTAGCCCTGGCCGCCCGGGCCGTAGTACGAGCCGACGGAGCTGTAGTAGGTGTCATCGTTCAGCATCGCGTCGTCGAACTCCGGCGCGCTCTTGATCTCGTCCTTCGTACGGTTGACGAAGACACGCTCGTCGTCCGTGTCGATCCCGCGGATGACGCCGGCCGGGAGCATGACCTTCTTGCCGAAGATCCATGGGCCGGTGTCGACGACGATGTAGCTTCGAGTCGTCCCGTACGTCGCTTCGTCGATGCTGCCGATCGACCCGTCGAGCGCCTCCACCTTGAAGCCGCTGAGGTCGGTCTTGGTGTCGACGACGTTCGAGCCGAGGTTCGATCTGTCACGGTACGTCCAGACGTCTTCCATGCGGTACCTCCTGGTTGGGTATCCGGTGCGTGCCTACCCAGGCGCGCGATCCCCAAACTCGCGATCCGCACGGCTCGCGATACTGAGACCATGCAATGGGACGACGTCGAGCCCGAGCGCCTGTTCGAGGCGATTCGCTCCCGCGGGACGGCCGCCGACGCCGAGCGCACGGTGTGGGCCTTCGAGCGCGCGCTCGCTGTCGCCCGGCTCGATCCCGAGCTCGTGCGCCACCTGCTGATCGCTGCCGTGTGCGTCGTCGCCTACGAGGACGGCACGTCACCGCGGCGCGTGCTCGAGGAGCTGTTCCGCCGCTCGATCTCGGATGCGGAATGGCGCGAGCGCTTCGAGCCGCTCCTCGCCTGATCCCGTTTCCGCCAGGAGCAGACGGGGTACGCCTCCGTCATGGCCGACGACGAACGGACCACCGAACAGAAGATCGCGTCGGGGCGCCCGGAGTGGACGCCCTTCGCCCTGCTCGGCTCGGTGTTCGGAGTCATCGCCGTGCTCGTGGCGATCGTGGTCGCGCTGGCGGCGCTGGCCTACTTCCTCGCGTAGCCGCGAGACGGTGATCCGATGACGGCACTCCTCTTCGAACGAGATCGTGTCGCCGAGGTCGAGTGGGCCGACGAGCTCCCGCGCATCGGGCGCTCCGCGATTCTCTGGATCGACCTCGAGAATCCCTCCGAGGACGAGCTGCGGAACCTGGTGGATGTCTTCGACCTCGCCGACGACGCAGCGGACGGACTCGGCGCCGCGGAAGGAAAGCCCTACCTCGCGGACCACGGGAACCATCTCCACGTGAGAGCCATCGGCCTCTCGGACCCGCGTGAGCGAAAGCTGGTCTCGGTGGACTGTCTCGTCGCGGACCGCTGGCTCGTCACGTTGCGAAACGGCCCGGCCGAGGTCGTCGGGCGCTTTCGCGACCGCGCCGAGGGCTCGGGAGACCTCTCTGGCGTCGGCGGGCTGGGGTTCCTCGCGAATCTCCTGGAGTGGGCGTTGACGAGCTACCTCGAGGCATTCGAGCTCCTGGAAGCGGACCTCGACGAGATCGATACGGAGGCGATGACGGGGCAGGTCTCGAGCGCCGAGCACGTGCTCGCGCGCCTCGTCGACATGCGGCGCGAAGTCGGCCGGCTCAGGCTTGCTCTCGTCCAGCACCGCGAGGTCGTGCTCGCGCTGACGCGTCCCGAGCTCGAAGCGATCTCGAGCTCCGACTCGGCAGAGCGTTTCGCGTCTCTTCGCGAGCGGCTCGAGGACGCGATCCAGGCGTCTCGCGACACACGCGAGTCGATCGTCGGCTCCTTCGACGTCCTGCAGGCGAGCACGACTCGCCGCACGAACGAGATCGTGAAGGTGCTCACTCTCGCGTCCGTGTTGTTGCTGCCAGGCGCTCTGATCGCGGGGATCATGGGCATGAACTTCAAGGTCGGTCTCTTCGACACGGCGGCGTACTTCTGGGCAGTCATCGCAGTCATCGTGGCTGTCGCCGTGACGACGCTCGCGGTCGCGCGCGCGCGCGAGTGGATCTGAGGAGTACCGCCAGGCGCGCGTCGAGTGTGACGACCTGCCCACGAACCGCGATCATCTAGGCCGGTGAGCGACGACAATCTGGGGACGTCCCGCGCAGCCACGCGCTCGCGGCGCGAGCGCTATGGCATCGCGCTGCTTGCGACGGCCGCCGGCTGCGTCATCTCGACCGGGCTGCTCGAGGTCAGCTCGGACCCGATTTACGCGCCGATTGCCGGCGCGGTGCTCCTGAGCGCATGGTTCGGCGGCATGGGGCCTGCGGCGCTGAGCCTCGTCGTGGGCTGGACGGCCGCGCTCGGGCTTCTCGTCGATCCCAGAGGCGAGTTCACGCTCGGAGATACCGAAGACATGACGCGCTGGGCGGTCAACCTCGCCGTCGCGGCGCTCATCGTCGTCTTCGCGGGAGCGCTTCGGCTCGGGCGAAAGCGCGCGACCGAGGCCGCGCGCTATGCCGAGAGCTCGTTGGGGCACGCCGGAGCGCTTCAGAAGCTGAGCGCCGATCTCTCGCGGGCGGCCTCGTCGGACGAGGTCTCGCATGCCCTCGCAGAGCAGGCAGCGGAGCTCTTCGGCGCGCAGGGCGCCGCACTAGCGCTGCTCGAGAGCGACGACGTCCTCGTGGTCGACCCCATCGGTCTCTCTGCAAGCCTGCACGTGCCTGGGCGGCGCATTCCACTCGGCAGGCGGACGGCCCTGACCGCGGCCATCCGTGAGGACGGCATCGTGCGCGCGACCGAGCGCGGCGTACTCGAGCGCGAGTTTCCCGACAGCGCGGCAATCCTCCCGAAGCAGGTTCAGTCGATCGTCGCCGTCCCCCTTCACGTCGCGGGAAAGCCCTACGGCGTCGTCGAGTTCCTGTTCGATCGGCCCGACGCCGTCGACGACGAGCTCGCCGCCGTTGCGGCCACCGTCGCCGTGCTCGCCGGGCAGGCGCTCGAGCGCGCGCGCCTCTACGACCGAGAGCGCGAGACTCGAACGGCGCTCGATCGCATCCTGCAGGTTGCCCCTCGCTTCTACGCCGATTCCGCCGAGGAGGTCACGACCGCCATTTGCCGCGAGGCCCGGACGACTTTCGGCGCCGACTACGGCGTCCTCTGGCAGATCGACGACGGCGAGCTCGAGCTGGTGCGCAGCGATCCCCGTCGGGACGAGTGGCCGCAGGGACTACGGGTGCCGCTGCGCGACTTCCCCGGTCTGGAAGATGCGGTTGCGAACCTCAGCGTCTCCTTCGTCGAGGACGTCCTCGCGGAGGCCCGTGGCGAGGGCCTTGAGCGCGTTCGGCAGCTCGGAATCCGGTCATCGCTGCGGTCGCCGATCGCGATCGGCGGACGAGCGGAGCTCGTCCTCGCCGTCTCCTGGCAGACGACCGTCGACGAGCCGGACCCGACGACGATCGCGATCGTCCGTCGGTTCGCCGACCAGGCCGGCCTTGCCATCGGGCAGCTCGAGCGACGCCGGGCGGAGGCCGAGGCGGCCGCGGGCGCCTACGAGATTCAGAGGCTGCAGGAGGTGACGGCAGCCCTCTCCACGGCCTCGACTCGCCTCGAGGTGAGCGACAGGTGCCTCGAGCACGCTCTCCGCGCTGTCGGAGCCGAGGCCGGATTCGTCGTCCTTTCCGGTGGCGGCGGAACCTCGGTTCAGATGATCTCGACTGCGGGCCTCTCGGAGGACGCGATCGAGGCGTGGAGCGAGCTCGGGCTCGATGCGGACGCGCCCTTTGCTCGCGCGATCTCGAGCGGTGAGCCGGTGTGGGCGGTGACACGCGGCGAGATGGCAGCCTTCACGGGCGCGCCTGCACTCGGCGACGCGGGCTGGGTGTCGATCCCGCTCAAGACCCCTGCCGGGGTCCACGGTGCTCTACACGTCTCCCTCCGTGAGCCGCGGGAGCTGAGCGACGGGGAGCGCAGCCGGCTGCAGACGATCGTGTCCCAGTGCGCGCTCGCGCTCGAGCGCAGCCAGCTCTTCGACGACGAGCAGCGCCTCCGAGAGCGGTCGGAACGGCTGCAGCGCATGACTGCGAAGCTCGCGAACGCGGTCACCCAGGCCGAAGTCGCCGAGGTGCTCGTCGAGGCCGCAGTGGAGCACGTCGATGCGGCCACGGCGTCCCTGTACGCCGTCAACCAGGAGCGGGAGGTGGCGCGCCTACTCGCTACTCACGGCGTCGGGACCGACGCCGAGTCGAACGGCGACATCCCGCTGGACGAGGACTCTCCCATTGCCCAGGCAGTCCGCCAAGGGGCATGGTCGAGCCGGCCGGCAACGGCCGCCGACGGATCGCCACGCAGCTCCCTGGTGATTCCTCTTGTCGCGGGAAGGCGCAGCGTCGGCGCTCTCGAGCTCGGATGGGACGAGCCGACGACGCTCAGCGCCGACGACCGTACCTTGGTCGAGACGCTCGCCGGCCAGGTCGCTCAGGCGCTCGAACGAGCGCGACACTTCGAGTCCGAGCGTTCTATCGCGGAGACGCTCCAGCGAAGCGTGCTCCCGGTGGCGCTACCGCGGCTGCCCGGGGCGCAGATCGCCGCCCGCTACCTCCCGGGCACGCTCGAGGTCGACGTCGGCGGCGACTGGTTCGACGCCGTTGAGCTGTCGGACGATCGCGTCGGACTCGTCGTGGGCGATGTGGTCGGCAAGGGCGTTCACGCGGCCGCAAGCATGGGGCAGCTGCGTAACGCCCTCCGCGCGATCTCGATCGAGCGGCTCAAACCTCCGTCGGCGTTGGCGAGGCTCGACCGGCTTGCGAACGACGCGCTCGATACCTCGTTCGCGACGGTCGTCTACGCGATCGTCGACCGCAATGCGGGCGTGCTCCGCTTCTCGTCGGCCGGACACCCGCCGCCGGTGGTCGCCTACCCGGACGGCAGAGTCGCGCTCCTCGAGGAGGGCCGGGGGCTCCCCCTGGGGACGGGCCTTCGACCGAAGTACCGCCAGTGCGTGGTCGAGCTTCCGGCCGGAAGCGTCATAGTGCTCTATTCGGACGGGCTGGTCGAACGTCGCGGCCATACGATCGACGAGGGAATCGATCGCCTCGTGCAGGCGATCGCGACCGGTCCGAGGGACGCCGAGCGCCTCCTCGAGCACGTGCTCGAGCAGCTCATCGCAGGCGCCGACCGTTCCGACGACGTCGCGATTCTCGCGGCCCGCTTCCTTCCCGTTGCGCCGAAGCCCCTCGACCTGACGGTGCCGAGCGAGGAGGACTCGCTGCATCTGGTTCGCGACGCCATCCGTACCTGGCTCGAGGGCACCGACCTCGAGCGCAACGAGGCCGAAGACGTCGTCCTCGCGACCTGGGAGATCTGCGCGAACGCGGTCGAGCACGCCGCGAGCCCCCTCGAGGGGACGATCCGTGTGCGAGCGACCCTCGACCAGTCCCGGGTGCGAATCGTCGTGGGTGACTCCGGACGCTTCGTGCAAGTGCAGGCGCGCCCCGATCGCGGCCTCGGCCTACAGCTCGCCGAGGAGCTCTCGTCGGCGCTGAACATCACCCTGACGGAGGACGGCACCTCTGTCGCCCTCGAGAAGCTCCTTCCCGAGGGCGACGATCCGCTCAGAGGAGCCAGATCAGGAGGATGATGATGATGATGAGTGCGAGCGCTCCTCCACCGATGTACACGGTTTCCCCTTTCGTTCGCTTGCTCCCCGCCTAGTTCCCCGACCGCCTGCGGTGGAAACCGCGTTTGTCGATCGAGGCGACGGGTACGCAGCGATCGTCAAACTGAAAGGAGGAACGAGCGATGCCGCCTCGTGGAACGAAGAAGGGCACGAAGCGAGCCCGTCAGTACGAGCACATCAAGGACTCCCTGCGCGAGCGCGGAGAGTCTGAGGATACGGCCGAGGAGATCGCAGCGCGTACCGTCAACAAGGAACGCGCTCGGAGCGGCGAGGCGCGAACGTCCTCGAAGCTCTCGCGCGAGGACATCTCATCGGGTCGGCGCGGCGGGCTTCGCAGCGGTCGCAAGGGCCCGCGCGGCCGGACGCGCGATCAGCTCTACGAGGAGGCCAAGGACCGCAACATCCGCGGGCGCTCCAAGATGACGAAGGCCGAGCTCCAGCGCGCGCTCGGCGGGCGCTAGGCCGCGTTTCGGCACTCGTCGCGACGGGTACTTCGCTTCGATGATCGAACTCCGCCAGGAGGAGCGCGGTGCCGGTCCGGCGGCGGTCATCGAATGCGCCGGCCATGCCGACGCCGAGAATGTCGTGCGCTGTGTGGACATGGCGGTGCGACTCGGCCATACCCGCGTCGTGGTCGTCCTTCGCGGTCGAGACGGCACGGACGCCGATCTTCTCAACGTGCTCCATCGCTCGGCGCGTCGGCTGCGCGAGACAGGCGGCAGGCTCGCAGTCGTCACGGCCGACTCCCGGTTCAGGCGGCTCCTGGATCTCACCCTGCTGAGCCAGGGTTTCCGCGTCTGCACGACGCGGGAGGAGGCCCTCGCGGGGTAGCGACGGCCGTGCCATCGGCGTCTCCGACCACTGAGGACAGGACTGACGTCGACGGACGGACGCCCGCGCGGGCGATCATCTGGCGGATGGACGGAAACGTGCAGGCACTGCTCGTCGCCTATCACCGCGACGGAGACGAGCAGGCGCGGGAGCAAGTCCTCGTGGAGCTCATGCCACTCGTGCGCGCGCTCGCGTCCCGCTACGCAGGTCGCGGCGAGGCGCTCGAGGATCTCGTCCAGGTCGGCTCCATCGGGCTGATCAAGGCGGTCGACCGGTTCGACATCGATCGAGGCGTCGACATCTCCAGCTACGCAGTGCCGACGATCGTCGGCGAGATCCGCCGCCACTTCCGCGACAAGGCGTGGGCGATGCACGTCCCGCGGCGCCTCAAGGAGCTCAGCGTCCGGCTCTCCCGCGTGCTCGACGATCTGACGACGGAGCTCGGCCGGTCGCCGACGATCGCCGAGCTCGCGGCTGCCGTGGGGGAGGAGGAAGAGGACGTCATCGACGCGCTCGACTCGACGAACGCGTACTCGACGCGCTCCCTCCAGGCGCCCTTCGAGGACGGAGGCGACGACTACCTCGCCGACAAGCTGGGGACGGAGGACACCGGCTTCGGCGAGGTCGAGGACGGTGCCCTCGTCGAGGCCGGCCTTGCTGCGCTCGACGAGCGTGAGCGGCAGATCGTCGAGCTCCGCTTCTTCGATGAGATGACGCAGTCGCAGATCGCTGCGGAGATCGGGATCTCGCAGATGCACGTCTCGCGACTCTTGCGCCGTGCTCTCGCCACGATGCGTGGGAGGATCGACGAGGTGGCGGGCGATGTCTGAGTCGATCGTGCAGCTCCGCTTTCCGGCGAAGCCCGACTACCTCGTGCTCGCGCGGCTTGCCTTGTCAGGCATCGCCCGTGAGCTACCGCTCGGCGACGAGGTGCTCGCCGACCTGAAGCTCGCGCTCACGGAGGCATGCGGCAACGTCGTCCGCCATGCCTATTCCGGCGGAGACGGTGACGTGAACGTCCTCTTCTCGGTCGAGGACAGCCGGATCCTGATGACCGTCCGGGACGACGGCGACGGGATCCGAGCGCCGGATGCCGTCGACGAGACCCCCGTCGAGGGCCCGCTCGAGGGAGGCATGGGGATGTCGATCATCCGCGCGATCGTCGACGAGCTCGCGGTCGAGCCGGGGGACGGCGGCCAGGGGACCGTCGTTCGGATGGTGAAGTACCTCACGCCTCCAGCGTGAGCGAACGCAGCGCCTGAGCGCGGCTCTCCGCGACGGGAAGAGCGCTGTCGAGCGCTGTGATCTCGAAGATCCGCCGGGCCGGGCCGCGCGGTAGCACCGTCAGCATCCGACCGCGACGTCCGTCGATGTCACGCAGCGCGCGGACGACGGCGCCGAGCGCGGTCGAGTCGAGGAAGGAGACGCGGTCGAGGTCGACCACCACGCGCGTCTCGGCACCGACGTTCGTGAACGCCGCCTCGAGGTCGGGCGCCGAGTATGCGTCGAGCTCTCCTCGGGCGACGACGACTGCCACGCCGGCGCTGCGATCGACCGTCACGCTGTGCATCGAACGGAGAGGAAAGCACGCCCGAGGACCTCGCCACGCACCTCGGGCGTGCCGATCGTGCTAGACGGTTCGCCGGCCGTCGACGGCGTTCCAGCCGAACAGGATGACGAGAGCACCGACGACTGCGGCGAGCCATTCGCTACGTGCGATCTCGCTCGACGATGGTCGTGTTCTGACCGCCGGCCGCTGCGTCGCGGCCACCGAAGCCGCCCCAGCTCGACCAGAAGACGAGCGAGGCTATGAGCCCGATCACTCCCACGACGACGAGGATGATTCCGGCCACCTGAAGGTCGATTCCCGAGGCCTCTGCGTCGACAGCCCAGGCGAGGATCGCCCCGGCCGCGATCAAGAGGATGCTGAGACTGATTCCCATTGCTACCGCTCCTTTCGACTGTCCGACCGGCTACCCGCGCCGGTGAGAGCTGTTACCCGGGGCGGACGCGTCGAAAACGCGGATCTAACCGGACGGAGCGCTCTTGACCTGGTCGCGCGAGGCGACGACGCGGGCTGCGTCCCTCATCCCCACGATCTCCAGCGTGCGCGCGATCGGCGCGTCGGGATCGAGCACGAGAACGAGCGAGCCGGGCCCGAGGTGCCTCGCGATCTTGAAGAGCACGTGGAGGGCGGCGCTGTCGATGAAGGCGACACGATTCAGGTCGACCACGAGGGTGCTGCCCGCAGGCGCGGCGTCGTGCAGCCGCTCCTCGAGCTCGCGCGCGTTCGTCAGGTCGAGCTCGCCCGACAAGGACGCATCGATCTCCGATGCGCCGGTTCCGCCCAGCTCCAGCTCGTATGCGGACACTCGGCCGCCCAGCATAGTGACGGGCAGGCGACGACCCTGCCGCCCACGGGGTTTGGACATGACCCCGGAAGGGGAATGTGCATCCGATGCTGGAAACCTCCGCCGAGCCGTCGTCCGACGGCGCCTTTCGGATCGAGGAAGAGCGGCCCGCACCGGGCGTCACGGTGCTCGTCGTCCACGGTGACGCGGATCTCCACGCCGCTCCTGAGCTCCGGGACCGCCTGGGTGCCGCGCTCGACGCCGGTGACTCCGGCATCGTCGTCGACCTCACGAAGACGTCGTTTCTCGACTCGACGGCGCTGGGCGTGCTCCTCGGGGGCGTGAAGCGGCTCAGGGGCGGCGACGGCCGGATCCAGCTCGTCGTGTCACGGCCGGAGATCCGACGCATCTTCGAGATCACGCTGCTCGACCAGGTCATCCCGCTCGCCGAGACCCGCGCCGAGGCGCTCGCCGCGGTGTCCGCCGGGGCGCGCTAGCGGACCTCGTCGAGCGATGCGTGCACGGGCAGCATCGTGTCGAGCGCAGTGATCTCGAGAACGCGCAGGATGCCGGGATCGATGGCGACGACGGAGACGCGGGGATGGCGGTTTGCGGCGGCTGCGATCGAACGCATGCCGCTCGAGTCGAGGAACGTGCACTCGCGCAGGTCGATGGCGAGGTGTGAGTCGCTCGCGGTCGACTCGACGGCCTCGTCGAAAGAGGCCACGGTCGCCATGTCGAGATCGCCCTCGACTCGCACGACGACGCAGTCCTCGAGCGTCTCGACCGCGAAGTGCGCGACGTCCCCCACCGGCGACGAGTGTAGGTCATGATGAGCGGCCAACGCGTCCGGGGTGCCGGAGGTCCCATGACCGACACGATCCTTCTCACCTTTCCGTCGAAGTCGTCGTTTCGCGGTGTGCCGAGCCTCGTTCTCGGCGGCGTGGGCTCACGCCTCGACCTCCCCTTCGAGCGCATGGACGACCTGCAGCTCGCGGTCCTGAGCATGCTCGATGCTTCCTCGGGCGACGATGCGTCGGTCGAGATCGAGGCTCGGGACGACCGCGTGGCGGTGTCCGTCGGCCCGCTTCGCGCCGAGGCGGAAGCGGACAAGGGGCTCGACCTCGTCCTGCGCCGCCTGACGGACGCCGTCGAGAGCGGTCGTCGCGGTGACGACGTCTGGCTGACGGTCTTCGTCGCGCGCGCGGACGCGGACGTAGAGAGCGTTCCGGAGAGCTGACTCAGCCCTCCGAGATCTCCTCGACGAGACGGCCCGTCGCCGCCGCCTCGGCAGCCCGCGAGACGTCGGCCTGCGCCAGGATCCCCACCAGCTGACGATCCTCGACCACCGGGAGTCGGCGCACCTGCTCGCGCGCCATCCGCTGGAGGGCCTCGTCGAGCGAGTCCTCGGGGCCGACGACGACCGGGTTCTCGGAGCAGACGGTGCCGACGCTCGTCTTGTGCGGGTCGAGGTCCTTCGCGAGGACCTGCAGGACGAGGTCGCGATCGGTCACCATTCCGACGAGCTCGCCATC
>DASUCI010000180.1:0-8902 GCA_035762825.1 Gaiellaceae bacterium | reverse complement strand
GACAGTGCCCAGGTCCGTAACCGCGTCGTTCAGCGTGATCACCGCGGCGATCTCGCAGTCGATGATCTCGTCCTCTGCGGCCTCCGGGTCTCCGGGGTTCTGATCCGGTCCGCAGTCGCCTCCGGCAGAGTCCGTGGTGCTCCCCGAGCCGTCGATCGAGTAGATGAGGCCCGTGTTCGGCACGGGCTGGCCCTGCCCGACGGCGGCCGTTCCGGTCACCGGCACGTTGGGACCGTTGAGTGTCGTGCCGTCAGGTGGTGCGGTGATGTCGACGGAGATGCTCGTCCCTCCGGGCAGCGAGCCGTCGACCGCACTCGCCGTCGCCGCGAACACGAGCACGGCGATCACGGCGAGCATGACGGGGACGAGCCGCAACCGCCGGTTACGGATCGGTCGTACGTTCATGAGGAATTCCCCCTTGACTAGCGACTCAGCCGCTAATCCGCAGTCTTGCGGCCACTACGCGAGAACTGCGATACCCGATGCTCGAGCCCCACCTCCTCGTCGACTCTCCCTGGACATGTCCTATGCCGGAGAGGGCGTGCGTCCTATGCCTCCGAGGGGTGAATCTGCACCGCCCGGTCACACGGCTGAGCGTGAGCCTCCTGGCTGCCCCAGGACGCTTCGCACCGCGCGAGCGACGATGAGCTCTTCTCGCGCGGCGACGACCAGTACGCGAACCGCCGAGTTTGGCGTTGCCACGTCGGCATCCGTGGGATCACCGTCGTTGAGATCGTCGTCGAGCTCGACGTTCAGGAAGCCGAGGCGTGCGCAAACGGCTCTGCGCACGCTCGCCGAGTGCTCGCCGACACCCGCAGTGAAGGCCAAGACGTCGAGGCCTCCAAGCGAGGCGGCCATCGCCGCGACAGCCCCTGCGATTCGGTACGTGAAGACGGCCAGCGCGACTCCCGCGTTCGAATGGCCGGCTGCCGCCGCCGCCTCGAGGTCGCGGACGTCTCCGCTCAGTCCGGAGAGCCCCTCGAGTCCGGAGTCCTCGTTCAAAGCCCGATCGAGTTCGTCGACCGACAACCCACGCTCGCGTTGCAGGTACAGCAGCGCGCCGGGATCGATCGAGCCCGAGCGAGTGGCCATGGGGACGCCGTCCAGCGGGGAGAACCCCATCGTCGTGTCGACCGAGCGACCGTCCCGAACCGCCGTGACGGAGCAGCCGCCGCCGAGGTGACAGACGACGAGACGGAGCTGCGAGCGTTCCAGGAGCGCTCGCGCCTTCTCCGCGCACCAGTGCACGGAGAGCCCGTGAAAGCCGAAGCGCCGGACTCCCCACTCCTCCCGCCAGGCCAGGGGCAGCGCGTACGTCGCGGCCTCCACCGGCATCGTCACGTGGAAGGCGGTATCGAACACGGCCACGTGAGGCACCTCGGGAAACACTCGCGTCGCGGCATCGATACCGGCGAGAGCGGGTGCGTTGTGAAGCGGAGCAATCGACTCCAGGTCAGCGATGGACGTTCGCACGGCGTCGTCGATCATCGTGGGCTCGACCAAGATGCGGCCTCCGTGGACGACGCGATGACCGACGGCGCTGAGGTCTTCGGCGCGCGCCGCGTCGAGCGACTCGACGTCGTCTACGTCTTCTGCGTCTGAGACAACGCGGAGCTTCAGGCTCGTCGAGCCGGCGTTGACGACGAGAATCGCGCCCACGCGCTCAGAACGCCCAGGTCCAGTCGCGGATCTCCGGATCGTCGTCGCCGTGCTCACGCGTGTAGGCACGTGCCTGCAGTCGCCGGTCGACCATCTCCTGCCGGAGCTGTGCCGCAGTCACCGCGAGGCCCGGAACACGGTCCACGACGTCCATGACGAGATGGAAGCGGTCGAGATCGTTGAGCATCACCATGTCGAACGGCGTCGTCGTCGTCCCTTCCTCCTTGTAGCCACGGACGTGCAGATGTCCGTGGCCGGCGCGCCGGTACGTGAGGCGATGGATGAGCCAGGGGTAGCCGTGGTAGGCGAAGACGACCGGCCTGTCCGCCGTGAAGAGCGAGTCGAACTCGGTGTCGGAGAGGCCATGCGGATGCTCTGTCTCGGGCTGGAGGCGCATGAGGTCGACGACGTTCACAACTCTGACCCTCAACCCCGGTAGCCGCTCACGCAGAATCGCGGCTGCCGCGAGTGTTTCGAGGGTCGGAACGTCGCCGCAGCAGGCCAGCACGACGTCAGGGTCACCCTCGTCATTCGAAGCCCACTCCCACATGCCGAGCCCTCGCGTGCAATGACCGATGGCGTCGTCCATCGAGAGGAAGTTGAGTGCCGGCTGCTTTCCGGCGACGATCACGTTGACGTAGTGCCGGCTGCGCAGGCAATGATCGGCGACGGAGAGCAGGGTGTTCGCATCCGGTGGCAGATAGACGCGGATGACCTCCGCCTTCTTGTTCACGACGTGGTCGATGAAGCCGGGATCCTGGTGCGAAAAGCCGTTGTGGTCCTGCCGCCACACGTGCGAGCTGAGGAGATAGTTGAGCGAGGCGATCCGGTGCCGCCACGGGATCTCCCGGCTGACCTTCAGCCATTTCGCGTGCTGGTTGAACATGGAATCGATGATGTGGATGAACGCCTCGTAGCAGTTGAAGACACCGTGCCGGCCGGTGAGGAGGTAGCCCTCCAGCCAGCCCTGGCAAAGATGCTCCGAGAGGATCTCCAGCACCCGACCTTCGCGTCCGAGACCCTCGTCGGTTGGGAGCAACTCGGCCTCCCACACGCGGTCCGTGACGTCGAAGACACCGCCGAGACGGTTCGACGCCGTCTCGTCGGGGCCGAAGATCCGGAAGTTGTCGGGGTTCTTCACGACGATGTCGCGCAAGAACGAGCTGAGCACGCGCATCGGCTCGTTCGACGTCGTTCCCGGCGCCGGCACGGGTACGGCGTAGTCGCGGAAGTCCGGCAGCGCGAGGTCGCGGAGGAGCGCACCGCCGTTCGCATGTGGGTTCGCGCTCATCCGCGCGTCTCCCACCGGTGCAAGCTGGGCGATCTCCTCTCGCAGCCTTCCTCCGTCGTCGAAGAGCTCCTCGGGCCGGTAGCTCCGCATCCACTCTTCGAGCTGGCGGCGATGGTCGGGGTCGTCGCGCACTGCCGCGAGTGGGACCTGATGCGATCGCCACGTGTCCTCGACCGGCTTTCCGTCGACCTCTCGCGGTCCGGTCCAGCCCTTCGGAGTTCGGAGAATCAGCATGGGCCAGCTCTGCCCGGCGCTGCCGCCGTCCTCTCGAGCGGAGCGTTGGATGGCCGCGATGCGGTCGAGAGCCTCGTCGAGCGCCGCCGCGAGGCGGTCGTGCACCGGCCCCGACTCCTCTCCGTCGAAGCCGCCTGAGACGACGAGCGGTGCCCACCCGTAGCCGCGAAACAGCTCGAGCAGCTCTTCCTCGGGAATTCGTGCAAGAACCGTCGGGTTCGCGATCTTGTAGCCGTTCAGGTGCAGGATCGGGAGTACCGCACCGTCGACCCGCGGGTTCAAGAACTTGTTGGAGTGCCAGCTCGCGGCGAGTGGCCCGGTCTCGGCCTCGCCGTCTCCGACGACACACGCGACGAGCAGGCCGGGATTGTCGAACGCCGCCCCGAACGCGTGCGAGAGCGAATAGCCCAGCTCGCCGCCCTCGTGAATCGAGCCGGGGGTCTCGGGCGCAGCATGGCTCGGGATGCCCCCGGGAAACGAGAACTGCCGGAACAGCCTGCGCATGCCGTCGGCGTCTTGCCCGATGTCGGGATAGAGCTCGCTGTAGGTGCCCTCGAGATATGCGTTGGCGACGTTTGCGGGGCCGCCGTGGCCGGGGCCTGTGATGAAGATCGCGCTCAGCCCCCTCTCACGAATCGCCCTATTGAGATGGACGTAGAGGAGGTTCAGCCCGGGAGTCGTCCCGAAGTGGCCCAGCAGGCGCGGCTTGACGTGCTCGGGTTCGAGCTCTTCCTCGAGCAGCGGATTGTCGAGCAGGTAGATCTGCCCGACCGAGAGATAGTTGGCGGCGCGCCAGTAGCGATCGAGCGCGTCGCGAACATCGGCTGCAAGGCCACTCACGTCTCGATCCTATGGTCCTCCGTCCAAGCGGTGGAGGGCTCGCTCGGGTGCGCGCCCTCCACCGCTGGTCGTATGGCTCAGATCGTTGCCGCTTCGTCCGGGTCCGGCGTGAAGACGATGCGGGCCGGAACCCGTCCTGCCTCGACATCGGCCATCGCCTCGTTGACCTCGCCGAGCGACCGTGTCTCGCGGATGACGCGCGTCTTGCCGGCCGCGTGCAGCTCGAACACCTCACGCAGGTCGACGCGCGTGCCGACGATCGAGCCGACGACGGTGATGCCGTTCAGGACGGTCTCGAAGATGGGCAGGTCGACGTGGTTCTCCGCCGGCAACGCGACGAAGACGAGCGTGCCGCCGCGCCGGAGCGAGCGGTACGCCTGCGCGAACGAGGTGGGGCTCACCGCCAGCGCGATCGCCTGGTCGGCGCCGCCGAGCATCTGGATGTACGCCGCCGGGTCCTGCTCTGCGGCGTTCACGGTGAACTCGGCGCCGAGCTCGCGTGCGAGGTCGAGCTTCTCCTCGACGAGATCCACCGCCACGACGCGCCCTCCCGCGATCGCCGCGTACTGGATCGCGAGGTGGCCGAGGCCACCGACGCCGAAGACCGCGACGAGGTCGGAGGGCTTCGTGCCCCCGACCTTCACGGCCTTGTAGGTGGTCACGCCTGCGCACGTGAGCGGTGCTGCGTCGACCGGGTCGACGCCGAACGGGACCTTGACGACGTACCGCGCGTACGCCTTCACGTAGTCGGCGAACGAGCCGTCGAGGGAGTACCCCATGTTCTTCTGCTCGAGGCAGAGCGTCTCCCAGCCGCTCACGCAGTAGTCGCAGGTGCCGCAGGCGTAGCCGAGCCACGGAATCGCGACGCGATCCCCGGCAACGACTTCGGTCACGCCGGGCCCGATCTCCTCGACGATCCCAACGCCCTCGTGCCCCGGCGTGAAGGGCGGCGTCGGCTTGACGGGCCAGTCGCCGTGGGCAGCGTGGATGTCCGTGTGGCAGAGCCCGGACGCCTCGATCCGGACGACGACCTCATCCGGCCCCGGAACCGGCTTGGCCACTTCCTCCATCCGGAGCGGTTCGTCGAAGTCGTGCACCACGGCGGCATACATCGTCTTCGTCGCCGCCTCCCTCGGCCTCTCGGCGGGCCGGTCGATTGTCGTTGCAGTCATCTTGGTCGCCTCCTTCCTCAGTGCGTGTGCGTGCCCTTGGGGTTGCCGACCTTGAGGAGGCCCACCTGCCCCAGGTCGACGTGCGCGAACGCGTGGCTGACGAACGGGTACGTCCCGGGCTCGTCGATCTTCACGTCGAAGACCGCGCCGCCGCCGGCAGGCACCCCGACGGTCTGGACACCCTGCTGGAACTGCGTCATGTCGCCGTTCACCCAGGCCCGGTCGAAGATCGTTCCCACGACATGGAAGTCCGTGGCGAGCGTCGGGCCGGCCGCGACGACGTAGAAGCGGACGGTCTCGCCCGGGTTCGAGGTCAGCGGGTGCGTGACGTACTGGTTCGCGTAGCCGTTGAACGTCGTCCAGTCGGGCTGCATGGCGCGGGCCTTGTTCATGTCGAGCGAGGCCGGCTCCGAGACTCCGTCGCCGTTCAGGTACCACTCGCTGGCCACCAGCACGTACTCCTTGTCGGCCTTCGGGAGCGGGGTCTCCGGGTCGACCACGATCGCGCCGTACATGCCGTTCGCGATGTGCGCCAGGACGGGCTTCGTGCCGCAGTGGTACATGTAGACGCCCGGATCGTTCGCCTTGAAGCGGAACGTGAACGACTCGCCTGGCGCGACGTCCTTGAACGCGACGTTCGGAGCGATCCGTGCCGCATGGAAATCGATCGAGTGCGGGATCGCGCCGCCGTTCGTCAGCGTCATCTCCACTGTCTGGCCCTCGCGCACGTGGACGATGGGGCCGGGAGCGCCGTGCCCGTCGAAGGCCCACGTGTTGTACTTCACGCCCGGGGCGATCTCGATGACGACGTCCTTGAGGGTCATATGGACCTTCGCGAGGTCGCCGGCGGGAATGGCCGGAAGGGTCGCGCGGGTCGCCTGGTGCGCGAGCGCGAGCTCCTCCGCGTTCTCGCCCGTCTTGCCGGCGAAGCTCTGGAGGGGCAGGCTCACGTTGCTCTCGGCATGGGAGGAGTGGTCTGTCGTCCCCGCGGCGGTCGCAGCCTCGTCGCGCGCGTCGTCGGCCGTTCGCACGAGTACGACGGACGTGATCGCGAGCACGGCGACCGCGAGGCCGAGGAAGACGGCGAGGATCATCCAGCCGACGCTCGAGCCCGAACCTTGATCACGGGTCTGCCGCGGATAGCGCTGCGCTGCCTGGTAGCTCGTCATGTGGTCGTTCCTCCTGGATCTCTCGGGTACATGGAGCACGCTATGCGCGGCGCCGCGCGCGGCCATCCGGCGGTCCTCGGAGCGCGCCTGCGGCTTTCCCGCAGGCGCGAATACGTCAGAAACCGAGGCCCGGAGTGAGGACCGGTACCTGGTCGACCCGCACACGGTCGACCACTCCGACGACCAGCTCCCCGTCGAGGACGGGGAGCTGGTCGATGTCGTACTGCTGCATGAGCAGCTTCGCGGCGCTCACCGGTGTGTCGCCGGAGACCGTCAGCGGCTCCGCGGTCATCCATTCGCGGACACGTGCTTCGGCGGGGTGTGCTCTGGCGGCGGACGCTCGGAGCAGATCGCCCGACGTGAGCACACCCACGATCCTGCCGTACTCGCCGACCACGGCAACACGAACGTCGCTTCCGAGCAGCCGCTCGGCCACCTCTCCGAGCGTGTCCTCCGGTGCGACCGAGACCGCCGCGTGCGCCATCACCGCCTCCACGCGAGGCTCGTCGTCGCCGGCATCAGCGAGCAGGAGCCGGCTCGCGTCGAGGTCGGCGGTCGCGTCGGGGTCCAGGACGCGCTCGATCTCGACGGCGCCATGCTCGCCTGCGGGAAGCGTGGGCGGTGCCTCCGCTCCGGCAATCGACGCGAGGAACGGCGCCAGGTGGCGGCCCACGATCTTGGCCGGAGGCCACCAGAGAGGCTCGAGGCTCGCGATCGGCTCGACCGCGGGCTCGAGCGCGAGCTCCCGGCGCAGGTATCGCGGGCGCGTCCCGGTCAGTAGCACGCCGCGAAGCACCGGCCGGAAACGTGCCGGCTCGAGGTCGACACCCACCGCTTCGGCGATCGCCTCGGCTGCCGCGTCCGCCTGCTGCGTCGCGATCCCGCCCTGCTTGACCGTGAAGCTCGTGATGTCCCCTGCGGCGTAGACGTCGGCCACACCATGGACGCGGCAGTGGGCGTCGACCGGAACGAATCCGTCGACGGTCTGCGGAATGCCGTCGATCGGCGCGCCCGTGAGACGGGCGAGCGCGACGACGCGGTCCGCCACGACGACGCCCTCCGGGATGAGCTGCAGCGCTCCATCGACGACCTCGCTCGGATAGGCGCCGGTCCGGAGGGCGATGCCTCGCTCCGAGAAGAGGGCGTGGATCGCCTCGCTCGCCTGCGGGCCGAAGACCTGCAGCGGCTCTTCCTCCGGCGTCACGAGACTCACCTCGAAGCCGTGGAGGCCCAGTCGGTCGATATGGGCCGAGGTGAGCAGGGCGAGCTCGTAGGCGGGCAGGGAGTACCCGGCGCCCCACGGGATCACGAACGCGACCGACCCGACGCCGCCGCCCGCGAGGTCGCGAAGCAGGCTCTCGATGAGGTCGATGTCCGCCGGGCCTCGGAACGTGAGTGCACCACGGATCGCGGGCATCGGGAAGGCGCCGGACGCGATGAGGAGCAGGTCGTACTCGAGCTGCGTGTTCTTGGACGTGTGCGCGATATGCCTCCACGCATCGACGCCGACGAGCCCTCCCGGCGTGTAGTCGACTCCGATCTCACGGGTCAGAGCGTCGAGCTCGAGTCGCAGCACGTCGCCGAGCTCGAACGGCGTCGCGACCGCCATTGGCCGGTACCAGAAGTGCGGCTCCGGGGCGAGGATCTCGACGTGCACCCGGTCCTCGGCAAGGTGCCGGAGGGCGAGCGCCGCCTCGAGTCCCGCCACGCCGCCTCCGGCGATGAGCACGCGCTTCTGTCTCTGGCGATCCATGAGAGACCTCCGTGGTCGAGTCACGTCGACGATTGCGCACGGAGCCCCGGCGCCCAACCGCGAAACCGCTATCTCGGGCTGCGGCTAACTACGTATCCTCCCGCGAATCGGCGCTGACTCCATTCGCGTTCGGCCCATCGACCCACGCCGCCTCGAGCCTCTCATCGGGGCCGAGCGCACCGAGGCGCTCGTCGAGACCGCTGCCGCGATGGCGCGCATGCTCGGCGACAGAAGGGTCGTGAACGTCAACTCGACGGCGACCGGAGGTGGCGTGGCCGAGATGCTCGCGACGCTTCTCGGCTATGCGCGCGGCGCGGGTCTCGAGGCCGACTGGCTCGTCATCGAGGGTGACCTGGAGTTCTTCACCGTGACGAAGCGCGTTCACAACGGTCTCTACGGCTCACCGGGAGACGGAGGAGAGCTGGGCTCGGCCGAGCGGGAGATCTACGAGCGGACGGCTGCGGCGAACCTCGACCGGATCTGCAACGAGGTTCGGTCGGGCGACGTGGTCATCGTCCACGATCCACAGCCCGCCGGTCTCATCGACCCGTTGATCGCGAAGGGAGCGCACGTGATCTGGCGCTGCCACGTCGGCTACGACGACGCCAACGAGTGGACGGAGCGGGCGTGGGAGTTCGTCCGCCGCTACGTCGAGCCGGCGCAGGCGCACGTCTTCTCCCGTCTTGCGTTCGCTCCAGCGTGGATCGACCGCAGGCGCCTGCGCGCGATTCCACCCTCGATCGACCCCTTCACACCCAAGAACGCCGACCTCGAGCCGTCCGAG
>DASUCI010000179.1:0-11948 GCA_035762825.1 Gaiellaceae bacterium | reverse complement strand
GGTCGTGGCCTCGCTGCACACGTCGTTCGACAAGAACCCGACCGAGCGGATCCTCGGCGTCATGGACAACCCGCACGTCGACTGCATCGGGCACCTCACGGGTCGTCGGCTGCTCAAGCGCGACGGCGCGCCGGTCGACGTCGAGCGCGTCGTCGAGCACGCCGTGGAGACGGGCACCGCGCTCGAGATCAACTCCCAACCCGACCGCCTGGACATGCGTGACACGCACGCGCGGCTCGCCGGGGAGGCCGGCGTCCGGATACCGATCACGACCGATGCACACTCGGTCGGTGCGCTCGCCTATGCGGAGCTCGGCGTCGCCCAGGCGCGCCGGGCGTGGCTTACCAAGGAGCAGATCCTGAATACGCGGCCGTGGCGCGAGATCGCGAAGCTGCGGAAGTGACTTCATTTCGGGACGACGGCGCCCTCGCCGTCGACTGGGTGGCGTCCTACCTCGAGCGTGTGCGCGAGCTCCCGGTGCTCTCGCAGGTGGAGCCGGGAGCGATCCGCGCATCTCTTCCCGAGGCACCGCCCGAAGGGCCGGAGCCGTTCTCGTCCGTGCTCGCCGACCTCGACGGCGTGCTCGCGCCGGGTCTGACGCACTGGCAGAGCCCGCGCTTCTTCGCGTACTTCGCGACGACGGGCACGGAGCCCGCCATCCTGGCGGAGCTGCTCGCGGCGGGCCTGAACCAGGTCGGGATCCTCTGGCGCACGTCACCCGCGCTCCAGGAGCTCGAGGAGCTGACGCTCGACTGGCTCGCCCAGCTGCTCGGGCTCCCCACGGGCCTGCACGGCCACATCGAGGACACGGCCTCGACGAGCACGCTCGTCGCGCTCGCGGTCGCACGCGCGGCCGCTCCGGGCAGGCGCGTCGTGCTCTGCTCGGAGCACGCGCACTCGTCCGTGGACAAGGCGGCCCGCCTCCTCGAGCTCGGGCTGCGGAAGGTCTCGTCCGACGCGACATTCCGGCTGCGTCCCGACGCGATGGAGCTCGCGGAGGCCTGCGCGGTCGTCGCGACGATCGGCACGACGTCCTCCACGTCCATCGACCCGGTCGCCGAGATCGCGGATCGGTGCGAGAGGGAGGGCGTGTGGCTGCACGTCGACGCCGCGTACGCCGGCGCGGCCGCCGTGTGCCCCGAGCTCCGCGATCGGTTTGCCGGCTGGGAGCGCGCCGACTCGATCGTTGTCAACCCGCACAAGTGGCTCGGCGTCCCGACCGACTGCTCGACGCTCTGGACGCGGCGCGCGGACGCGTTCCGCGACGCGTTCAGCCTCGTCCCCGAGTATCTGCGGGTCGCCGAGGAGGTGGCGAGCCTCAGCGAGTACACGCAGGTGCTCGGCCGGCGATTCCGCGCACTCAAGCTGTGGGCCGTCCTGCGCTGCTACGGCCGCTCGGGGCTCCAGGAGCGCATCCGGGAGCACGTGCGGTTCGCGGCGTTGTTCGAGGAGCTCGTGCGTGCCGAGGAAGGGTGGGAGATCGTCGCTCCGCGGCCGTTCTCCGTCGTGTGCTTTCGGCGCGCCGGCTCGGACGAGCTGAACGAGGAGATCCTCGAGCGTGTCAACGCGAGCGGCGAGGTGTTCATCTCGCACACGCGGCTCGGCGGCCGCTACGTGCTCCGGCTGGCGGTCGGCAACTTCCGCACGACCGAGGACGACGTTCGCCTGGCCTGGGAGGTGCTCAGGCGCGAGGCAGCGGCGCTCTGAGAAAGAGCCGACGAGCATGGAAGACGCGGCCACCGTTCAGCCCGCTCGAGAAGCCGCCGCGCGCATAGAGGCCGTCCTTCGTCCGTAGCGCGGCGTGCGCGCGGGCCAGCTGCCTCGCGGTCGCTCTTGCGGCCGCGACGTCGACCCCGGACAGTGTGCTCCGGGTCGAGCCGTTGACCTGCCTTGCTCGATACGAGAAGCACGGCGCGCGGACGCACCGGATCCCCGAGTCGACGACGCGGTAGTAGCCGCCGGCGACCGGCACGCTGCCTGCGGGGTCGTACACGGCGGTAACCACGAGCTCGCCGAGATCGGCCCGCCTCGCGTCGATCGCGCCACGCACGAGCCCGCCCTCGGCGATGTCTCCGAGCGGGCCGCCCTTCGCGTCCACGGCTCGGGCGGCGTAGCAGCGCACGTGTCTCAGACCGTCCGCGCAGCGCGTCCGTGCGCCGTTCGCGAGCGCGAGCCAGTAGCCGCCGCACATCGGGCTCGGGCACAGGCGCGGGTCGTGGCGAACGACGAACATCGCCGTACCGGCCGGTGGCTGGCGGGCCGCGGTCGACGTCGCGACGGACGCCGTCACGAGGAGGAGCGTCGCCACGAGGCCGACCCGACTGGCCATGCTCGTACGATAGGCCACGTGCGCCTCGTCGCAATCGGTCTCGTGGCGGGGGTGTTCTCCGCCTTCTTCGGGGTCGGCGGCGGGATCGTCGCGGTCCCCCTCCTGATCCTCGTTGCGGGGCTTCCGGAGCGAACAGCGACCGCGACGTCACTGCTGGCCATCGCCGTCACGGCGACCGCCGGGGTCGTCGTCTATGCCTATCGCGGGGAGGTCGATGTCGGGTACGCCGCGCTCGTCGGGCTCCCCGCCGCGGCGGGCGCGCTCGCCGGCTCGGCGTGGCAGCAACGGATCCGTGCGAGCACGCTGACCTATGGCTTCGCCGCTTTGCTGAGTGCGCTCGGCGTCTGGCTACTCGCGTCATGACGACGAGCACGATCGTGCTCGCGCTCGTCCTGGGAGTGGCGGCCGGTGTTCTGGCGGGCCTCTTCGGCGTCGGCGGAGGCATCCTCTTCGTCCCGGCGCTCGTTGCGCTCGGGCTCGGGCAGATCGAGGCGCAGGGCACGTCGCTGCTCGCGATCCTGCCCACGGTTCTCGCGGGAACCTTGAACCAGCGCCGGTACGGCAACTTGCGACCGCGCACGGCGGTCGTTGTGGGCGTGTCGTCCGTTCTCGGCGTCGAGGTTGGTGCGCGGCTCGCGACGGCGCTCCCGGAGACGACGGTGCGTCGCCTCTTCGCCCTGCTTCTGTTCGCGGTCGCGGTTCACCTCGTCTGGAGAACGCGTCGCCAGGAGCCGCGCTACCCTGACTCGCCGTGATCCGTCTCGCCGTCGCGGTCGTCGGAGCGTTGGTCGCCTCGTCGGCGCTCGCCGCCGCGGCGCCACCTCCCAGGGGCGCCTCGACGGATGCGAACGCCTTCCTCCTCCGGATCACGATCCCCGGTCAGGACACCGTTCTCATCGGCGGCCTCGAGTGGCCGACCTCGACGACGGCCGACGTCCAGTCGTTCCAGTACCCGGGGGACGGATCGATCGTGAGCATCGGCCGCTCGCGCGCGGCGATCTTCGCTTCGCCGGGCTCCGCTGCGGCGACGCAGTCGTTTGCCGAGGCGATCGTCGTCTCGCTCTTCAACGGCGAGATCGTGGCGGGCAAGGTCACGGCCTCCGTCTCTGCAGGGGCTAGCGCGCGATCGGCTGGCGCGGACACGACGGCGTCCGTGGTGCAGGGTCTGCGCGCGCTCGGGAGCGACGTTCCGAGCGCGCCCGGGAGCGTGTCGCTGGAGGGCTGGGGAACGATGACGGTGCTCTCGAGCGACAGCGGCAGTCGCAGGGCCGGTCCGCCTGGCGCGCAGGCGTCGGTCACGGCCCTCCGTATCGGCCTGAGCGCCGATCACGGCGGGCTTCCGGCTGGAAGCGAGATCGTAATCGGGAACGCGCAGGCCGTCGCCGTCGCCGATCTCTCCGCGCCGCCACGTCCGCCTCCGTCGACCGACCCGGACGACCCGCCCACGAGGCCCGACGGACGCCCGGAGCAGCTTCCCCGCGCGCCCGAGCCGGACGACGTCGGCGGCGAGGTCGCGGGCGGGCCCGTGCAGGTCGCGCCGGAGGTCTCGGCGGATCTCTCCGCGGGTGGGTACGTCTTCCCGGTCTACGGTACGGCCTCGTTCGGTGACAGCTTCGGAGGCCCACGGCCGAACATCCCCGGCGGCTGGCACCACGGTGAGGACATCTTCGCCGCCGAGGGGACGCCGTTGCTCGCAGTGGCCGACGGCACCCTGCACACGATCGGATTCACCAAGATCGGCGGCTACCGGCTCTGGCTTCGCGACACCGAGGGCAACGAGTTCTACTACGCGCACCTCTCGGCCTACTCGCCGCTCGCGGTCGAGGGGCGGACCGTCGAGGCGGGCGAGGTGGTCGGCTTCGTCGGCGACACCGGCGACGCCGAGGGAGGCTCTCCGCACCTGCACTTCGAGATTCACCCGTCCTCGATGGCCGGTCTCGGCTACGACGGCGTCGTCGCCCCGTACTCGATCCTCCTCGCGTGGCGGCGCGCCGACGACATCTCGTTCTCGGCCGGCCGGATCTTCGTTCCGACCGGGCCGGGCTCGACGACGCTGCCCCCGCCGGGCGCCGTCCTCCTCGAGGCGGACGACATCGCGGGGACGAGCGGCCTCGTCCCCGGTGCGCTCGAGAAGGCACTCAGTCGGTAGAGAGAACGCGACCGGGACCCGCGCGACGCGGATCCCGATCGCTGAAACCGCTACGGCTCGGCGCCGTTGTCGCCCGCGGCCGATTCCGACTGAGCCTCGAGCTCGGCTTCGAGCTCCTCGAGGCCGGTTCCGTCGCCACCCGCGACGCGATCCATGATCCACTCGCGCGTCTGCTCGCCCGTCCACGGGTTGTAGAGCACGCCGAGCGTGACACCCGTGAGCAGGATGACGCGGTTCCGTGCTTTGTGACTCTTCTTCCTGGCCTTGCCCTGAAGCTTGTCCGACGCCTCCGACAGGTCGGCGACGAGGAACTGCAGCTGCTTCTGGAAGTCCTTCTCGGAGACCTTCTCCGCCTTGCCCTTCACGCCACGGCTCTTCGCCATCTGGCCGTAGAGGCTGCGGGCGGCGACGAACGCGGCGAGGAGATCCTCGCGCAGCTCCGGGTCGGTCATCGCGCGCTGGACGTACGGCTTCAGCGCGTCGGTCGAGAGCGCCGGGGTCTTCGTCTTCGCCATGTGCTGCACCACCTTTCCTTCGAACCTGGCTCCGCAGTATGTCGGCTACGATCGCCCGCGTGCGGGCACTGCTACCTCTCGCCCTCCATCCCAAGCGGCTCCTGGCGCTGATCGGAGGGCTATTCGGGGCAATGCTGTACGTCTGGATCGCAGCTGTCCGTGCCGTACCCGCCGTGCAGGAGCGGAAAACCGCGCTCCGGCGAGCATGGCGGTCGCGCGAGCGCAAGTATCCGTAGCCACCGCTTCGAGCATCTAGGCTCCGCGCGTGCAGCCGAAGGGTCTCATCTGCGCCGGCGGCGAGGCCACCCGCCTCGGCGAGCTGACCCGCGTCGCGAACAAGCACCTGCTGCCGGTCGGGAGCTGGCCGATGATCTACTACCCGCTCCAGCTCCTCCAGCTGGCGGGAATCCGTGACGTCCTCCTCGTCACGGGAAAGGGCCACGCCGGCCAGATGATCGACCTGCTGGGCGACGGCCGGCTCGCACCGCGCGGCGGAGGAGATCCCATCCTCGAGCTCGATCTCACCTACAAGGTGCAGACCGAGCCGGGGGGCATCGCGCAGGTCGTCGGCATGGCCGAGGACTTCGCCGGCGGCGCCCCGCTCGTGGTCGTGCTCGGCGACAACATCTTCGAATACGCGCAGTCTCCGAGCCTGCACGAGTGGGCGGAGCAGCCGTCGCGGGCGCGAATCTTCGTCAAGGAGGTCGACGACCCCGAGAACTTCGGCGTGGTCGTCTACGGCGACGACGGTCGGGTGGCAGACATCGTGGAGAAGGCAGGCGTCGTGGACACACGGTACGACGCTCCTCCCACGAGCCACGCGGTGGTCGGTCTCTACTGCTACCCGCCGGACGTGTTCGAGGTGATCGCGACCTTGAGCCCGTCCGCACGCGGCGAGCTCGAGATCACCGACGTGAACCGCCACTACGCCCTCGCGGGGCGTCTCGACGCCGCCAAGGTGTCGGGGTGGTGGGAGGACGCGGGCAAGCACTGGCAGCACCTCGCCGACATCGGCCAGCGCATCGACGAGACCGGCGCCAACAAGCGAGCTGGCGCGTGATCGAGGGCCTCCTCCGGGTCCCGCTCACGCGCTACGAGGACGAACGCGGCTGGTTCTGCGAGCTCCGGCGCGACAGCGCCCTCCCGAAGCCGATGCGGCAGACGAACCTGTCGTTCTCGAGGGCCGGCGTGGTCCGCGGCCTCCACTACCACGAGCGCGGTCAGGACGATCTCTTCGCGTGCGTGCGCGGGATGGCGCGTGTCGTCGTCCTCGACCGTGAGAGCGGCGAGACGTTCACGGAGGACATCGGCGACGAGAATCCCGTCGCGATCTACATCCCCGGCCTGAACGCACACGGCTTCGAGGCGCTGACGGACATCCTGTTCTGCTACCACGTCACGGTCGAGTACGACTCGGCCGACCCGGACGAGCGCACCATCGCCTGGAACGACCCGCGCGTCGCACACCTATGGAGCTCGGAAACGCCGATCCTCTCCGCGCGGGACGCCGCCGTCGAGTCCTGATCACCGGAGCCGGCGGCCAGCTCGGCCACGCGCTCCAGCAGGTCTTCGCGGGCGATGATGTCCTCGCGCTGACGCGCGCCGACTGGGACGTCACCCAGCCGCCAAGTGACACAGTGTCACAAGGCGAATTCGATCTCGTCTTGCACACCGCCGCCTGGACGGACGTCGACGGCGCCGAGGCGGATCCACAGGGCGCCGCCGCCGTCAACATCGCGGGGACGGCGCACGCCGCGTCGCTGAAGGTGCCGCTCGTGACCTACTCCACGGACTACGTGTTCGACGGGCGCAAGCGCTCGCCGTACGTCGAGTCGGACGGGCCGAACCCGGCCTCCGCCTACGGTCGGACGAAGCTCCACGGCGAGGCGGCTGCCGGCCATCGGGCCTGGGTCGTCCGCACGTCGTGGCTCTTCGGGCCGACCGGACGGAACTTCCTGCGGACGATGCTCCGGCTCGGCGAGGAGCGCGAGGAGGTCGCGGTCGTCGACGACCAGCGCGGCTGCCCGACCTACGTCGGTCACCTGGCTGAGGCGACCCGGGCGCTGGTCGACGACGATCTCCCGCGCGGGCTCTGGCATCTCGCGGCGGACGGCGACTGCACGTGGGCCGACTTCGCGGAGGCGATCTTCACGGAGGCGGGCCTCGCCACGCGGGTCCGGCGGATCTCGACCGCGGAGCTCGGGCGGCCTGCACCTCGCCCTGCGTACTCCGTCCTTCGGAGCGGTCGCGCGAACGCCCCTCGTCTCCCGCACTGGCGGGACGGGCTTCGCGCCTGCCTCGCCGAGATGGACGGCTAGCCTTCCCGCGCGATGCGTCTCCTCGTCACCGGCGGAGCCGGCTTCATCGGCTCGAACTTCATCCACTACTGGCTGCAGCAGCACGCTGACGACCACGTCGTCGTCTACGACCTGCTCACGTATGCGGGCAACCGCGAGAGCCTCGCGCCCGTCGAGGAACAGATCGTCTTCGTCGAGGGCGACATCTGCGACCGCGAGCTCGCCGAGGACACGCTCCGCGAGAACGAGGTCGAGGTCGTCGTCAACTTCGCAGCGGAGTCGCACAACTCGCTCGCCGTGGTCGACCCGACGCGCTTCTTCCGCACCAACGTCCTCGGGACACAGACCCTGCTCGACGCGTCGCGTGCTGCGGGAGTGGAGCGGTTCCACCACGTCTCGACGTGCGAGGTCTACGGCGACCTCGACCTCGACACCGACGAGATGTTCACCGAGGAGTCGCCCTACCGGCCGCGCACGCCGTACAACGCCTCGAAAGCGGGAGCCGACCACGCGGTGCGCGCCTACTTCGAGACCTTCGGTCTGCCGGTGACGATCACGAACTGCTCGAACAACTACGGGCCGTTCCAGTTCCCGGAGAAGGTCATTCCGCTCTTCACGACGAACGCGATCGACGACCAGCCGCTCCCGCTATACGCGTCGACGCAGAACAAGCGGGAATGGCTGCACGTCCTCGACCACTGCGAGGCGATCGAGCTCGTGCTCCGCAGGGGGCGTCCGGGAGAGACGTACAACGTCGGCTCGGGAGTCGAGGCGACGATCGAGCAGATCGCCGACCGCGTGCTCGAGCTCACGGGCAAGCCCACCTCGCTGAAGAAGATCGTTCCCGACCGGCCCGGGCACGACCGCCGCTACCTGCTCGACGCGAGCAAGATCCAGGAGGAGCTCGGGTGGACGGCGTCGCGCGGCTGGGACGAGGGGCTCGCCGAGACGGTCGCCTGGTACGAGGAGAACCGCGCGTGGTGGGAGCCGCTCAAGAAGCGCGCGCCGGTGGAGGAATCGGCCTGGAAATAGGCTCTTCTTGCTCAAGCTCGCGCGTTTTTGGCCGAGAATGAGTATCTGAGCCGGCGTCAGACCGAAGCCTGACCTCGGTTGCCGTTTTCTTAACGCTGCGGAGCTACCCTGGGCCGGTTCGTGCGCGCACTCCTCGCTCTCCTCATCGGTGTTCTCACGGTCGCCGCCGTCCCGGCGGCAGGGCAGCAGGTGCCTTCGTCGTCGTACGGGGAGGCGGTGTTCCTCGTCTCCGGGCGCGGCTGGGGTCACGGCGTCGGCATGAGCCAGTACGGCGCCTACGGACAGGCTCAGGCGGGCCGTACCTACGCCGAGATCCTGGGCCACTACTACTCGGGCACGACGATCGGGAAAGCGGGCCGCAAGGTCGTGCGTGTGCTGCTCGCCGAGGGACGCCAGGCCGTGACTCTCTCGTCGACCGTGCCGTACACCGCAGTCGATGCGACCGGCGCCGTGTTCAAGCTCCCGAAGGGCGCCCTGACGCTGCGCTCGGACCTCGCGCTGCGCCCGGAGGCGGGAGTGCCCCCGACGCCGGCCCGGGCGCCGCTCGTCGTTCGGCCCGGCAAGAAGGCGGCCCTCGCGCTCGACGGCAAGCTGTACCGCGGGAAGCTCGAGCTCGCGCCTCAGGGCGCGTTCCTCCGCGTCGTGAACATCGTTCCGCTCGAGAGCTACCTGCAGGGCGTCGTTGCAGGTGAGGTTCCGTTCAGCTGGCCGGCCGAGGTGCTCAAGGCACAGGCGGTCGCGGCTCGCTCGTACGCGCTGGCGGGCCTCGTGAAGGGGAAGCCGTTCGACCTCTACTCCGACGTGCGCAGCCAGGTCTACCTCGGAGTGGCCGGCGAGAAGGCGTCCACCACGAAGGCAGTCGCGGACACGGCCGGCGAGGTCGTGCTCTACGGCGGAAAGGTTGCGACGACGTACTACTTCTCGACATCGGGCGGAAAGACGGCGAGCGCGGCCGATGTCTTCGGGTTCGATGTCCCCTACCTCCAGTCGCGGCCCGACCCGTGGGACAAGGCCTCGCCGTACCACCGTTGGGGCCCGGTCGTGCTCGGCGCGCGGACCCTGCAGGCGAAGCTCGGCGGCAATGCGCGCGTCCTCGACGCCACGGGATCGGCGACGAGGTCCGGACGGCTCCGATCGCTCGTCCTCGCCACGACGGCAGGCTCCGAGACGGTCCCGGCCTCGCTCGTCCGAACGGCGCTGGGCCTGCGCTCGACGTGGATCACGGTTGGCGTGATCCGCCTCGACCGCCCGTCGGTCGGCACCGTCACGTTGGGCTCGTCCGCGCGGATGTCCGGCATCGTCCGCTTCCTGGGGACGCCACGACTCGCGTCCTCGCCGGACGGCGTGACCTGGTCCGCAGGCTCGGACGTGACGTTCGACAAGAACGGGATCGTCACGGCGGACGTGGCGCCGGAGCGGACGATGCGCTACCGGCTCGAGGCGGAAGGAGGCGCGTCGCCTGCCGTACTCGTGCAGGTCGCGCCGCGGATCCAGCTGATCCGTCCGACTGCAGTCGACCCGACGACCATCCGTGGCACCGTGCGACCGCGACTGACAGGCGCCGTCGTCGCGATCGAGCGGCGCAAGGGCACGTCGTGGGTCGTGGTGGGCGAGACCACGGTCGTCGCCGGCGCGTTCGCGCTCACCGTCGATGCAGCGGTGCCGGCGGGCGCGTATCGCGCGCGCGTCTCGGCGACCGCCGGCTTCGCCGCGGGGACGTCGCCGACCCTGCAGGTGTCGGGGTGAGACGGCTCGTCGTGCTCGCGGCCGTGGTGGGCGCATGGCTGGCGCTCCCTGCCGCAGCCGATGCAGCGCGCGTGGCCGTCGGGATCTCGCCCGGGGCCGACGCCCGGGACGTCGCGACCGCGATCGAACGGCGGACGGGGAACGAGCCGGAGAGCCTCAAGCCCATTCCGGCGCTCCTCGTCGACCTTCCGGACGGCGTCTCGCTGAAAGGAGTCCGCGGGATCAGGTACGTCGAGCCGCTCGTCACACGCCGCCTCGCGTTCACGCCAAGCGACCCGCTCGTCCCGAAGCAGTGGTACCTGGGCTTCAGCGGCTTCTACTCCTCGTGGATCACGCTGCCGTCGTTCGAGCCGATCCCCGTGGCGATCATCGACTCGGGCGTCGACGCCTCGCATCCCGATCTCGCGGGGAGGATCCTCGACAAGGAGACCTTCGTCGGCGGCTCGGCGAAGACCGACGAGCTCGGGCACGGCACCTTCGTCGCCGGGCTCATCGGAGCCGGCGTCGACAACGGCGTCGGGATTGCGGGCCTCGCGCCGTCGGCGCAGCTCCTCGTCGCGAAGGTCGTCACGAAGTCGAGGGCGATCCCCGTCGAGGCCGAGGCGAAGGCGATCCGCTGGGCCGTCGACAACGGCGCGCGCGTGATCAACATGAGCCTCGGCGGCATTCGCGACCCGCTCGACCCGGACCGCGACACGTACTCGCGACTCGAGGCCGACGCCGTGGCGTACGCCGTCTCGAACGGAGTCGTCGTCGTCGCGGCGGTCGGGAACTCCGACCAGGCGCCGACGAGCCCGTGGAAGTACGCCAGCTACCCGGCAGCGCTTCCACACGTCCTCGGCGTGAGCGCGATGACCGAGTCGGGCGCGATCCCCAGCTTCTCGAACCGAGACCGGATCTACAACGACCTCGCGGCGCCGGGGCTCCGGATCCTCTCGTCGCTGCCCCGGTCGCTCACCTCGCGGTACCCGTCCTGCAGCGACCAGGGCTACTCGATCTGCGGGCCTGAGGAGTACCGCGAGGCACAGGGCACCTCGTTCGCCGCACCGCAGGTGAGTGCCGCCGCCGCGGTGCTCCTGAGCCTGCGCCCGACTCTCCGGCCGGAGCAGGTCACACAGCTCCTCGCGGCCACGGCGGTCGACCTCGAGTTCTCGACGGGCTGCCCGGCCTGTGGGGTCGGCCGCGACGCGTACTCGGGGCGCGGGAGGCTCGACGTCGACGCGGCGATAGCCGCACTCGACGAGAGGTTGCCGGAGCGCGATTTCTACGAGACGAACGACGATCTCGGATCGAGGGCGTACACCACCTTCGGCTCGAACCGGCGCATCCAGGCCACCGTCGACTTCTGGGACGACCAGGACGATGTGTACGCGATCTCGCTCGACCGCAACCAGCCGGTGTACGTCGGCCTCACGGGCGCGGATACGACGGTCGACTTGAGCCTGGCCTTCTGGCTGCCCAAGGCCACCTCCCTCGAGCGCGTCGCCGATGCCCGCTACCGCGTACGGACCTCCGCGCGCAGGGGCTCGCGGCAGTATCTCTCGTTCAGGCCGCGCGGCGGAGGGACGTTCTACGTGCAGGTGCGCATGTCGAGCCCGGGCTCGACGCACTACCGCCTCGTCATCGTCAAGGGCTAGAGGTCGAGAAGCTCGTCGTCCGGAACGTCCCGCAGCACCCGGGCGGGATTCCCCACGACGATCGCGCGGGACGGGACGTCCTTCGTGACCACGGCGCCGGCACCGACGAACGCCTCCTCGCCGATCTCCACCCCCGGGCAGAGGACGGCGCCGCCGCCGACGCGTGCGCCGCGCCGGACGGTTGGCCCGGCGATGAGCTCGTGCCTGCGCTCCGTGCGGCCCATGAAGTTGTCGTTGGTCGTC
>DASUCI010000178.1:0-4048 GCA_035762825.1 Gaiellaceae bacterium | reverse complement strand
CACGAGCTCGCGCTCCTCGACCGCCAGCGAACCGCCCACGGTCGCCTTGTAACGATCAGTTACAAGGGCGTTCTCGCCTGCATTTCGCAGGATTCCGGCGATTCGGGCATGTGCGTACTGGACGTAGTAGACGGGGTTCTTGTTCGACCGCTCCTTGGCGAGGTCGACGTCGAGCTCGATCGCCTGGTCGTGTCCGCGCGAGACGAGGTACCAGCGGGCCGCGTCCACGCCGATCGTGTCGAGGAGCTCGTCGAGGAAGACGACGTCGCCGCGGCGCTTCGACATCTTCTTCGCCGCGCCCCCTTCCACGAGGTGGACGAGCTGGTAGATGAGCACCTCCACGGATTCGCGCGGATACCCGAGCATCTCGGCGAGCGCCTGCAACCGCGCGACGTAGCCGTGATGGTCGGCACCGAGGACGTAGACGAGCCGATCGTGCCCCCGCTCGAACTTGCGGCGGATGTAGGCCGCGTCCTTCGCGTAGTACGTCGGCGCGCCGCCCGAGCGGACGAGCACCCGGTCCTTGTCGTCACCGTGCGCGCTCGTGCGCGCCCAGACAGCTCCGTCCTCCTCGTACGTGTCCAGCAACGCAACGGACTCCGGAATCTCCGCCTCGACCTCGGTCTCGCGCGCCCAGCTGTCGAAGTGGATGCGAAAGCGGTCCAGCGTCCCCTCGATGCTCGCGAGCACGTGCGGCACGGGATCACCCGCGAGCGCCGCGAGCTCGGCGAGGTAGTCGCCGGAATAGCCGTCCTCGGGCGGCTCCTCTCCGCGGCGCACGGCTTCCACGGAGGCGTAGAAGCGCTCCATCTGCGCGCCGGAGTCGTTGTAGTAGTACTCGCGCTCGACGGTATGGCCGGCGTGCTCGAGGAGCCGCGCGACCGAGTCGCCGTACGCGCCGTTTCGCGCGCTGGCGACGGTGATCGGTCCCGTCGGGTTCGCCGACACCATCTCGACCTGGATGCGCTCGTGCTCCACCGCCGACCCGGCGCCGAAGCCCACACCGGCGTCGACGATCTCGCCGACGGCGTCCGCGAGCCAGGTGTCGGAGACCCAGAGGTTCACGAAGCCCGGGCCGGCGACCTCGGCGCGGTCGGCGAGGCCGGTCTCGACGACCTTCGCAGCGATCTCCTCCGCGATCTCCCGCGGCGCCCGCTTCTGCAGGCCGGCGAGCTTGAGCGCGACGTTCGTCGCGTAGTCGCCGTGCTCCGGATCGCCGGGACGTTCGAGCGCGACGGCCGAGCCGGCGACCTCGGTGACAGCGTCCGCGAGTCGCGCGACCGGATGGTTGGCGGTGAGGCCCTTCACGCGCCCATCGTAGGGCGCGGCGCGCTAGCGGTTCTTCGCAGCCGACGGCGCGGCGGTGATCGGGATCACGACACCGTCGCGATGGAGCGCGAGCTGGACTTCCTCGCGCGCCTTGTAGATCCGCCACTTCACCGTGGCCAGCGTCACCTCGAGCGTCTCGGCGATCTCCGTGTACGAGAGGCCGACGACGTCTCGGAGGAGGAGCGCCATCTTCAGGTCGGGGTTGAGGTCCTCGATGGCCCGCCAGACCGCGTCGATCGTCTCCGCCCGCTCGGCCGGTGCGTCGACCACTTCGAGCGGCGGCGCGTCCTCGAGGTTCACGACGGCGCGCGGGCGGCGCTCGATGGCGCGCAGCTCGTCCAGCACGCGGTTCTTCGTGACCTGGAAGAGCCACGTCGTGAACCGCGACCGCAGCGAGAAGCTCGGAAGCCCCTGGAAGACGCGGAGGAAGACCTCCTGCGTCAGATCCTCCGAGAGACTCCGGTCACCGGTCAGACGCAGGACGTAGTTGTAGACGGGCTGCTCGTAGGTGCGGACGATGATGGAGAACGCCCGCTCGTCACCTCGCTGAGCCTTCCGCAGGACGCCGAGGTCTGGCTGTGGCAGTGACATGTGCGCGGGGAGTATAGGTTGGAATTTGTAAAGGCTTCGGACGCGGCCAGTTACGGAGCCGTTGCGAGCGAAACCCCAGTCATGTCGGAGGGAACGGGAAGCCCGAGCAGGGTCAGGATCGTCGGCGCGAGGTCGGACAGCTCGCCTTCCTCGCGGATCTCGGAGCGCTCGTCCGTGAGCACGAGCGGCACGCGATTCGTCGTGTGAGCCGTGTGCGGGCTGACGCCGTCGGGCTCGAGCATGACCTCTGCATTCCCGTGGTCTGCCGTTACCAAACAGACACCTCCAGCCGCCTGCGTGCACTCGACGACGCGCCCGAGCGCCCCGTCAGCGGCCTCGACCGCTGCCACGACCGCGGGAATCGAGCCCGTGTGCCCGACCATGTCGGGGTTCGCGAAGTTCACGACGCAGAACGCGTAGCCCTCGGCGATCTCGTCGCAGACCCGCGAGGCGACCTCGACGGCGGACATCTCCGGCTTCAGGTCGTAGCTCGGGACGTCGCGCGGCGAAGGGACGAGAATCCGCGTCTCTCCCTCCCACTCCCGCTCCTCGCCGCCGTTGAGGAAGTACGTCACGTGGGCGTACTTCTCCGTCTCGGCGACGTGGAGCTGCCGGAGCCCTTCTGCAGCGAGGACCTCTGCAAGCGTGTTCTCGACCTCCTGCTCGTCGAACGCCACCGGGAACGGGAAGTCCTTGCGGTACCGCGTCATCGTCGTCAGGTCGACGCCGGCCTCGAGCAGCCGCTGCGAGAGCTGCCGCGCGCGATCCGGACGGAAGTTGAAGAAGATCGCCGTGTCGTTCGGGCCGAGCCGCGGGCGGCCGTCGAGCACGACGGGCTCGATGAACTCGTCGGTCACGCCCTTCTCGTAGCTCGCGCGCACCGCGGCGACGGGATCGGTGGCCTGCATGCCTTCCCCTAGACGGATCGCGCCGAAGGCGCGATCCGTCCTTTCCCAGCGCTGGTCGCGGTCCATGGCGTGGTAGCGGCCGCAGACCGTCGCGATCCGCTCGGCGGGCAGCTCGGCGAGATCGCGGACGGCGGCGCGCGGCGACACGTCGCGTCCGTCGGTGAACGCGTGAATCCAGGTCCGTTCGGCCATCTCTTCGCTCGCAGCGAGCTCGAGCAGCGCGCGCAGGTGGTCGATGTGGGAGTGGACGCCGCCGTAGGAGACGAGCCCGAGCAGGTGCACGTCTTCCCCGCTCTCACGCGCACGCTCGAACGCCGAGACGAGAGCAGCATTCCGGGCGAAGGAGCCGTCCTCGATCGCGCGGTTCACGCGCATGAGGTCCTGGAGCAGGATGCGGCCCGAGCCGATCGTGAGGTGGCCGACCTCCGAGTTCCCCATCTGGCCGGGCGGGAGCCCCACCGCCTCCCCGGCGGCCGCGAGCGTCCCATGCGGGTACCGCTCCCAGAGCGCGTCGAACACCGGGGTGTCGGCGAGCTCCACTGCGTTCCCGGGGCCTGGTGGTGCGATCCCCCAGCCGTCGAGGATGACGAGGACGACGGGAGCCTTGCTCACTCGGCAACCGCGCGGCAGATCTCCTCGAACGGTTGGTACTCGAGCGACGCACCACCCACGAGCGCGCCGTCGACGTCCGGAAGCGAGAGCAAGCCCGGCGCGTTCTCCGGGTTCACCGACCCGCCGTACAGGACTGCGGCCGGATGCAGCGTCTTGATGAACGCATGTGCCTCCTGCGCGATCTCGGGCGTGGCCGTCTTGCCGGTGCCGATCGCCCAGACGGGCTCGTACGCGATCACCAGTCGCTCGTGGTGCGGGATGACTCCGACCTGACGCTCCAGGACGGCCTCGGTCGCGCCCGCCTCGCGCTCCTCCTCCGTCTCCCCGACGCAGGCGATCACGTGCAGCCCCGCCTCGAGCGCGGTCTCCGCTCGCCGGCGCACGCTGTCGTCCGTCTCGCCGAAGTTCTGTCGACGCTCCGAGTGACCGACGAGCGATCCCGTCACCCCGAGCTCGAGCAGCATGGCTGCGGAGATCTCGCCTGTGAACGGGCCCTCGAGCTCCCAGTGGACGTTCTGGGCATACACCTGCACGGCGGTCTCGGCGCCGAGGCCTTGCAAGGTCGCCTCGAGCGACACGAACGGCGGACACACCACGATGTCGACACC
>DASUCI010000177.1:0-2872 GCA_035762825.1 Gaiellaceae bacterium | reverse complement strand
AGCGGACCGCGACACGCTCGGCGGCGTCGTCGAGGTGCTGGCAACCGGTGTCCCGCCTGGCCTCGGCTCGTACGCCGAGAAGGCCGATCGCCTCGACGCGAGGCTGGCCGCGGCGCTGATGGGGATCCAGGCGGTGAAGGGGGTCGAGATCGGTGACGGCTTCGCGCTCGCACGCATCCGCGGGTCGGCCGCGCACGACGAGATCGAGCCCGACCGGCGCCGCACGACCAACCGGGCCGGGGGCATGGAGGCCGGTGTCACGAACGGCCAGCCCGTCGTCGCGCGTGCCGCGATGAAGCCGCTGCCGACACTCATGCAACCGCTTCGGTCGGTCGACCTCGAGTCGGGTGAGCCGGGCGAGGCGCTCGTCGAGCGCAGCGACGTCCAGGCCGTCGAGGCGTTCGCCGTCGTCGCCGAGGCCGCGGTGGCCTGGGAGCTCGCCCGCGCGGCCCGGGAGAAGTTCGGCGGCGACGCGCTCGTCGACTTCCTCGGAGCGCACGCCGCCTACCTCGAGCGGATCGCGTGGCCGCACACGCGCTAGACAGGCACGTCGCGCTCGTCGGTTTCATGGGCGCGGGGAAGTCGACGCTCGGCCCGCTCCTCGCGGAGCGGCTGGGCCGGCCGTTCATCGCGGTCGACGAGGTCGTCGAGGAGCGGGCCGGGGAGCCCGTCGCGGACATCTTCGAACGGCGCGGCGAGGCGGAGTTCCGGCGGCGTGAGGAGGAGGCAGCTGTCGACGTTCTCGCCAGGAAGCCGCTCGGCGTCGTCGAGCTCGGCGGAGGAGCGCTCGGATCGGCGCGAACGCGAGCCGCGCTCAGCGCGCACGCATTCACGGTGCACCTCGAGACGTCGCCCGGCGAGGCTTGGGAGCGCGTCGCCGGCAGCGGCCGGCCGCTCGCCCGCGACCCCGACGCCTTCCGGGCCCTCTTCGGGAAGCGGAGGCCGCTGTACGAGAGGGCCGACGCGAGCGCAACCGATCTCGACGGAGTCGTCCTCGCGGCCGCGGGAGTGCACTTCGCGTCGCATCGAGACCTGGAGGCCACCGCCCTGATCGCCGACGCCCACGTCGCCGAGCTCCACGGGATCGAAGTGACGCACACCGTGCCACGCGGTGAAGCGGCCAAGACCCTCGCGGAGGCTGAGCGGCTCTGGCGCGGGCTCACCGTCGACCGCACGGCGACGCTCGGGGCCGTCGGCGGAGGCTCGACGACGGATCTCGTCGGCTTCGTCGCCGCGACTCACCTGCGCGGGATCGACTGGATCGCGGTGCCCACGACGCTGGTCGGCCAGGTCGACGCGGCGATCGGCGGGAAGGTCGGCATCGACCTGCCCGAAGGGAAGAACCTCGTCGGCGCGTTCCACTGGCCGTCCCGCACCGTGATCGACCCGACCCTCCTCGAGACGCTGTCCGAGGAGGAGCGTCGCAACGGTCTCGCCGAGGTGGTGAAGACCGGCCTGTTGCTCGGCGAGCCGCTGTGGGAGCTCGGCACGTACGCGCAGGTGCGCACGTGTGCCGCATACAAGGCCGGAATCTGCCTCCGCGACCCCTTCGACCGCGGCGATCGAGCGCAGCTCAACCTCGGCCACACCTTCGCGCACGCGCTCGAGGCTGCATCCGGCTACACGCTCTCTCACGGTCGCGCCGTCGCGCTCGGCCTGCTCGCCGCCTGCCGCCTCTCGGGTCTCGACGACGAGGCGCGCGTCGTCGAGAGCGTGCTCGCTCCGGATCCGGTCTCCGTGGATCGCGACACGGCCTGGGCGGCGCTGCAGCGCGACAAGAAGGTGGTCGGCGGCGAGATCGGTCTCGTCCTCCTCGAGATGCCGGGCCGGCCGGGTGTCACATCCGAGATCGAGCCCGCCCGCGTCCGTGAGGCTCTCGACGCACTCATCGCGTAGGGTCACGGCGTGCGGATCGCCGTGCTGAACGGAGCCAATCTCGACATGCTCGAGCATCGCGACCCAGCCCTCTACGGCGGCCTCAGCCTCTCCGAGCTGGAAACGAAGATCTACCAGTGGGCGCTCGAGCGCCAGTGCACCGCGCGCTGCCGGCAGACGAACAACGAGGGCGAGTACATCGACTGGTGCCACGAGGCGCTCGAGTGGGCGGACGGCATGGTCGTGAATCCCGGAGCGTGGGCGCACTACTCGTGGGCGATCCGCGATGCGCTCGAGCTCTTCAGCGCACCGGTCGTGGAGGTGCATCTCTCGAACATCGCCGAGCGCGAGGAGTGGCGGCGCTTCTCGGTCGTGGAGGACATCGCCGCGGCACGGTTCATCGGCAAGGGTCCCGACGGCTATCGCGAGGCGCTCGAGTACATCGTGGGAGCCAAGGGATGACGCGCGTCGAGCGGCTCGCCGCGCTGCTCGAGGAGCCACTCCTCGTCGCAGGTCCGCCGTATGTCCTCGGCGGGCAGGCCAACGTCCGGTATCTCACCGGACTCCAGAGCTCGAACGCGGCCGTGCTCGTCGAGCCGGACGGCGCAGCGACGCTGTACACGGACTTCCGCTACGCAAACCGTGCCCGCACGTTCGAGGGCTTCGAGGTCGTCGAGACGGCCCGCGGGCTCATCCCGGCTGTCGGCGAGCTGCTCGCCGGACGGCGGATCGGGTTCGAGGAGCAGCACCTCCCGCACGCGCTCTACCGGACGCTGGTCGACGCGGGCGTCGATGCGGTCCCGGTCACCGGGCTCGTGGAGTCGCTCCGCGCCGTCAAGGACGACGAGGAGATCGCGCGGATGCGCCGCGGCGCCGCCCTCTCCGACGAGGTCTTCGCGGCGCTCGCGCAGGAGCGGTTCTCCGGGCGCAGCGAGCGCGAGCTCGCCTGGTGGATCGAGCGCAGCTTCCGTGAGGGTGGCGCGGAGGGAGTCTCCTT
>DASUCI010000176.1:0-7463 GCA_035762825.1 Gaiellaceae bacterium | reverse complement strand
CTCTCCGGGCGCGGCGACAAGGATCTTGCTGAGGTTCTCGACAACTGAAAACGCTCGTCGTCTACCTCATGGCAGGTCCCGAAACGCCCGAGCTCGCTCGTGCGGCCGAGGCGGGCGGGGCGGACCTCGTCGAGATCGGCTTCCCGTTCTCGGACCCGCTCGCGGACGGGCCGGTGATCCGGCGCGCGGCCGAGCGCGCGCTCGCGGCCGGGATGCGCACCGAGGCCTGCCTGGAGAACCTGCGCGCGATCCGCGAGGTGGTCGCCGTCCCGCTCGTGCCGATGACGTACGCGTCGCTCCTCGAGGCCTACGGCTGGGAGCGGTTCCCCGCGGACGCGCGCGCCGCCGGCGCCGCATCGCTGATCGTCGCCGACCTCCCAGTGGACGTCCACCCCGAGCTCCAGCGCGTGCAGCTCGTCGCTCCGACCTCGACCGACGAGCGGATCGCACTGGCGGCGGAGCGCACCGACGGGTGGCTCTACCTCGTCACGGTCGCCGGGACGACCGGTGCGCGCGATCAGCTTTCACCGGCACTCGCACCGCTCGTGACACGCGCGCGTGCGGTCACCGACCTTCCGCTGTACGCGGGGTTCGGCATCTCGACACCCGAGCAGGCGGCTGCCGCGGCCGAGCTCGCCGACGGCGTCGTGGTGGGCTCCGCGGCACTCCTCGCCGCGGAGGACGGCCCCGCCGCGCTCGAGCGCTTCGTCGCTCAGCTCCGCGCCGCGCTCGCCTGAGCCACGAGCCAGTCGCGCGCCACGTGCCACGCCTCGGCGCCCGCGTCGATGTGCTCGAAGTGCCCTGTTTGCGTGAGCACGCGAAGCTCGCAGGGGTCGCCGGCGGTGCGTGCGGCAGTGGCGTAGCTGGTCGCGATGCGCATCGAGACGGTGTCGTCGCGGTCGCCGTGGAGGACGAGCTGCGGGATCCCGAGCGGGAGCCGCTCTCGTGGCGAAGCCATGACATAGCGCTCGTACTGCGCCGAGGGATCCCCGAGAAGCGCTCGCGTCGGCGTCGACGAGGGCATGAGCCCGGCCGCGAGCGTCAGGTCGAGCACGCCCGCCTGCGACACGGCTGCCCGGATCGTCACACGCGGGTGCTCGCCCGGCGCCTCGTTCGGCAGCGTCTGACGGGCGGCCGCCCAGAACGCAAGCTGCCCACCTGCCGAGTGCCCGACTGCGACCACACGAGCCAGGTCGAGCGGCTCGTCGACGTCCGCGAGGAGGTCGATTCCAGCGGCGACGTCGAGGAATGTCGCCGGCCAGCCGCCGCCCGCTCCCACGCGCCGGTACTCGAGGTTCCAGGCGGCGAGGCCGTGCGCGGCGAGGTCGTCGCAGATTCCGGCCATCAGCGAGCGGTCGTACTGCGCGCGCCAGTAGCCGCCGTGCACGACGACGCAGACGGGATGAGGCCCTGCCCCGGAGGGCACGAGCAGCTCGGCAACCTGGCTGGGATCGCTCCCGTACGCGTGCGTTCGACGATTCACATCGTGTCGCGGACGAAGCGCTCGATCATCGGCGTCACCTGTTCGGCGGCGTCGAGCTGGTGGAAGTGGCCCGCGCCCACCGTCACGCCGACGGTGAGGTCGGGCTTCAGCGCCAGGAGCCTCGAAGGGTCGTTGCTCCCGCCGGTCTTCGACAGCAGTACGAGCAGCGGAACGGTGCAGGCGGCGAGCGCGGCGACTCCGTCCCAGCGCAGGTAGCCGTTCAACTGGGCCGCGGCGACGCTCCGGGGCACCCCGCACATCGTGTCCGCGATCCGCTGCGCGCGGTCGTGGTCGTCGGTCGGCCGGAACAGGGCGGCGACGTAGCCGTGCCGTGGATCCTCCTCGGCCGGATCCTCGATCCGGGCGACGAGGGCGGCAAATGTCTCGCGGGACTCGGGCAGCGGGTCGAACGGACCCGGGTCGACTGCGACGACGGCCGCCGGGAGAGACGGGTGGCGGGCGGCGAGCTCCACCGCGACGACGCCTCCCAGGCTGTGCCCGACGAGCACAGGCTTCGTGATGTCGAGCTCGGCGCAGAGCCAGGCGAGATCGTCGGCGAGTGTCGCGACCTCGTAGTCCACGGGCCGGTCGCTCTGTCCGCACCCGCGAAGGTCATACGTCGTGACGCTCCCGCGTGTGCGGAGGTGCTCGTACTGCGGCGCGAAGAACGTGTGGTCACAGCACCAGCCGTGGACGAACACGAACGCGGGAGCGCCCGCTCCCGATTGCTCGTAGTACATCCGCATACCGTCTCGCGTCGCGTACGCCATCGCACCTCGGGTCGCGGGTTCCGACGATGCGCCCGGCAGGATTCGAACCTGCGGCCTCGCGCTCCGGAGGCGCGCGCTCTATCCCCTGAGCTACGGGCGCGGGGAGCGCCAGTGTATCGGCCGTACTAGGCTCACTCCGTGCTGATCGGGGGCGTCTCGGAGACCTACACCGACATCGTCACCTCGGTCTTCTCCTCCACGATCGCCGCCAAGGCGTGGTTCGCGACCGCAGCGGTGATCCTCGCGGTGGTGCAGGTGACGACTGCTGCGCGCATCTACGGGAAGCTGCGCTTCCTGCCGGAGCGCGGCCGGGCGATCGCGACCACCCACCGCTGGTCGGGGCGGGTCGCGATTCTCTGCACGCTGCCCGTGTTCTTCCACTGCGTGACGATCCTCGGGTTCCAGACGCCGGACGCGCGGGTTGCGCTCCACTCGCTCGTCGGCACGTTCCTCTACGGCGTCTTCGTCGCGAAGGTGCTGATCGTGCGCGACCACTCGCTGCCGGCCTGGGCGCTGCCGACGGCCGGGTTGACGCTCGCGTCGCTGCTCGTCGTCCTCTGGCTCTCGTCGAGCCTCTGGTACTTCACGAACGTGAGGTTCGGGTTCTGATGGGGCGGGGATGGCGGCCGCTCGTCATCGGTGGCGCCGTCGTCGTGGGCACGTTCGCGCTCGCACAGGCACAGGTCTTCGAACCGTCCGCCCCGGCCGCCCAGGCGAGCGGCGACGTCTCCCGCGGCGAGACCGTCTTCGAGGCCAACTGCGCGAGCTGCCACGGAGAGGGCGGAGTGGGCGGTGTGGGGCCGGCGCTCTTCGAGACCGGCCTCGACGCTGCGGAGGTCGCCACGGCCGTGCAGCAAGGGCGTGGGATCATGCCGGCCGGCATCGTCTCGGGCCAGGACCAGGCGGACGCCGTCGCCTACGTCGTATCGATCTCGAGTCCGGCCGAGTAGGCGCCCGAGATGCAGGTCGAGGCACGGATCGTCCGGCTGCAACTCGCGGAGACGTTCGTGATCGCCCGCGAGACGACCGACTATGCCGACGTCGTTCATGTCTCGGTCACGCACGACGGCGTGACCGGGTACGGCGAGGCGGCGCCGATCGAACGCTACGACGAGTCGGCCGCGTCGGCGCAGCGATTCGTGGACGACCACGGGCGGCTCGTCGGAGACGATCCGTTCGCGCTCGAGGACATCGGCGAGCGCCTCGGTTCGATCGCGGGCGAGCAGGCGGCGAAGGCGGCACTCGACGCGGCGCTCCACGATCTCCAAGGGACGCTCCTCGGCGTGCCCGTCCACCGGCTGCTCGGGCTTCCGCGTTCCGGCCCGCCGACCTCGTGGACGATCTGGCTCGGAGATCCCGACGACATGGCGCGTCGGGCCGAGAAGGCAGCGCTCTCCTTTCGGCGGCTGAAGCTCAAGCTCGGAGGAGGGGACGGGCTCGACGTGGAGCGCGTGCGCTCCGTGCGAGCAGCCACCGACCTCCCGCTGATGGTCGACGTCAACGAATGGTGGACGCCGGAGGAGGCGTTCGACGCGCTTCCGCAACTCGCGGAGCTGGGCGTCGAGTACTGCGAGCAGCCGCTGAAAGCGGGCCACGAAGGTGGACGCGAGCTCCGGGCGCGCTCGCCGATACCGATCTACGTCGACGAGGACTGCCACACGGTCGCCGACGTGGGGAGGTGCGCCGAGATCGCGCACGGCGTCAACATCAAGCTCGCAAAGTCCGGAGGCATCCGCGAGGCGATCCGGATCGCGCACGCCGCGCGAGCGCTGCGCATGGGCGTGATGCTCGGCTGCATGCTCGAATCCGGGCTCGGGATCGCGGCCGGCTGCTGCGTCGCGCCGCTTTGCGATCACGTGGATCTCGACGGCAACCTGCTCCTGCGCGAGGATCCCTGGCCTGGCGTCGAGCTCGTCGACGGCGTCCAGACGCCGTCGCTCGCGCCCGGGCTCGGCGTTTCCGCCCGTGCGTGAGGCGCCTGCCCTCCCCGAGACCGGACGGAACTAGATTCCACTCATGGCGGCGCGCCGCATCCTCATCCTGGGCGAGGGCTTCTCGCACGACGCGCACTACGGTAAGACGATGCGCGGCATCGTGCGCTACGGGCCGGACCCGGTGGTTGCGATCCTCGACTCGAAGCGCCCGGGAGAGACCTACGAGGGCATACCGATCGTCGGCACCGTCGAGGCGGCACTCCCGCACGAGCCGACCGTCGCCGTCGTCGGCGTCGCGACGCAGGGAGGGCGCTTCCCTCCGGCCTGGCGCGAGCTGTTGAAGCAGTGCATCTCGGCGGGGCTCGACGTCGAGAGCGGCCTGCACGAGTTCGTCTCGGAGGATCCGGAGCTGTTCGCGCTCGCCCGCGAGCACGGCGTCGAGCTGCGTGATCTCCGCAAGCCGCCGGAGGGACTGAGCGTGCCCACGGGTGCGAACCTCGAGGTCGACGCGACCATCGTCCTCACCGTCGGCTCGGACTGCGCGATCGGCAAGAAGACGGTCGCCGTGGAGCTCGATCTCGAGGCGCGCAGCCGCGGGCTCGCCTCGGTCTTCGTGCCCACCGGGCAGACGGGGATCGCGATCGCGGGCTGGGGCATCGCCGTCGACGCCGTCGTCGCCGACTTCCTCGCGGGTGCGGCCGAGCAGCTCGTCGTCGAGGGCGCGCGGCGTGGGGGAGAGATCCTCTTCGTCGAGGGTCAGGGGTCGCTCGTCCATCCGATGTACTCGGGCGTGACGCTGGGGCTCGTTCACGGCGCGGCCCCGCACCTCCTCGTCCTCTGCCACTCGGCGGGGGCGAGGGAGATCGAGGGCTCGCCCGGGCACCCCATTCCTCCGCTCACCGAGCTCGTCGAGCTGCACGAGCTGATCGCCCTCCCCGCACGGAGGGCGAAGGTGGCGTGCGTCGCACTGAACACGGCCGGGATCGAGGACGACGAGGACGCGCGGGCGGCGGTCGCCTCGGTGGCCGAGGAGACCGGTCTCCCCGCGGACGATCCCGTCCGCTTCGGCGCGCAGCATTTGCTTGACGCGCTTCTGGCACGACTCTAGGCTGCGACCCGCGGCGGGCAGTGGGGGCCCGCGAAAGGGTGGATTGGATGCGGTTCCTCGCTGTGACAACGGTACTCACCGCTGCGCTCCTGGCCGGAGCGGCGGTTGCCGTCGCTGCAAACGTGGGGGCGAACGACGACTCCGCGAAGCACCTCGACGACGGAGGCGCCGCGATCTACGCAGAGATGGCCGGGCTCGGCCTCGAGCAGACCGTCATCGGCGTCCGCTTCGTGCCGAGCGAGGCCGTCGTCATCCAGCAGAAGCCGCAGCTCGACCGCGCGATCGCGGCCGCACAGGCGGCGGGCCTGCGCGTCGTCCTCGCCGTCTACCCGTATCCGCCGCGCGAGATCGAGGCGGGGCTCTCGTCGCCCTCGATGTTCGCCGGTTACGTCGGCGTCCTCGCGTCCATCTATCCGGACGTCAAGCACTTCGTGATCGGCAACGAGGCGAACCAGCCCGCCTTCTGGCGGCCGCAGTTCGACGCGGCCGGCCAGAACGCGTCGGCGCCGGCCTTCGGCCCGTACCTCGCCGCCGCGTACGACGTGCTCAAGGGCGTCGACCCGGCGATCTCGGTCATCGGCGTCGGTCTCTCGCCACGGGGGAACGACCGCCCCGATGCGAAGAACAACATCTCGACGTCGCCGGTGCGCTTCCTCCGCGCTCTGGGCGCCTGGTATCGGAGCAGCGGCCGCGCGCTCCCGCTGATGGACGGCTTCAGCTTCCATCCGTACCCCAACGAGGCGACCGACCCGCTCGAACGTGGGTACGCGTGGCCCAACGCGGGCTTCGTCGACCTCGGCCGTGTGAAGCAGGCACTCTGGGACGCCTTCCACGGCACGCCGCAGCCCACGACGGCCGAGGGGCTCGAGCTGCACCTCGACGAGGTCGGCTGGCAGGTCGACACCGTCGGGCGGACCGGGTACCGCGGCAAGGAGAACGTCTCCGTGACCGACGAGGTCACCCAGGCTGCGATCTACGGCCGGCTCGTCAGGGAGGCAGCGTGCGATCCGGATGTGGCGTCGGTGAGCTTCTTCGGCTATCGGGACGACGGACTCCGGACCGGCTTCCAGGCCGGCCTCGCTCGCGTCGACGGGACTGCGCGCCCGTCGGCGGCGGCGGTCCAGGCTGCGATCGCGGCGTCCGAGTGCGTGGGTGAGATGCGGCTGTGGTCTCCGGGTGTCGACGTGCTCGGTGCGAAGGTCGCCGTCGGCGGCCAGGTCGGCGCGGTGACGACCCGCGTGGCCGCCGGTGAGGATGCCCGCGCGAAGGTCTGCGTACGCTCGACTGCCGCACTCGACACGGCTCGGAACTGCCGGTCCGTGGCCGTGCCGGGGCTGCGGTCCCTGAACGTCGCGCTCCGTCCGCCTGTCGGCATGACTCGCCGTGTGGAGGTCACCGTGCGGTTCGCGGCGGAGGCGAACCGCACGCGCAAGACGCTCGTCGTGCGCCGCGCGCTGCTCCAGCGCTGAGGTTCCTTGACACGAACGTGCGTTCGTGTCATAGTGCGAACACGTGTTCGCCAGGATCGTCATCGTGCTGCTCGTGTCCGTCCTCGTCTGGGCCGTCCTCGCACGCGACACCGGCGCGGGCGGGAGGCCGGACGTCCACCGCGTCCAGGCGGGGGAGACGCTCTGGTCGATCGCGTCGGCACGGTACGGCGGCGATCCGCGAGCCGGGGTGTGGAAGCTTCAACAGGCGAACGGCCTGAGCGGCTCCCACATCGTCCCGGGCCAGCGTCTCCTCCTGCCGTAGAAGACGCGCTTGCGCTGCGGGGCTGGTAGAACGCGCCGATGGCCTCCGAGCGCATCCTCGAGCTCCTCCGCCGACCCGTCGACGTCGACGAGTACACGGAGATCCGTGAGCTCTGGAAGACGCACTCGCTGGCGGAGGACAACCGGGACCTGCCGGGCCTCATCTCGACGCTCACGGAGGACTGCGTCTACGAGGTGGTGCAGGAGGAGGCGGTATGGCGCGGGCACGATGGGGCCACCCGCTTCTACATCGGGCTGCTCACCGCCTTCCCGGACATCCACTTCGACCTCGAGTACATCGTCATCGGCCCGCAGGGTGTCTGCGAGGAAGCCCGCGTGACCGCGACGCACCAGGGTCGCTGGCTGGAGCACGAGCCCACCGGCGAGCGGCTCGAGTGGCGCAATGCGATCTTCTTC
>DASUCI010000175.1:0-3167 GCA_035762825.1 Gaiellaceae bacterium | reverse complement strand
TCCAGGCGAAGGCTTTCGGCATGAAGCGACGTCCGGGCGTGCCGGCCGTCGGTCAGTGTGCCAGCAGCCCCGGAGTGGCCGGAGGTGCATCCGGAGCCGGCTCCTCTGCCGTGCTCGGCGCAGGCGCGCGGACGAGTGCAGTAGAGGCGAGCCCGACGAGGCCCCATGTGAGGGGATCCTCGAAGAGTCCGGCATACAGCAGCGAGTGGACGAAGAGCGCCGCCGCGACCGCCGCCAGCCCGATGCCGAAGGCGCGGTCGGCCCGCGTCACGAGCACGAGCGCCCAGGCGACCGCGGCGACGAGCCACAGGTAGGCGGCGAATCCCACGACGCCGAGCTCGGCGAGCACGGTGAGCGGCGTCGTGTGTGAGGCATTCTGCCTCGGAGAGCGTCGCCCCGCCGCCTCGGCGCTCGCCTGTGGCTGGCCGCCGATCCCGACTCCCGCGACCGGCCGCTCCTTGAACGCGTCGAAGGTGATCTCGACGAGCCTCGAGCGCCCGCTCGTGACGTCGCGCGCCGAGCGGCCGTCGGTTGCCGCCCCGGCGACTCCCGCAGCGACGATCGTCGCGACGAGCGCGGACCCGACGAGGATAACGCGCGTACGCCGGTTGCTCCCCACGAGTGCGATCCCGAACGTCACGACGAAGAGCGCGACGAAGCTCGACTGCGAGTACGAGTAGTAGAGACCCCAGAAGAGAAATGCCACGAAGGCGGTCGCCGCGATCCAGTCGACGGTGCGTCCACGCCGGACGAGGATCGCGACGAGGAGCACCGCGATCGGGATGACGAGGTACCGGCCGTACAGGCTCGGGTCCTTGAAGAGCGACGTGACCCGGAAGAACGACGTGTACGCGTTCGCCACCTCGAGGTCGCGGGCGAAGAAGAGCGTGCGCGTGTGCGCCTGCCAGATCCCGATCGCGGCGAACAGCATCCCGAGCGCCACGAGGGTGACGAGAAGCGCGCGGGGCAGCCAGTCGGCGAGCGGCGCCCGCGCGACCACGGCGAGCCCGGCGACGAACGGGAAGACGAAGAACGCGAGCGCGATCGCCCCCGCGCGCTCGTCCCACGTCCAGAGAAACGACGTTGCGGCCAGCGTGACGAACGCCGCGAGCGGCAGCGAGAGGAGAAACGGCGGAGGCGGCGGTCGCTCCCCGCGGACGATCCGGTACGCGAGCGCGAGCGCCGACGCGGCGATGACGAGGTACAGCGGGAGCAGCAGGAATGCCTCTTCGCTCCCGAGCTCGACGGGGACGCGGAACGGCGCGGCCCCCAGGAGCGCGACCGGAGTAGCAGTCGGGTAGCGGATCAAGGCTGCGGCACCGACGAGCGCGAACAGCGTTCCGCCGCCGAGGAGTGCGGCACCGGCGGGGTCCGTGACGAGGAGCCGCAGGTCGTCGCCGCCGACGAGCGACAGGGCCAGGCCTCCGATCGCGACGCCGAGGAGGCCGAATCCGATGAGTGGGAAGACCCCGCCGCGTGGGATGAGGACGAGGACCGCGCCGAGCGCTCCGACGAGCGCCGCGATCTGAGCGACGTCTGTGTGCTCCACGGCGCGAGTACGTTACGTGGCGTAGCCGAGCCGGCGCTCCATGGCCTGGAGCTGTGGCGCCACGCGCTCGATCGCCGCCTCGTTCCGCTCGCGCCACTTCTCGCGCTGCGGCGCGGTGACGCTCGTGGCCGAGCGTCTGTCTGCGAGCTCTCGCGCGAACTGCTCGGCCGCGGCGGTGAAGGACAGGCCGAGCTCGCCGTAGACGCGGCGCAGCTCGTCGGCGGGCGACCCGATGAGGTCCTCGTACGTCAGGTCGACCCAGGACGCCGTGCTCTTCGCTCTCGCATCGAGGACCGCTCGGTTGCACTCGACGTACTGGTGCGCACAGATCTCCTCCAGCGAAGCCGTGCGCAGCTCTCTCCAGCCAGGGACGAGGGCGAAGCTCCAGCGGCCGCCGTCGAGCTCGCCGAGGCCCGTGAGCGGCTCCGGCAGGAGATAGCGCACGAAGCGCGGTCGCGCCCGCCAGCCCTCCATCAGCGAGCTCACGTTGTCGGCGCCGCGCCGCCGGAGGAAGACGAACGTCGCCCCTGGGAACAGCGCCTCGAGGTACGAGACGCGCAGGCAGTTCGCCGGCGTCTTGTCGACGAAGCGTCCGCCGCGGGCGAAGAGCCGGATCGCGAGGTAGAGGTACGCGCGCTCCCAGCTCGCGATCTCGGCCGGTGCGACTGCGTCCGAGCCCCACCCCTGGTCGCGCGGGTGGTGGAACTCGTCCCAGAGGATGTGGCCCTCGCTCTGGACGGTCGCGAGCTCCCCGCTTGCGCGGAGGGCATCGAGGAGGAGCGTCGTTCCGGAGCGGGGGCAGCCGATGACGAAGATCGGGCTCCGTGGTGGGTCGGCGCGTGGCAGGACGCGCGAGAGCGGCCGCGCGACCCGGGGGACGTTTCGCCGCACGCGCCAGGCGGCGCGCCGCACTCCGTACAGCCTGTTCGACCGCATGCCGGGGACGTTACGGCACTACCTGGTACGAATTCCGCGGTGATCGAAGCATGGAACAGGGCGCTCGTGCTCGCGCCGCACACGGACGACGGCGAGCTCGGGTGCGGCGGCACCATGGCGCGGCTCGTCGAGGGAGGCTGTGAGGTGCGCTACGTCGCGTTCTCGATCGCGACCCGTTCGCTGCCCCCCGGCTTCGAGCCGGACACGCTCGCGCGGGAGGTGCGTGCGGCCACGGGCGAGCTCGGCATCGCGGAGTCGCAGCTCACGGTCCACGACTTCGACGTGCGCACGTTCCCGGAGCGGCGGCAGGACATCCTCGAGCTGCTCGTCGCGCTGTGGGAGGACTGGAAGCCGGACGTCGTCTTCCAGCCGTCGCACCACGACGTCCACCAGGATCACCAGACGATCGCCCAGGAGGGGCTCCGCGCGTTCAAGCGGACGACGATTCTCGGCTACGAGGTTCCCTGGAACAACTTCGACTTCTCGTACGGCGCCTACCTCGCGCTCGAGAAGCGGCACATCGAGCGCAAGATCGCCGCGCTCTCCTGCTACGCCTCACAGCAGCATCGGCGCTATGCCGACCCCGAGTACATCTGGAATCTCGCACGCGTCCACGGCGTGAACGTGAATCGCGAGTACGCGGAGTGCTTCCAGGTGTATCGCATCGTGGCGTAGCCTCTGG
>DASUCI010000174.1:0-7216 GCA_035762825.1 Gaiellaceae bacterium | reverse complement strand
GCCGAGGAAGAACGAGGTCGGTGCGTCGATCTCGCGACCGTTGTAGTCCTCGCCCGCGTTCATGCGCGTGATCATCTGCGAGAGCCCGATCGAGTCGACCTCGTACACGCCCTGCGCGCCGGGATAGTCCCCCGCCTCGGGAGGGTCACCGGTGACGGCGAGCACGTTGCGGATTCCCTCCGCGTGCGCGCCGAGGAGCATCGACTCGAGCCCCGCGATCGAGGCGTCGCGCGGCGTGAGGTGGGGGATGGTCTCGAGCCCGACGACTCGTTCGATGGTCGCCGACGCCATCAAGCCGCTCATGCGTGCGCGAGCGCGAGGGTTGTCGTTGACGTCGACGACGTCGACGTGACCCGAGCCCTGCAGCGCACTGGCGAGCTCGAGCATCGCATGCGCGTTGCCGCCGCGCGGGGGGTCGATCTCCACGGAGACGACGAACTCGCCTTCGCGCAGCTTTCGCTGCAGGAGCGTCTCGCGCTCGGGCTCCGACGCGGAGACGACGAGCTCACGCTCCCGCACGACGAGCCGCGTGCGTGGGCTGCGGTCCTCGTCCACCGCGCTCCGGATGGCGGCGATCTCGGTCGGCGTCGTTCCGCAGCAACCGCCGATGATGCGCGCGCCGAGCTCTCGCGCGTGTGCGGCGAACTCGGCGAAGTACTCGGGTGTCGCATGCGGGAAGATCACTCGCTCGCCGGCGAGGCTCGCGAGGCCCACGTTCGGCAGCACCGCAAGCGGCTTGCCGCCGTCGTCCATGCGCTCGATCGCACGGAGCGCGGCCTGGAGGCCGACGCCGTGGTTCGCGCCGATCGCAGCGACGTCGAGCTTATGGAGCGCCCGCGCTGCGTCCTCCGCCGAGACTCCTCCGAGCGTCTGCGCGTCCTCGTCGAAGGTCAGCAGGCTGACGATCGGCAGCGAGGAGATCGCCCGCACCGCCCCGATGGCCGCGAGGAGCTCATCCAGGTCGTAGAAGGTCTCGATCATGAAGAGGTCGACGCCTCGGCCTTCCAGGATCCCGGCCTGCTCGGCGAAGATCGCGTCGCGATCCTTGGCCGGGCCTCCGAGGGGGCCGATCGAGCCGGCGATGAACACCTCGGCGCCGGACACTTCGCGCGCGTCGCGTGCGATCTTCACCGCCGCCCCGTTGATCGCCACGACGTCATCCTCGAGGTAGTGCTCCGCGAGCTTTCGGCGGTTCGCCCCGAACGTGTTCGTCTCGATGATCTCCGCGCCTGCGCGGATGAACCCGAGATGGAGCGAGAGGACGCTCTCGGGCGCGCGGACGTTCGCCTCCTCCGGGCACCGCAGGCGCGCGACCGCGCTGGAGACGAGCGTCCCCATGCCGCCGTCGCCCACGAGCGGCGGGCCGCTCGCAAGTCGCTCGAGGAATCGGCTCATCGCGGCATTCCAGCATTCCGGGCGGTCACGTCGATCGACGTCTCTCGACACTCAAGGCCGCCGCGGCCGATGCCGATAGCGAAAGCGACTCCCGGCTGGGGACTGACGGCAATCAGCCAGGCCTGGAGCTTCGAGAAGGGGCGGCGGACGACGCCGCCCTTCTCATTGGTCTGTGGATCGATTGGTGCGAAATCGGCGTCTTTACAGTGCCAGGCACTGTAAAGAGCGCCTCTCGCCCCTACGCCGGCCGTTGCCACTCGAAGACGGCGATGAGGCAGCCCGTCTCCGTCCACGAGTTGTGGTGCGTGCCCGCGTCGTAGCTCACGAAGTCGCCTGGGCCGAACGTCGTCCCGTCGGAGTCGACGAGGTCACCCTCGAGGATCAGGAATTCCTCCATGCCGGCGTGGTCGTGCGCGATCGTGACCGCGCCCGGCTGCATGCGCATGAGGTACGTGCCTTGGCCCGTCGCCTCGTCGTAGCTCAGCGGCAGCCAGCTCATCTCGGGCTGGACGGGGCCTTCCATGTCGGAGGGGAGGAACGGCGTCGTGTGCGCGTTGACGGACCTGCGGCCGCTGCTCTCGCTCATGCGTGCTCCTCAGTCGGGGTGGACGATCCGGCCCTCCATACCGCCGGCCACGGTGACGACCTGACCCGTGACGTGCCCGGAAAGCGTGTCCGACGCGAGGACGACGACCTGCGCGGCGACGTCTTCGGGCTGCGCCACCTTGCGCAGCGCCATCGTGCGAGAGACCTCCCGCACGCGCTCGGGGTCGACGAGCCCGCGCGTCATCGGCGACTCGGTCCAACCGGGCGCGACCGCGTTGACGCGGCCGAGCGGGGCGATCCGTGCGATCTCGTTCTTCAGGGAGAGGAGCAGCCCACCGGTGACCGCCGACTTCGCCGCGGCATAGCCCGCGTGCCCGGCCTCGCCGAAGATCCCCGCGGTCGAGCCGACGAGGACGAGCGAGCCGCTGCCGTTTCTCGCGACCTCGCGCAGGAACTCGCGCGCGACGAGGAACGTGGTGGTCAGGTTCTGCCGGATGGTCTCCTCCCAGCGCTCGAGAGAGAGCTCCCACACCGGCACGTCCTCGCGCGGCCAGACACCCTGCACCTGGACGCAGACGTCGATCGCGCCGAGCGCAGCGCGGGCGTCTGCGAAGAGCCGCGCGACCTCCACCTCGCGCGTGAGGTCGGCCTGCAGAACCGGTGCGCCGCCGAGCCCGTCGGCGAGCGCCTGCGCACGGTCCTCGCCACGGTGGTAGTGGACGAGCACACGGGCGCCTTCGGCAGCGAACGCTCGCACACAGGCCGAGCCGATGCCGCCCGACGCTCCCGTGACCACGACGCCCTTTGCCTGAAGCCCGCTCTCGATCCGGCGTAGGCTACTGGCGTGCGCGTCCACGTCATCTCGGACATGGAGGGCGTCGCCGGGATCGTCAAGTGGGAGCAGACGACGGGCGGCGAGGCGCTGTACGAGGAAGGGCGGAAGCTTTACACCGAGGAGATCAACGCTGCGGTGCGCGGTGCGAAGGCCGCGGGCGCGGCCGAGATCCTCGTCATGGACTGCCACGGCGCCGGCAAGGGCTGGACGTTCAACTCGCTGATTCCCGAAGACCTCGATCCCGCATGCGAGTTCGTCGTCCAGGACGAGTGGACGGAGTACACGGAGTTCCTCGAGTCGGGCTGCGACGCGGCGCTCTTCGTCGGCATGCACGCGCGGGCCGGCACCGCTGACGGCGTCATGAACCACACGATCTCCGGCAGCGACTTCCAGAACCTCTGGTTCAACGGCACGCTCGTCGGCGAGACCGGCATCAACGCCGCGCTGTGCGGGACCTGGGGCTGTCCTGTGCTCCTCGTGACGGGCGACGACGCCTCGTGCCGCGAGGGCAAGGACCTCCTCGGCGACGGCCTCATCACGGTCTCTGTGAAGCGCGGCTTCAGCTCCTTCAGCGCGCGCAACCTCACGCCTGCGCGCGCCCGCGAGCTGATCGAGGCCGGAGCGGAGCAGGCGCTGTCGGATCTCTCCGCGGTTCCGCCGTACGACCTCGGCAGCCCGTGCGAGATCAAGGTCGAGTACAAGCGCACCGGCGCCGCCCACGCCCTGCGCTATCGCCACGGCGTCGAGATCCTCGACCCGCGCACGATCGTCTCCCGTGCCGAGACGTGGTGGGAAGCGTGGACGCAGTTTTATTTCTGACGGTCATTGACATGTCAGCGCGAACCCGCTGTGATTGCACGGCGTTGGCCCTCGCGGCGGCATCGGAAGGCAACAAGCACGGACCGGCGTCGTCACAAGGCAAGGGCAGGCAAGTTCACTCGAGGAGGGATAGATGCGGAAGGGACTGATCGCAGCCGGGCTCGCGGCGCTCGTCGCAGTCGCCGTCGTAACGGCGGCGGTAGCGAAGCCGGCTGCACAGACGACACCCGCGCAGATCGCGGCGTGCACCAATGTCTCGCTCGGCTTTCTCGGCCCGCTGACCGGGCCGGCGGGCTTCCTCGGCCAGGAGCAGCTCTCCTGGCTGCGGTTCGGCGTGCAGAAGTACAACAAGGAGAACCAGACGCGGTTCAAGGTCGTGCTCGGCGACACGCAGCTCAAGGCTCCGGTCGCACGCACGCAGGCGCGGAGGTTCACGGGCAACAGCAACGTCATGGCCGTGATCGGCGGCTCCGAGAGCCAGGCGGTGCGGGTGAGCGGCAACCTGTTCGAGCGGGCGAACCTCGCCTCCGTCTCGGGATCGGCGACGGCGACCGACCTCACGAAGGGCCGTCCGTTCCGGACGTTCTTCCGGGTCGTCCCGAACGACTCGATCCAGGGACCCGACATCGTGAACTACGTGTCGCGGAACCTGCGTGCGAACAACGTCGTCGTGATCGACTCGCAGGACGACTACTCGCTTCCGCTCGCGAGCGCTGTGTCGCGTGGACTCAGGGCGCGGAACGTCGACGTCGGACGTGAGTCCGTCTCCGCCGATGACACCGACTTCTCGTCGATCGTGGCGAACGTCGGGAACGACGTGGACGTCGTCATCTTCGCCACGCAGGTGGCGACGGCGGCGAACACGCTCTCGAACCAGCTCCGAGAGCAGGGCAAGGACGCGATCGTGTTCGGGACGGACGGCGCCTACTCGCCGTCGCAGTTCAAGCCGCGCAGCGGGTACGTGTCGGTGTTCGCCCCGGACCTCCACTTCGACCCCAAGGCGCGGGCGCTCATCCGCGAGTACCGGCGCTTCGTCTCGAAGGACACGTCCGGCGCCTTCGGGCCGGCCACGTACATGGCCGGCTGGGTGGCAATGGCAGCGATCGAGCGGGCGTGCGCCAACGGCTCGGCAACGCGTGCCGAGGTCGTCCGCATGGTGCGACGTACGAACATGCCCTCGATCATCGGCGGCAGAGTCGTCTTCGACGCCAAGGGCGACGTCACGCCGAGCAAGTTCGTCATCTACAAGATCACGAACGGGAAGTACGCCCCCGTCTAACGAATCCGTGACGGATGGAGAGCGACCCGCCCGGGAGGGCGGGTCGCTCGCATCTGTGAGATAACCACGCCCGTGGACTGGGACAAGCTCGTCCAGCTGACCGTCAACGGGGTGACGCTGGGCAGTGTCTACGCGCTCGTCGCGCTCGGGTTCTCGATGGTGTACGGGATCCTGAAGCTGCTCAACCTCGCTCACGGCGACGTGCTCATGGTTGGCGCGTTCATCGGCTGGGGCGTGCTCGGGTGGCTCGGAGGCGCCCAGGACCCGACGGTCGCCGTGTGGCTCGTGATCCTCCTGATGGTCCTGGCGGCGATGGTGGGAGGCGGCTTCCTCGGCGTCGCGATCGAGCGGTTTGCATACCGGCCGCTGCGACGCGCGCCGCGTATCGCCCCGCTCATCAGCGCGCTCGGCGTCTCGTTCTTCATCCAGAACTCTGTGCTGCTGCTGTTCGGCGCGAACTTCCGCAGCTACGACTCGTTCGACCTCGTCGACGTCGGCGTGGGCGTCGAGTGGGGACCGCTGCATCTCTGGGTCATGCGGATCTTCGTCATCGCATCGGCGGTCGCGATGATGGCCGGCCTCTGGCTCCTCGTCACGCGCTCCAAGCTCGGCAAGGCGATGCGCGCCACGGCCTTCGATCGCGAAGCAGCGGCGATGATGGGCATCGACGTCGACCGCGTGATCGTAAAGACGTTCTTCATCGGGTCGGCCCTGGCGGGCGCCGCGGGCGTCCTCGTCGGGCTCGTCTTCTTCCAGATCAACCACTTCATGGGCTTCAACTACGGGTTGAAGGGCTTCACCGCCGCGGTCGTCGGCGGCATCGGCTCGATCCCGGGCGCGATGGTCGGCGGGCTCGTCATCGGGCTCGCGGAGGCGTTCTCGGTCGGCTACATCGAGGACTTCACGCGTGGCCGCCTGGGAAGCGCGTTCAGTGATCTGATCGTCTTCCTGATCCTCGTGGTCTTCATGCTCGTCCGCCCGCAGGGGATCTTCGGCAAGCCGGAGGTGAAGAAGGTTTGAGCGAGCTCCCGCCCGAGCAGCCTCGCATCGGCGTCGACGAGTGGGTCGCGAGCGCCGAGGAGCGGCGCCAGCGGTCGTTCACCGCTCGGGCGGAGGACGCGATCGAGCGCGCCCCGGCCGCGGCGAAGCTCGTCGTCTTCGCGCTCCCGTTCGCGATCTTCCCGCTCTTCACGGACTCCGAGTACCTGACGCAGGTCGGGATCGACACGCTCATCTACGTCCTGCTCGCGCTCGGGCTGAACGTCGCCGTCGGCTGGGTCGGGCTGCTCGACCTCGGCTTCGTCGCGTTCTTCGGCCTCGGCGCCTACCTGTACGCGGCGCTCGCCTCCGAATACGCGGGCCGCCACTGGGAGGCGCAGTTCGCCGTGCCGTTGATCGCGGTCGCGGTCGCGGCGACGGGATTCCTCGTCGGACTGCCTTCCCGGCGCCTGGTGGGCGACTACCTCGCGATCGTCACGCTCTTCTTCCTCCAGATCTGGCTGGTCGTGCTCGTCAACGCGTCGTTCACGCGCGGCCCGAACGGGATTGCGGACATCTACCCGCTGAAGCTCTTCGGGCGGGAGATCGTGTCGCTCGAGGGCTACTACTACGTCATCTTCGCGGCCTTCGTCCTGATCGTCTCGTTCCTCTACCTCCTCGATCGCTCGCGTACCGGGCGGGCCTGGCGCGCGCTGCGGGAGGACGAGCTCGCCGCCGAGCTGATGACGATGCCCGTCAATCGCCTGAAGCTGATGGCGTTCGCGGTCGGCGCCGGCATCGCCGGCATCGCCGGCGCGCTCTACGCACCCCAGCAGGGTGCGGTCTTCCCGGGCAGCTTCGACATCGTGCTCCTCATCACCGTCTACGCGATGGTCGTGCTCGGCGGGGCGGGAAGCATCGTCGGCGTGACCATCGGGGCGGTGCTGATCAACGCCTCGCTCGAGGCGCTGCGCGACCCGGACGACGCGAGCTGGCTCTTCTACGCCGCCGTCGTGATCGGGCTGATCCTGCTCATGCGCCCGCGCTGGCTGCCCGTCGCCGTGCTGGCCGGCACTGCGGTGTTCGGGCTCGTCGTGCACGAGGTCGCCGAGCAGGTGCGGCCGTCGCTCGTCGCCGGAACGACGTTCGGCACGGCCCAGGTCGACGAGCTCCTCGACTCGTGGGTGCTCCTCCCGGAGGGGGCGATCGGGCAGGACGGGCTACCGGCGGGCGCGCTCGCGCGCCTGGCGTATATCGGCCTCATCGCCGCGATCCTCGGGCTCACGCTCATCCGCAGCCGGCTCTGGCGCGCGATCGCGCTCGTGCCGGTGCTCTACCTCGGCGCCTGCGTGTGGGAGAACATC
>DASUCI010000173.1:0-4108 GCA_035762825.1 Gaiellaceae bacterium | reverse complement strand
AAGATCGCCGAGATCCGCCGGCTCCAGGGCGCCGGCGAGGTCGTGGCGATGGTCGGCGACGGGATCAACGACGCGCCCGCCCTCGCGCAGGCGGATCTGGGCCTCGCGATCGGGACCGGGACGGACGTCGCGATCGAGGCTTCCGACATCACGCTCGTCTCCGGCGACCTGCGCGCGGCCGCCGATGCGATCCGACTCGCGCGCCGCACGCTGGCCACGATCAAGGGCAACCTCTTCTGGGCGTTCGCGTACAACGTCGCGGCCATCCCGCTCGCGATGGCAGGCCTCCTCAACCCGATCGTCGCGGCCGCGGCGATGGCGTTCTCGAGCGTGTTCGTGGTGACGAACTCGCTCCGGCTGCGCAGGTTCCATTCGAGGCGCGAGGAGGCGACCACGTGAGCGAGCACGGGTACTCCGCGGACCGGGAGGCGCTCGTCCGCCGGCTCCACCGCATCGAGGGGCAGGTGCGCGGGATCGAGCGGATGGTCGAGGACGACCGCTATTGCATCGACGTCCTCACGCAGATCGCGGCCGTGAACACGGCGCTCGAGAGCCTCGCGTTCAAGATCCTGGACGACCACGTGAACCACTGCGTGGCCGGCGCGCTCGCGTCGGGTGACGCCGCCGAGGCCGAGACGAAGCGCAAGGAGCTCCTCGACGCGGTGCATCGCTTCGCACGCGTGCGGTAGGGCGACATATATGTCGCCCCTACGACCGCGCTAGGCGCAAACCGAGCGCAACGAGTACCACACCGGTCACGGCGTCGAGCGTGCGGCGCACGGTCGTCGTCAGGAGCCGGCCGAGGCGCGAGATGGCGACGGCGTAGAGGCTCAGCCACGCGAGCGTCATCGCGCAGAACAGGAAGCCGAGCGCGAGGAGGACCGCGAACGACGCGCCGCCCTCGGGCGCGAACTGCGGGAGGAGGCTCGCGAAGAACACGGCCATCTTCGGATTGCCGAGGTTGCTGAGGACGCCCTCCCGAAGCGCCCGGCGCGACGAGGGCCGGGGAAGCCCGGCCCCGACGGGGTAGGGGCGAGGCTTGCCTCGCCCGCGGATCGCCACCCACAGCGATTGAGCGCCGAGATACACGAGATAGGCGGCGCCGACGAGCTTCAGCGCTCGGAAGACCGCCTCGGAGGCGGTCAGGAGCGCGACCACTCCGGCGCTCGCCGCGACGGTCCACACCGCCTGGCCGGCGGCGACGCCTGCCGCGGTCGCGACGCCGCTCCTCCGCCCGCCCGCGAGCGTGTTGCGAATGGTCAGCGCCGTGTCCTGGCCGGGCGTGCAGATCACGACGGCCGACACGGCGACGAACGCGATCAGGGTCTCGAGCATCCAGGAAGTATCGCGCCGGGCGGCTCGTTGACCACCTCACGATGCCGGCCTCTCGCGCGTTGGACCGGGTGATGAACGCGAAGGCCCACGTCTCGCTGCTCGTGGTCGTCGTGCTCTGGGCGGGCTCGTTCTCCGTCATCAAGAAGCTGCTGGACGACAGCGTCGCGGCGGGGGACATCGCGATCCTCCGGTACGCCATCGCGGCTCCGGGCTTCGCCTACATCCTCTGGCGCGCTCGGGGCCTGCCGGGGCTCACACGCGCCGACGCTTACCGCGTGGTCGCGGCGGGACTCTTCGTGGTCGTCGGCTACCACATGTTCCTGAACGTCGGCACGCGCGACACGACATCGGGCGTCGCCGCCCTCGTGGTCGCGCTCGCGCCGGGGTTGACGATGTTGCTCGCGTTCGCGCTCGGGCTGGATCGGATCAGCCTGCGACGCGTCGTCGGTCTCGCCGTCGCGTTCACGGGCGTGGCGATCGTCGTCGCGTTCGGCGCCGGCAACGACCTGTCGTTCGAGAGCGCCAGGGGCCCGCTCATCGTGCTCGGCGCGCCCCTCGCGTTCGCGCTCTACAACGTCATCCTGAAGCCGCTCCTCGGGCGGCACGACCTGCTCGCGCTCACCGCCGCGACGAGCCTCGTCGGGACCGTCGGCCTCACGCCGTTCGTGCGCCCATCGACCGTCGCCGCCGTCACCGACGCGAGCGCGAGCGACGCGGCGCGCCTCCTTTACCTCGGGGTGCTCGCGACGCTGCTCGGCTACATCCTCTGGAACGCGGGGCTCAAGGGCCTCGGCCCGACGCGCACGGTGACGTACGCCTACTTGATACCGCCGCTGGCCGTGACCTTCGGCGCGATCTTCCTCGACGAGCCCGTGACGGTCTGGCTCGCCCTCGGAGGAGCACTGGTCGTGGGAGGGATCGCCGCGGCGCAGGGCATGCAGTTCTCGCGCCGCCTGGTTAGCGTCCGGCTGTGGCGGAGCGCACGCTCACCCAGCGCGAGCTGAACCGCGCGCTGCTGGCGCGCCAGCTCCTGCTCGAACGGGCACGTCTGCCGATACCGCGGGCACTCGAGCGGCTCGGCGGCATCCAGGACCAGTACGCGCCGAATGCGTACATCCGGCTCTGGTCGTGCCTGGACGGCTTCGAGCGAGACGACCTCACGCGCGCACTCGAGCGGCGCTCGGCGATCCAGGGGACGCTGATGCGGGGGACCATCCACGTCGTCTCGCGCCGCGACTACTGGCCGCTCGCGGTCGCGATCCGCGGTCCTCAACGCGAGTGGCTGCTCCGGACGCGGAGGCTCACGGAGAGCGAGCTCGAGCGCCAGGCTGACCAACTTCGCCGGCTCCTCGCCGACGGGCCGCGTCGCGCTGACGAGCTCTCGGCGGCCACTCGCGCGTGGGACCCGAAGCTGAGTCTCGTCCGCATGCCACCGTCGGGAACGTGGGAGCGACGGCGAGCGAACCTGATCGAGCTGGCCGAGCGCTGGGTCGGGCCGGAGGACGTCGACGAGGACGTGGCGTGCGACCACCTCGTTCGCCGGTATCTGGGCGCGTTCGGCCCCGCGTCGCCCGAGGACATCGCGCAATGGGCGGGCACGAAGCCGCGCGATCTCGGCGCCGCGCTCGAGCGTCTGCGGCTCCGACGCTTCCGCGACGAGGCGGGCGGCGAGCTCCTCGACCTCCCGCGCGCTCCGCTGCCTTCGGCCGACACTCCCGCGCCGGTTCGGTTCCTGCCGACCTGGGACGCCGTCCTCCTCGTCCATGTACGGCGCGCGGGCGTTCTCCCCGAGGAGTACCGGCAGCGCATCTTCCCGACGACGATGCCGCAGTCGATCGGCACGTTCCTCGTCGACGGCGCCGTGGCCGGTACCTGGCGCTACGACGCCGGCCGAGTGCGCTGGGAGGCGTTTGCGAAGCTCGATCGCGCCTCGGCGCGCGCTGTCGAGGCCGAGGCCGAGCGCCTTGCGGCATTCCACGCCTGAGCGAGAGAATGCCCGCGTGAGCGAGCACGAGCAGGAACGGAGCGATGCCTGGCGCGCGATCCTCGTGGGCGAGACACGCGGGATCGACCTGACGCGGAAGATCGTTCGCCGGATCCCGGCGGGGCCGCGCTGCAAGCTCTGCGAGGCGCCGATGAACAAGCCAGGGAGCGTGCTGCTGAAACCGTTCGGGTTCGGCCCGTCGAAGCTGAACCGCCGACTCTGCCGCGCGTGCTTCCGGCACATCGAGAAGCACCCGGGCGGCGCGGAGGTCGAGCTCTCGCTGTTGTTCGCGGACGTTCGCGGCTCGACCGGGCTCGCGGAGCGCATGCAGGCGCAGGAGTTCTCGCGTCTGATCTCGCGCTTCTACGGCACGGCTGCCGGTGCCGTGGACGCGTGGAACGGGCTCGTCGACAAGTTCGTCGGCGACGAGGTCGTGGCGCTGTTCATCCCCGGCTTCGCCGGCGAGGACCATGCGCGCCGGGCGATCGAAGCCGGACGGCAGCTCCTGCGCGAGACCGGCAACGACGGCCCGGAGCCATGGGTGCCGATCGGGGTCGGCGTGCACACCGGTGTCGCGTTCGTCGGGCGCGTCGGCGAGGGCGACGCCTGCGATTTCACCGCGGTCGGCGACGCGGTGAACACGGCCGCTCGGCTCGCGTCCTCGGCGGGCGCGGGCGAGCTCCTCGTCAGTCGCGCCGCTGCTGCCGCCGCGGGTCTCGACGACGGCGGGCTCGAGGCCAGGACGCTGGAGCTGCGCGGTCGCGACGAGACGGTCGACGCCGTCGTCGC
>DASUCI010000172.1:0-2607 GCA_035762825.1 Gaiellaceae bacterium | reverse complement strand
GTCCTTCTCCGGCTCGCACGCGAGTTGCGCAAGGAGACGGAGCAGGTCGGCATCACGGCGCGTCAGGCGACACTCCTCTGGCTCGTGAGGCGTAGCCCTGGGCTCTCGCTCGCGGAGCTCGCCCACGAGGAGGGCATCTCGGCGCCGGCGATGTCGGGCCACATCGACCGCCTGGAGCGCGCGGGACTGCTCGAGCGTGAGCGCTCGAGCGCGGACCGCCGACGCGTCGGGCTGCGGCTCACGGAGGACGGCCAGAAGCTGATGCGCCGGATTCGCGCCCGCCGGACCACCTGGCTGGCCGAACGCCTGCGCACGCTCGATCCGGCAGAGCTGGACGCGATCGAGGCCGCGCTGCCTCCGCTCCTGCGGCTCGTGGATCCCGACGCGTGAGCACCGCTCGTCTTCGACTCGCGAAGGCTCGCCTTTGAGCACGCTCACCTTCACGCTGCGCGCACGCACGTTCCGCAGCCTGCGGCGTCACCGGAACTACCGCATCTTCTTCACAGGCCAGCTCGTCTCGCTCGCGGGGACGTGGATGCAGAACGTCGCACTCGCGTGGCTCGTGATCGAGCTGTCCGGCTCGGCGCTGGCGATCGGCGCGCTCGCCTTCTGGCGCTTCGTGCCGTTCACGCTGTTCGGCCTCGTGGCGGGCGTGGTCGCGGACCGCATCGAGTCGAGGAAGCTGGTCATGACGACGCAGGCGGCCGCGATGGCGATCTCGATCGCGCTCGCGGTCGTGACGCTCACCGACACCGCGACGCTCCCGCTGGTCTACGTCCTCGCCGCGCTCGGCGGCATTGCGCTCGCCTTCGACGCGCCCGGACGGCAGTCCCTGACGTTCCAGATGGTCGGGCCGCGCGAGCTGCCGAACGCAGTCGCGCTCAACTCGGGGCTCTTCAACGGATCGCGTGTGATCGGCCCGGCGATCGCGGGCCTCGTCATCGCCGCCGTCGGGACGGGCCTCTGCTTTGTCCTGAACGCCGTGAGCTTCCTGGCCGTGCTGACGGCACTCGCGCTCGTCCGCGAACAGGAGCTGCGCACGGTCGAGAAGGATCCCTCCGCCCGCGTGGTCGACGGGCTCCGGCGCGCCTTCGCCTACGCCTGGAACGACCCGCAGCTCCGGCTCGTTCTCGCGGTCGTCACCGTCGTCTCGACGGTCGGCTTCAACTTCCACGTCCTCGTGCCGCTGCTCGCAGCCGACACGCTCCACGTCGGGCCGGAGGGCTTCGGCTTCCTCTCGGCGTCGTTCGGGGTCGGCGCGCTCGCCGGCGCGCTCGCGGCGGCCACGTTCCGCCACGCGAGCTGGCGCCTGTTCGCCATCGGCACGGCCTCGTTCGGCGTGTTCGCCCTCCTCCTCGCACCCGTCCAGAACGCCTACCTCGCCGGCGTCCTCCTGGTCGGGATCGGGGTCTCGTTCACGCTGTTCACGGCGAACGCGAACGCGCTCGTCCAGCTCGCCGCGCCGGATCACCTGCGCGGCCGGCTGATCGGCGTTTACCTCTTCGCGTTCGTCGGCGTCGCGCCCGTCGGCGGCCTCTTCGCCGGGTGGCTCGCCGAGGTCGGCGGCACGTCACTTGCATTCGCGATCGCCGGGGTCACCGCGCTGGGCGCGATCGCGATCGCGCACACGTGGAAGTCGCGTGCGACAGTGGCAGTGCCCTCGCACGCCGCGTAGGCGGCTGCCGATCCGATCGTGCGGCTCGCGCGCCACGGGAGCACGCGTAGGCTGACGTCCGGTGGAGGCGTACCGCACGCCGGACGAGCACTTCGAGCGCCTGCCGGGCTACGCGTTCGAGCCGCACTACGTGGAGCAGGACGGCCTGCGCATGCACTACGTGGACAAGGGCGAGGGGGCTCCGGTGCTCATGCTCCACGGCGAGCCGACCTGGGCGTACCTCTATCGAAAGATGATCCCGACGGTGGCGGGTGTCGCTCGTGTCGTCGCGCCGGACTGCTTCGGCTTCGGCCGCTCAGACAAGCCGACGCGGATCGAGGACTACTCCTATGAATTCCACTACCAGTCGATCGAGCGCCTCGCCGAGGAGCTCGACCTGCGCGAGACGACCGTCGTCGTCCAGGACTGGGGCGGGCCGATCGGGCTACGCCTTGCTGTCGAGCACCCGGAGCGCGTGGCCCGCCTCGTGATCCTGAACACCGGGATCGGCGCCGGCCGCGCGCCGTCGGAGGAGTGGCTCCGCTTCCGCGAGTTCGTGCGCCGGGTCGGCACCGACCTCGTGCCCGGTCAGCTCATCCGCATCTCGGCCGTGACGGAGCTCGCCGACGACGTCGTCGAGGCGTACAACGCGCCGTTCCCGACCCCGGAGTCGAAAGCAGGCGTGCTCGCGTTCCCCGAGCTCGTGCCGACGGAGCTCGAGCACCCGAGCGCCGCCAAGATGCAGGACGTGCGTGCGGCGCTCGAGCGGTGGGAGAAGCCGGCACTCGTCCTCTTCTCCGACTCGGACCCGATCTTCTCGACCGTCGCGGCCGAGCACATGGCGTCGCGCATCCCTGGCGCGGGGCCGGCGGAGATCGTCGCCGGCGCGGGTCACTTCCTCCAGGAGGAGAAGGGCGAGGAGATCGCCGACCGGATCGTCCGCTTCCTCGCCC
>DASUCI010000171.1:0-12874 GCA_035762825.1 Gaiellaceae bacterium | reverse complement strand
CGCGTCGCCCAGGCCCGTCTCCACCTCCGCTTCCGCGAGTCGCTCCACGTACGGCCGGAGGTCGAAGAACTCGAGCGGGTCCGCCGAGCGGAGATCGGCGTCCGTCTCGACGAACGAACCCGGATCGACGAGCTGGGCGATCCGCTCGCGCGCTCCGACGCGGAAGTGGTGGTTGCACTGGGGACACACGCGCAGCGTCTTCTCGAGCTCGTCGTCGCGGTAGTGCGACCCGCAGCCCGGGCACGTGTTCGGATGAGCCTTGCCCTGGGAGGGCTCGTCCGGGCGCTTGCTCTCGACCTCGACGTCGACGCGACCCTGCCCGGAAGACATGCGGTGGAGTCTAGTGGCGGCCTAGAAGCCCGCTGCGCGGAGCATCCGCGCCGCGAGTGCGGCGTTCCGCTCGGTGGCGAGAAAGCCGGTGACACCCATGCCGGCAACCGTCGTCCGCTCGGCAATCTCGCGCAGCAGCGCGTCGATCTCGTCCTGAGACGGCCCATCCGGCTCGGGGGTGAGCACGTCGACCTCGCTCGGGTCGAGCACGTCGAGGTCCAGAGCGACGTAGGTGGCGTCGACCCCTGCGAGGGCCCGATCGAGAGAGTCGTCGATCCCGACGCGCTCGACGAACTCGGCCTCCGGCGGATCGAGGTTGCGAGCGCCGACGAGTGCAGCATTCTCCGGCGCCACGACACCGTCGTCGAGAAGCATCCTGAACGGCATTCCCCAGAGGTTCCCGGAGGGAGACGTCTCGGGCGTGTTCAGGTCACCGTGGGCGTCGATCCAGACGATCCCGAGTCGGTCGACCCGTCGCGCGAGGCCTGTCGCGGCTCCGACATGCGTGCAGCAGCAGCCGCCGAGCACGATCGGGCGGGCGGCGAGCGCCTCTGCCACCGCCTCGTTCTGCTCGGCGAGTGTCTCGCGCTCGACCACGCCGACCTCAGGGTAGGGAAGCGCGATGCGGGCGCCCTCGACCATCCCGTCGCCGCCCTCCCCCCACGCTGCCGGAACGCGCACGAGCCCGGCGGAGAAGGTGCGTCCGCAGCTGTGGCACTCGTAGCCGTCACCGATCGCGACCGCGGTGAACGTCCTGCAGTCCGGGCAGCGGGCACGGAGAGCGCTCATGCGGCGTCCGTCTCGAGGATCTCGAAACGTCCGACCACCTGCATGCCCACGGACTCGTACAGCCTCGTGGCTCCGGTCGGATTCTCGGCATCCACGCCGAGGCCGGCACGCCGCAGCCCACGCTCTCGGAACGCCTCGAACGCGGTGAGCAGGAGCGCGCGTCCGAGACCGTGACCACGCCACGCCCGCCGCACGCCGAGGAGCTGAACCCAGCCGAGCTCTGGATCGCCCGGGTGCACCTTGCAGATCGCGAAGCCCGCGACCTCCGCGTCCGCTTCAGCCAGGAACCACAGCCCCGGATCGAAGGACCGCGCGTCGAGCAGCCAGTGCGCCCACTCATCGTAGGGCGTGTCCACCGGCTCCCACGTGTCGGAGAACGAGTCGCGCTGCACCTCGTAGAACGCCTCCTCGTCCCCGTCGCTGAAGACCCGCAGCCTCATGCCGTCCGGCGGTACGGGCGCAGGCAGGTTCTCGTCGAGGTCGATCGACATGCGGAAGGAGTGTCGGACGGGTCGGAACTCGCGGCGGCGCAGCTCCTTCAGGACGACCTCGTTCGCCGTCCAGGAGCCCGACAGGATCCGGCCGCCACGCTCGCGCGCGCGACGCACCGCCCAGTCGACGAGTGCAGCGGAGGGGTGGCCGCGAAGATTGATCCACTGGCGGTCCGTGTCGATCGCGTCGACATGTGCGTACGCCCCGGGCTCGATGCGCGCATCGCGCTCGCGATCGAAGCCGGGAGCCGACCACGCCTGCCGCACTTGCTCGGGATCGACGGGCTCGGGCCAGTGCGCGCTCATGACGCGAGCGACCTCCTCCACGTCCGCCTCGACCGGCACACGCGGTGCGCTCATTCCGAGGGGGCTAGCTCGTCCAGCGTGCTCGCCAGCCTGGCCAGGGAGACGAGCGTCCTCGATGCGCGCCCGTCGTCCGGCTCTTCGAGACGATTGATCCAGACCGACGGGATGCCGAGCTCGATCGCGGGGGCGATGTCGTGGAAGCGGCTCTGCGCCACGTGCACGTGCCGAATCGAATCGGCACCCCCGACGCGCTCGCGGAAGACCTCCCAGTGCCGGAAGGCCGGCTTGTAGGAGCCGATCTCGCTCGCGACGATGGAAAGGTCGAAGTGCACGCCGATCGCGTCCATCGACGCGTCGATCAGATCCCGATCCGTGTTGGAGAGGATGCCGAGCCGCCAGCCTCGATCACGCGCCTGCGCCAATCCGTCGTGCACGTCGTCGAACACCGGCCACTCGGGGAGGGACCGCGCAAGAGCGCTCGTCTCGCCCTCCGGCAGCGTGAGCCCGGCCTCGACCGCAAGCGATTCGAGCGCGATCGTCAAGACCTCGCGGTATGACACGCCAGGGTTGTCGGCCTGGATCTGCGGCTCGAGCTCGTGGTAGCGGGCGAGCAGCGTGTCGGCGTGCTCGACCCCGAACAGCTTCTCGAGCTGGCCGCGGATGCCGGCGTTCCAGTCGACGAGCGTTCCGTAGCAGTCGAACGTCGCCCAACGCTCCATCCCGGCAGCCTAATCTGCGCGACGTGCTCGAGATCCGACCGATGACGCAGGACGACTGGCCCGCCGTGAAGGAGATCTACGCAGAGGGAATTGCAACCCGCGCCGCGACATTCGAGACGGAGCCTCCCGACTACGACGCGTTCGACGCGAGCCACCATTCCGAGCACCGGCTCGTCGCGGTCGAGGACGGCAGCGTCGCGGGCTGGGTCGCGCTCGCTCCGGCCTCGTCGCGCGCGTGCTACGCCGGCGTCGCCGAGAGCTCGGTCTACATCGCGGAGAGCGCACGTGGCCGCGGAGTCGGCCGCGCGCTCATGGAAGCCGTCATCGCGAGTGCCGAGGCAAGCGGGATCTGGACGATCCAGGCAGGCATGTTCCCGGAGAACGCCGCGAGCGTCGCACTCCACGAGCGCCTCGGATTCCGCCTGGTCGGGCGCTTCGAGCGAATCGCGCAGCTCGACGGCATCTGGCGCGACACCGTCCTGCTCGAGCTCCGCCTGGGCTGAAGCACACACGCGACCGCGAAGCGGGCGCCTTCAGGGATCGTCGCGATCGAGTGTCCGCGCTAGCGGATACTCGATCTGCGGGACAACTACTGCCAGCGCTTGAAGACGACGCACGCGTTGTGCCCGCCGAAGCCGAACGAGTTGTTGACGGCGACCTCGATCTCCTGCCGGCGCGCCTCGTTCGGGATGTAGTCGAGGTCGCACTCCGGATCGGGGTCCTCGTAGTTGATGGTCGGCGGCAACACGCCGTGCTGGAGCGCGAAGGTGCAGAAGATCGCCTCGACCGCCCCGGCGGCGCCGAGGCAGTGACCGGTCGCGCCCTTCGTCGACGAGACGGGAGTGCGATACGCCTTCTCCTCGCCGAGCGCGAGCTTCAGGACCCGTGTCTCCGCCGCGTCGCCGGAGGGCGTCGAGGTGCCGTGTGCGTTCACGTACCCGACGATCTCGGGATCGATTCCGGCATCGGTGAAAGCCATCTGCATCGCACGAGCGGGATTGGCGCCGGTCGGATCGGGGTCCGAGACGTGGCTGGCGTCCGCCGAGACGCCGTACCCGAGCACCTCCGCATAGATCTTCGCGCCGCGCGACCGCGCATGCTCGAGCTCCTCGAGCACGAGCATCCCCGACGCCTCGCCCATGACGAAGCCGTCCCGGCCCGAGTCGAACGGGCGGGACGCCGCCTTCGGATCGTCGTTGCGCCGGGACAGGGCGCGCATCGCCGTGAACCCGGCGATACCGACGCGCGTGATCGGCGCCTCGGTCCCACCGCAGAACATCACGTCGGCACGTCCGAGGCGGATCGCGTCGAGGCCGTCGCCGATCGCCATGTTCGATGCGGCGCACGCCGTGCACTCGGCCGCGAGGGGGCCCTGCGCGCCCAGCTCCATCGAGACCCAGGCGGCTGCCATGTTCGGGATGATCTGGACGATCGCGAACGGGCTCGTCCGGTCCGGCCCGCGCTCGAGCAGGTTCTGGAAGCAGTCCTCGAATGCGTAGAGACCGCCGATCCCCGTCGCGACGGCCGCCCCCACGCGCTCCGGCGCGGCGGCGATATCGAGGCCGCTGTCAGCCTCGGCCATCCGCGCCGCCGACAGAGCCAGCTGCGAGAAGCGGTCCATGCGTCGCGCCTTCTTACGGTCCATCCAGTCCGTCGGGTCGAAATCCTTCAGCTCACAGGCGAAGTGGACGTCGTAGTCGGACGTATCGAAGTGCGTGATCGGCCCCGCACCCGACTCGCCCGCGACGAGGGTCTCCCAGGACGACGCCGGATCCTTGCCCAGCGGGCTCACCATCCCGACGCCGGTGATGACGACGCGGCGGCGGCCGTTGTCGGACCCGCCGGCCACTACATCCCCAGCCCACCGTCGACGAGCAACACGGCGCCGGTGATGAAGGACGCCTCGTTCGAGCAGAGGAACCTCACGGCGCCGGCGACGTCCTCCGGGTCGCCGAGACGGCCAAGCGGCGTGTTCTGGAGCATCGCGTCCGTGGCATCCTCCGGGAGGACGTCCGTGAGCTGCGTCTTCACGTACCCCGGAACGACGACGTTCGCGCGAACGTTCCGGCTACCGAGCTCGCGCGCGAGCGACTTCGTGAAGCCGATGATCCCGGCCTTGGACGCCGCGTAGTTCGTCTGGCCCCAGTTTCCGTGGATGCCGACGATCGAGGAGATGTTCACGACCGTGCCGGCGCGCTTGCGCATCATCCCGCGCGCCGCCGCCCTGCACGTGTAGAAGCACGATGCGAGGTTCGTGTCGATCACGGTGTTCCAGTCGTCGTCGGACATGCGCACGAGCAATCCGTCGCGCGTCACTCCGGCGTTGTTGACGAGGATGTCGACGTCCCCCGCATCCTCGACGAGCGCACTCGCGGACGCCGGGTCCGACACGTCGGCCTGAACGGCTCGGCCGCCGATCTCCGAGGCGAGGGCCTCTGCCTCCGCCTCGCCGGTCCGATACGAGAGGACGACCGACGCACCGGCCGCGGCGAGCTCGGTCGCAATCGAGCGCCCGATGCCGCGCGACGCGCCGGTGACGAGCGCCGTCCGCCCTTCGAGCGAGCAGAAGCTCACCGCGCGAGGGCTTCCTGCGCGCGCTCCAGGCTCTCGAGCGAGTTCACCGACATCGTCTTGACGCCGCGGTCGATCCGCTTCACGAGCCCGGACAGCACGTTCCCCGGCCCGACCTCGACGAACGTCGTCGCGCCGGAGCGAATCAGCTCGGTCGCGGCCTGGGTGAAGCGCACGGGCCCGGTGAGCTGGTCGATGAGCAGCGCCGCGACGCGTTGGGCAGGCTCGATCTTCGCCGTCACCGTCGACATGAACGGCGCCAGCGGCTCCGAGATCTTCACGCGGTCGACGGCGGGTCGCAGCCTGTCCGCCGCCCTGGCGACGAGCGGGCTGTGGAACGCGCCCGACACCTTGAGCATCACTGCTCGTCGAGCGCCGAGGCCAGCGGCCTCGGCGCAGCACTCCTCGACCGCCTCGTGCTCCCCGGACACCACGATCTGCCCGGGACAGTTGTAGTTCGCCGGCCACACGCCGACGATCCTCCGGCAGAGCTTCTCGACCTCTTCGTCGGCGAGGCCGAGAATCGCAGCCATCGCGCCGGGGCGCTGCCGAGCCGCCTCGGCCATCGCGAGACCGCGCTCGCGGACGAGCCCGATGGCGGTACCGGTCTCCAGCGAGCCGGCGGCAGCCAGGGCTGCGAACTCCCCGACCGAGTGGCCCACCACGACGTCCGGCTCGAGACCGCGCTCGCGCATTGCCGCGAGGATCGCCAGGCTCGTCGCGACGAGCGCCGGCTGCTGCACCTCCGTGTCCACGAGCTGGTCGAGCGGCGTCGAGAAGCACAGCTTCTCCAGGTCGAGCCCGGTCGCCTCCGACCCGATCCGATACACGTCGCGTGCAGCCGGGAACGCTTCCGCGACGTCCCGGCCCATGCCTTCCTCGAGCGACCCCTGGCCGGGGAAGCAGAACGCCACCTTCATCACGGCCTCCCGTTCGTCCACTCGACGAGCGCCGAGCCCCACGTGAGCCCCGCGCCCATCCCTGTCAGCAACACGAGCGCCCCGTCCGGCAGGCGACCGTCGGCCCGCGCGTCGGCGAGCGCGAGCGGGATCGAGCCTGACGAGGTGTTTCCAAACCGGTCGACGTTCACGATGGTCTTCTCCGAGGGGATCCCGAGCTTAGCCGCCGCATAGTCGATGATCCGCTTGTTCGCCTGGTGCGGAACGTAAACGTCGACGTCGTCGACCGTCTTGCCACACTCGGCGAGGATGTCGTTCGCCGACGACACCATCACGCGGGTCGCGAACTTGAAGACCTCGCGGCCGTTCATCTTGACGAACGAGTTCGGGTCCTCGAAGTGTCGCGAGCCGGATCCGGGGTACCACAGGTACTCGCCGCCGCCGCCGTCGGCGCCGAGCTCGAAGCCGAGAAAGCCGCCCCTCTCGACCGGTTCCATCACCACGGCCCCCGCGCCGTCACCGAAGAGCACGAGCGTCGAGCGGTCCTCCCAGTCGAGGATCTTCGAGAGCACGTCGCCGCCCACGACGAGGGCTCGTCGCGACAGCCCCGACGCGAGCATCCCGTACGCCTGCGCGATGGCGTAGACGAAGCCCGTGCATCCTGCAAGGAGGTCGTACGCGGCGGCTTTCGGCATCCCGAGCGCGTTCGCGAGAAGCGCAGACGAGGTCGGGAACATCATGTCCGGGGTCACGGTGGCGCAGACGAGGAAGTCGATGTCCGCGGCGTCGACGCCGGCGTCGTCGAGGGCAGCGCGCGCGGCAGGAAGCGCGATGTCGGTGAGCGCCTCGTCGTCTGCGGCGATGCGGCGCTCCCGGATGCCGGTGCGTTCGCGAATCCATTCATCGGACGTCTCGACGATCTCGGCCAGCTCCGCATTCGTCAGCACCTTGTCCGGGACGTGGACGCCGAGACCGGTGATCCCGATGCGCACGCCCTGGGCCGTGCCGAGCACGTCTACCGCTCCACGGCGAAGGTCAGCGTTCCACGGGCGGCGAGCGCCTCACCGACGTGTGCCGTGGCCTTCCCGCGCCCGATGGGTCCGCGCACCGTGTCGATGTCACAGGTGAGCGTGAGGACGTCACCGGGCTCGACCACCCGCTTGAAGCGGCAGTCGTCGATCCCCGCGAAGAAGGCGATCTTGCCGCGGTTCTCCTCCTCGACGAGCACCGCGATGGCGCCCGTCTGCGCCATGGCCTCGACGATCAGCACGCCGGGCATGACAGGCCGGTCCGGAAAGTGCCCTGCGAACCACCAGTCGTCGGCGTTCACGGTTCGGCGAGCGACCACGCGGCGGCCCGGCTCGAGCTCGGCCACCTCGTCGATGAGGAGGAACGGGTCGCGGTGGGGAAGGATCGACTCGATGACGTCCTTCCCGAACGGGAGCGCAGGCGTCTGCACGCGGCGAGTCTACTCGCCGGATCCTCGCCCCTAGCCTCGCCTGACGCGCACCACGGGGCCGCTCGAGTTGCCGGCCGCGTCCCAGGCGACGACGCGCACGCGCGCCGCCGGTCCGGCCCACGGGATGCGGATCACGCCCGCCCGCTTCACCTCACGCCTGAGTGCCCGGCCGTCGATCACGAACGTCAGCACGGCGGGCTCGGTCACGTTCACCTTGAGCCCCGCCCCCGGGAGAATCCGGACGCGCGGCGCCGTCGAGTCGACGACGAACGGGACGCCGAAGGCGATGGCCCCCGGGCCGGCCGTCGCCTCGACGACGGCCGTGTACTCGCCGTCCCGCACGAGGCCGACGGTCCGCATGCCGTCCCAGACGAAGCGCTGCGTCCCGATCGGATAGCTCGCCAGCAGCGGGCTCGCGACCCAGCGGCCGTCCCGCTCTACGCGGATGCGAACGCCCGCCGGAGCGGCGAGTGCGAAGGTCAGCGTGAGGCGGTCACGTCGGCCGTCGCCGTTCGGCGAGAACGCGATCGGCGCGGCGGTCACGAGACCGAGCGTGCGGTTGACACTCAGCGGTATCACCTTCTCGACGGACGCGCCCGCGGCCGTGCGAGCGGTCACCACGACGTTGTACGAGCCGTCGGCGAGCGTAGCGCCGTCGAGCTCGACCGTGTGCTGTCCTGCGCCCGTCCACATGCGGTCGACGACCGTCGACACGACGCCACCGATGGCGTCGGTCACCTCGATGGTGACGTTCGCCGACGCCGAGATCCGGTAGGTAAGGGTCGTCGTGTCCGCCTGGCCGTCGCCGTTCGGGCTGATCGCCTCGGGCTCGGCGGCAAGCGCCTCGATCGCGACTGGCGCTGCGCCGCCGCCCGCGCGGAAGGTGCCGAGGGCTGGACGAGCCGAGCCCGCCGAAACGGTCCAGCGGTACGAGCCCGGCGGAAATCCAGCCGAGTCCCACGTCCAGTCGACCGTCGTTCCACTGCCGGAGCCGCGCGCGACCTCGGTTCCACTCGCGCCGGCGATCGCGACCGCCCAGCTCTGCGTCTCCGAGAGTCGCGCGCGGACGCGGACCGCCGATCCCGCGACGGTTGCCCGCGGCTCGAAGATCTTGAGGCCTCCGAGCCCGCGCGCCGTGGACGCGATCGTCCCAAGGCGTCCGTACAGGACGTCGCCGGGACAGGCCGTGAACCCCGTGTCGCGATGGCCCGAGACGCCGTTCAGAAGCACCGGGATCCCGCTCGCGTAGCGATCGCTTCCGCCGGAGATGAACGTGAGGAACGCGGTCGGGTCGACGTGGGCGAGATCGAGCCGCCACGCGACGATGCGCGCGATTGCGTCCTGCGCTGCGGCCGACGGAGCGCCGTCCTCGTACGTCCCGAGGAGCGCGATTCCGACGGAGCCGGTGTTGAAGCCCAGCGCGTGCGCCCCGGTGACATTACGGTCGACGCCACCGAAGCGGCCCTCGTAGATCGTCCCGAAGCGATCGACGAGAAAGTTGTAACCGATGTCGTTCCAGCCGTTCCCCTGCACGTGGAAGAGCTGGATGCCCTTCACGATCGCCGGCGCCTCGCTGCGCGAGTAGCCGTTCTTGCCGGCCGTGTGATGGACGATCGCAAGCCGAACGTCGGACGCATAGCTTGGAGGGCCGCGGCGGATCCTCTCGTCGGCCCCCCACGTCGCCCGCGGGACGATCGGGGGCGAGACCGTGGCGGTCGGGACCCGCAGGGGAATGCGGGTCTCGGGGCTCCACACGAGGTGGGCCCTGAGCCTGGTCACCCCTCCCGTCGCCCGCGCCTGGATGCGATCGGAGTCGCCGACCCACCACGGATTCCCGAGCCGCCACCCCCTCGAGCGGTGCTCGCGAGAGCGTAGGTCAGGCCCGTCCTCGGCCTCCGGCGCCGCAGCGCGCCAGGAGCTCCACCGGCCGTCGCGCGACCGCGTACGGAACCGGACGGTGCCCGGCCCGCGCCAGTGCACGCCGGCGAGTGTGAACCGCGTGGCCGCCCGAGACTCGAACGTGCGTGGCCCGCTCCGCGTGAGCTCGACCGTCGTCACACGGGCGTCCGTCACCGCCAGCGCGTCCGGCGCGGCCGCGAGCGTCGCGACGACGACGAGGGTCAGGAGAAGACGGCGCACGAGGTTTCCAGGGTGACCACTCCCCAGTTCGCGGACAAGGGCGCAGAACCTCCGCTGATAGAATCCTTACACCGGTGCCAGGCCGTTGTTTGCGGGGATTTCTCGCCGTCTCGCTCCTCATCGGAGCGCTTGCGGCGGCGCCGGGCGTTCTCGCACAGGACGACGCCAATCGCGTGCTCGCGGTCCACCTCGCGAACGACATCAACCCGGTCACGCAGGAGTTCGTGGATGACGCCGTCGACCGTGCCGAAGAGGGCGAGTACGCGGCAATGGTTCTGGTCCTCGACACGCCCGGCGGACTGGCGTCGTCGATGCGCGGCATCGTCAAGCGCTTCCTCGCCGCCGAGGTACCCGTCGTCGTGTACGTCGCGCCCCCGGGCTCGAGTGCGGACTCGGCGGGCGCGGTCATCACGATGGCCGCAGACATCGCTGCGATGGCGCCGCAGACGAACATCGGGTCGTCGACGCCGATCTCGCTGAGCGGCGAGGACATCTCCGAGGACCTCCGGCGCAAGATCGTGAACGACGCGGCCGCGTACACCGGCGAGCTCGCACGCGAGCACGACCGCAACGTCGAGGCGGCGCGGGAGATGGTCACGAAGGCCGCGAACTACGGCGCGCGTGAGGCGAAGGAGATCGGCCTGGTCGAGGTCATCGCGCCGACGGTCCCCGTCCTGCTCGAGCGAATCGACGGGATGAAGACCGTGCCGAAGGGGTTCGTCCTCGAGACCGCGGGAGCCCAGATCGAGGACGTCGAGATGAGCTTCTGGCAGCGCGCCCGCGACTTCCTCGTCGATCCGAACCTCATCACCCTCATGCTCTCGATCGGGCTCATCGGCATCGTCGTGGAGCTCTGGAACCCCGGGCTCGTGTTCCCCGGCACTGTCGGCGCGATCTCCCTGATCCTGGGGCTCTACGGCCTGCAGGTCCTGCCGGTCTCGCTCGCGGGGCTGCTGTTGATGACGCTCGCAGCCGCCTTCTTCATCGCCGAGGCGTTCGTCCCCACCCACGGGGCGCTCTCGGTCGCCGGTGCGATCATGTTCGTCCTCGGGGCGCTCATCCTGTTCGACCCCGCCGGCGACGCGTACCAGGTCTCGATGCCGGTGGCCATCGGTATCGCCGTCGGCCTCGCGCTCCTCCTCGGCTTCGCGATGTCGCGAGCGCTCCGTGCTGCCCGGCAACCGGTCGCGGTCGGCGTGCACGGCATGGTGGGAAACGAGGCTGTCGTGCGGCAGGACGGGCTCGTGCAGGTGAACGGCGAGCTCTGGCGCGCGCGAAGCGCAGGCGGTGAGCAACTCGTTCCCGGCGAGCACGTCCGCGTCGAGGAAATCGAGGAAGACCTCCGGCTCGTCGTAGGATCACTGTCCACACCAACCGGGGAGGAGCCCGTCTGATGGATGTGTCCGCCGGCCTGATCGTGCTCGTCGTCGTCCTCGTTCTCGCCGTCCTGTTTCTCTTCGCGGCCGTCAAGATCGCGCGCGAGTACGAGCGCGGTGTGATCTTCCGGCTCGGCCGGCTCCTTCCGCACCCGAAGGGCCCGGGTCTCTTCCTCCTGATCCCGATCGTCGACCGGATGGTCAAGGTCGACCTGCGCACGGTGACGCTGAACGTCCCGCCGCAGGAGGTCATCACCAAGGACAACGTGCCCGTGCGCGTGAACGCGGTCGCGTACTTCCGGATCGTCGAGCCGAACAACGCGATCACGCAGGTCGAGAACTACATGGTCGCGACCTCGCAGATCGCGCAGACCACGCTGCGCTCGGTCCTCGGCCAGCACGTCCTCGACGAGCTCCTCTCCGAGCGCGACAAGATCAACGCGATCCTGCAGGCGATCATCGACGAGGCGACGTCCCCGTGGGGAATCAAGGTCTCCGTCGTCGAGGTGAAGGACGTCGAGATCCCCGCCAGCATGCAGCGCGCGATGGCGCGGCAGGCGGAAGCCGAGCGCGAGCGGCGCGCCAAGGTGATCTCGGCCGAGGGCGAGTTCCAGGCCTCGGAGCGCCTGAAGGACGCAGCGGCGGTGATGTCGCAGCAGCCCATCACCGTGCAGCTGCGCTACCTCCAGACGCTCCTCGAGATCGGCGCGGCGAACAACTCGACGATCGTCTTCCCGATTCCGATCGACCTGCTCACGGCCCTCTCGAACGCGGCTGACTCGGGGACGGACGCCTAGCGCACGTCGTCACCTCCGTCCGCGCGGGTCGATTCGGCCCAGAGGCCCTCGCGGAACGCGATCGCGACGACGTGTGCGCGAGTGCGAGCCTCCAGCCTGACCATCATCCGCTTGATGTGGGTTCGCACGGTGTCTTCGGTGATCCAGAGCTCGCGCGCGATCTCCGCGGTCGAGCAGCCGTTCGCGACCAGCTCGAGGACGTCGTGCTCTCGCGCGGTGATCCTTCGCGCCGCACGAGTGGGAGGTGCACCGTTCGTGTCGAGCATCTCGTCTCCTCTCGGGGGTGAGACACCGGCCGGGCCCGGAGGCCCGGCCGGTGAGTGCGCGGAGCGGGCTAGCGATAGATCAGCCCCTTGCACATGTCGACGACGTTCTGGCGCTGGTACGACGTCTGCGACTGGTCGGCCGAGTTCGCCTGGCCGACGTTCGCGGTCGCCGTGTTGCCACTGCCCTGGACGGTCTCCGTCTCGGCGTCGCCGCCCAACGAGTGGCCGCCATAGGCGGGCTTCCCGCACGTCGAATCGCACGGGTCGCCCTTCCTGGCCTTCCCCTTGCCGAACGCGACCGCAGGAGCGAACGAGCCGTTCAGGTTGCCCTGCTTCTGGGTTACGTCGGCCGTGTTCGACTGCTGGGCCGTCTGGTCACCGAAGGTGGCCGTCTGCTCAGCGGTCTGGCTCTGACCGGCCTCGCAGCAGCGATCCTGCGGATGCCATTCGTAGCCCTTCCCGTACCCGCCGTACTCCTTCTTCGGCGAGCAAGGATCGGGCTTGTCGCAGCGAACCGGGGGCTTGCAGCAGCCGCCGCCTTGCTGCTGGAGCGACTGCTTCTGCTCGGACGACTGCAACTGGTCGGCCGAATTCGACTGCGTGACGTCGGCATTGGCTTCGTTCCCACTGCCCTGGACGGTCTTCGTCTCGGCATCGCCGAAGACCGACACCGCCGGAGCGATGTTCAGGTTGCCGTTGCCCTGCCACTGGTCGACGTCGGCCGTGTTCGAC
>DASUCI010000170.1:0-10449 GCA_035762825.1 Gaiellaceae bacterium | reverse complement strand
ATCGTCGGCGTCTGGGAGAGCGAGGAGGCGTGGCGCAGCTTCGCCACCCAGCTCGATGACGGTTCCGACTCTCCCGAGCTCGTCCACGCCTTCCGCGCGCTGCGACCGAAGCACGTCATCTATGGGAACGCGAAGGAGCAGCGATGACTGGACCAGTGAGACGCATGGTGCCGCAGGCGCACCAGCTGAAGCTCGCAACCGCTGCAATCGCGCTCATCGTCCTTTGCATCACGTCCACGGCCCGGCCGGTCCGGCCGTCAAAGACCCGAGCGCGATGATCCTGCGCCAGTCCGATCTGCGCGGGGGGACGTACGAGGCCGAGGCCGACCTCGACGACTACCTCCAGAAGCCGCTCCAGTCGGCGGGGCTGAGCGGCAAAGCCGCCCAGTACTTCGGTGTGACGTTCTCGCAGCGGAAGGGATCGCTCAAGGTGAGCGGCGCCGTCCTGACGGTTGCGAGCGCGGCCGAGGCGCGGAGGGTCTTCGCGATCACGAAGAAGGCTCGTGACGCGTTCATTCGCAAGGTAGGGACTCGAGACTGGACGACCGTGTCGGTGCCGGCTGATGGCAGACCCCGTGGAATCAACGTCTAGGAGGCAGGAGGAGCCATGAAGAGATCGAGAGCGGGACTCGTGACGTCGGGGGAGAGAAAGCTCCTCGTGCTGCTGAGCGCGATGGCCTTCGGGCTCCTGTTCTTGCCGTCCGCGCTCGTGAGCCCGCAGCCGGCGGGCGCGTACAAGGTGTGCTCGGACGGCAACTGCAACCACGAGACGATGGTGCGCGCAGCGCTCGATCTGTACCCCACCGAGTTCTTCAACTTCATCCAGGAAGGCGCAACCCACGAGGATCAGATGGACCACGTCTACGCGTACTCGTGGTTCGCCGACGCGCTCGTGACGAACACACACCTGTGGGACTCCGACCGCGGCGAGGACGACCCGGTCGACCTACCCGCCCCCGCATGGCTCAGCGGCAAGACCTCCACGGAAAACGCTTGGCAGAAGGCGAAGGCTCTGTGGTCGCTCGCGCTCGGGGCGTACGCGAACGGGAACAAGGAGTTCGCGTATCACTACTTCGGCCACGTCGTCCACCTGCTCGGCGACCAGACGCTGCCGACGCATGCGCACGACGACCCGCACGGCCCGACCCATCTCGCGGGGATTCCGATCGAAGACGACGCCTTCGAGGAATGGATGAGGGACCACGCAGATGTCTCGACGGCCGAGTGGGACAACCACCCCGACCTCGCAGGCCCGCTCGAGGTCCCGGACACGCATCCGGACAAGCTCTTCTGGCTCCTCTATACGGCGAATCAGGTCGCGGACTTCTTCGCCTCCGATGACGTCGACGGCGACGCCATCGACGAGCGCGGCCTTGCGACGCCCAAGCTGAACACGATGGACGCCGCGATCAGCTCGCCGCGTACCAAAGCGCAGCTCGAGGACAACGACGGCGACCTGACAAACGGCGATGCGAACAACGACGACGACCGCGACCTCAGTGTCATCCGCGAGAATTCATACCTTCGCGGTATCAGCGCGATCGCGGCGCTCTACAAGCTCTTCGAGCAGACGGTCAAGCAGCAGGTGACGCTCACGGTCGTGATCGACCGGGTCGCGGTGGACCGAGGCAACGACGACCTCAGCGCTGCGGACTTCTACGCCAAAGTCTCGATCGCGGGGCGCGACTCGCAAAACCGCGGCGACGGCGACTTCTGGGGCAACGATGACGACATCGACCCGGGATGGATGTTCGGAAACACGGTCCCCACGAGCGGTTCGGTGCCGGTCCGGGTCGAGATCTGGGACAACGACGGCCGGGGTCAGGACGCGCCTTGGAATCCGGCAAACGGCGACGACAACCAGTACGACATCGACGCCCACGGCGGCTACGGCGACGCGGCGCTCGAGCTGAACGTCGACATCGCCAAGTGCCTGAGGGGCGAGCCCGGGGCGATCAGCGGCGACCTGGCGGGCGTGACCAACGGCTCGCAGTCGAGCGCGTGCAGCAAGAACCCTCAGTCCCTGTCCGAGGGCGGCGACACCGAGGACGATCCCTCAGCGCGTGTCTCGTTCCACGTCTTCGTGTCCAAGTCTCCGCCTACGGCCGACGCGGGCGGGCCTTACACGACGAACGAGGGCACGGACGTCACGCTCGACGCCTCGGGCTCGAACGATCCGGACAACGACATCGTGACGTACGCCTGGGACTTCGACGGCGACGGCTGCGACGACGCCACGGGCGCCAAGCCGAGCTTCACTGCGGTGGGCCAGGACGGCCCGAAGACCGTGAAGCTCTGCGTGACCGATGCCGTCGGGCTGACCGCCGAGGATACGGCGACGGTGACCGTGAACAACGTCGCGCCGTCGATCTCGCTCGGATCGAACACGCCGACCGGCGAGAACACGACCGTGACGGTGACCGGCACGATCTCCGACCCGGGCTGGCTCGACCCGCTCTCCGGGACGATCTCGTGGGGTGACGGCACCGGCACGCAGGCACTTGGCGGAACCGTCGAGAACGTCCGGCCCGACGCCACGTTGCCCGTCAGCGTCAGCCACACGTACGGAGACAACGGCACGTTCACGGCGCAGGTCTGCGCCAGGGACGACAAGACGACGCCGTGCACGACGATCGCGCTCCAGATCACGAACACGAACCCCACCGCGGCGATCGACCTGTCCGGTGCGGTCGACGTCAACGGGACGCCCACCGTCATCGCGCACGCCGGCAGCGCGGTCGGCTTCAGCGGCCGCTCGACCGACCCGGGCAGCGACGACCTGACGCTGACGTGGGCATGGGGCGACGGGACCGCGTCTTCGTCCACGAAGAGGCGCGTCAACCCACCGAACGACGATCCCGCCGTCAGCCCGAGCATCCAGCCTCGCGACGAGACGTACGCGCTGTCCCACACCTTCGCCGGCGCGTGCGCGTACGAGACGACGTTCGCGGCCGTAGACGACGACGGCGGGCCCGCCTCCCAGACGGCGGCGGTCATCATCGTCGGCAACGGACGCCCGAACCAGGGGGCCGGATACTGGAAGCAGCAGTTTCGGTTCTACAACTCCGGCAAGGGGTCGTCGAACTTCGACGCCGCGAAGCTGGGTTGCTACCTGAAGATCGCCGGCTACATGAGCCGCGTCTTCGACGACCGGAACGATGCCTCCACGTTCCTCCGCGCCGAGGACATCCTCGAGACGAACCTGACCAGCGCGATCCTCGAGCTCTTCGACCAGCAGCTGCTCGCCACCTGGCTCAACTTCGCGAACGGCGCGATGGAGTGGAACCGCCTGGTCGACACGAACGGCGACAAGCGGGCCGACACCCGCTTCCTCGACGCCATGAAGGCCGCCGAGACGCTGCGGCTGGATCCGAACGCAACCCGGGCGCAGCTCGACAGGCAGAAGGCGATCGTCCTGAGCTGGACGACGCTGCCGTAGCGCAGCCAAGCGCGCGCGCCCGGGCTCGACCCGGGCGCGCGCCTCCGCAGTAGAGGCCTAGAACCGGCGTCGCTTCCATAAGTCAAGCGTGGCTATACCGAGGCTAAAGCGGCCTTCCTCATTCTCACCATGAAACGCGTCACGCACGTCGAGCGTCTGTGACCCCGAGCGGCAAGGGAGGAAAGATGTTCAGGCTGGGAGTGCCCATTTCCGTAGCGGTGTTGGTCGTGGCAGTCGTACTCGGCGCCGCGCACGGGGCTCCGGCCGCCGTGACGGCGGACCTCGCCGCCACTGTCACAGGGCCAGGCGTCGCGGGACCGGACAGCCAGGTGAGCTTCAACTTCTCCGTCCGGAACAACGGGCCGGCGCGCGCCGAGAACGTGATCGTCCGAAACACGCTGACGAGCGGAGCGACGACGTTTGTTGCGATCGCCGCCCCGGGAGGATGGTCGTGCAACGTGCCCGCTGTGGGGGCGTCCGCGGACAACCTCAGCTGCTCGGCGTCGGGGCTCGACAGCGGCGGCCTCGCTCAGTTCACCCTCGTCATCCGGGTCAGCCCGAGCGCAACCGGAACGATCACGGAGACGGTACGGGCCTCCTCGAGCACCTCCGATCGCAACTTCGCGAACGACGCGTCGAGCGTCGCGCTCCGCGTGGTGCCGTCGGCTGACCTCTCCGTGAGCATCTCCGGTCCTGCCAGCGCGCCGGCCAACACGCTCTCGTCCTACGACATCGTCGTACGTAACAACGGGCCAGGCGTCGCCACCTCGGTCAGGGTGATAAGCCCGATTCCGGCGCAGACGACGTACTCGCGCAGCTTCGGATCCGGTTGGACGTGCACGTTCTTCTCCCTCCGCAACCCCCAAGACGTCGACTGCAACGGCTCTCTGGGCGCTGGGCAGGCTGTCACCATCACGGTGGAGCTCTGGATCGCGCCGAGCGCGACGGGGACGATCACCTCCCAGGCGCGTGTCGTATACGACAACGACCCGAGCAGCGCGAACAACAACGCGACGCTGGCCATTCCGGTCTCGCATCCGAGAGCCGATCTGGCGGTCGCGGTGCGCGGCCCGGCGGCGATCGCCCCCGGGGCCAGTCACTTCTACCCGATCGACATCACGAACGGGGGGCCGGACACTGCGTTCTTCGCGAACGTCAGGATCGAGCTCACGGGTCCGGCAAGGCTGACAGGGGTGACGTCGAGCTCGGGAACCGCGGGCTGCGCAATTCGAGCGCAGAACGACTGGGAGTGCGGGCCTGGTCACTTCGCACCAGGGGCGACCGTCACGCTGTTCGCCGCCTTCACGGTCGATGCAGCCGCCGCCGGCTCCATCACGCTCGCCGCGACCGGGAGAAGCAACAGCCTCGATCCCAACGCTGCGAACGACCGGGGCACGGCCGAGACCACGATCGCGGGCGAGGCAGACGTCTCCGTGTCGATGACCGGACCCGCCAAGGCCGCTCCAGACACCGACATCACGTACGTGGCCACGGTCACCAACCTCGGTCCCACTGCCGCCGAGACTGTCTCGGCCTTCTTCGAGGACTACCCCGGCACGTTCGTCTCGATCGCCGGCCCCGCAGAATGGGAATGCGCCGACACCTCGATCGGCGGCACGAGCCCGGTCGGCTGCAACCTCGCCCGCCTGGAAGCAGGAGCCGAGGCGGAGATCACGCTGGTCGTCCACGTCGATCCTGACCAGTCGGATCCGTTCTCGAACGTCGTCACGGCCAGCAGCCTGCGCGATCCCAATCCGGCGAACGACGACGCTTCGGTCGACACGATCATCGGGGACGCCGGCGCAGATCTCGCGGTCACGAAGCGTGGTCCCGAGACAGCGCAGCCCGGATCGGACCTGACCTACACCATCGAGCTGACGAACCTCGGGCCGGATCCCGCGGCGAACGCGAGGGTCGCCGACCCGATTCCGGCGAAGACGACCTATGTGTCCGTGAGTGGGCCTGCCGGCTGGACCTGCACTGGTCCCAACCTTGCGGAGGGGAACTCCGCCGTATGTGTCACGCCCGTGCTGGAGACCGGGGAGACGGCGACCTTCACAGTCGTCGTGCGTGCCGCTTCGTCCGCGACCGGGACGATCACGAACACCGCGTTTGCGACCGTCGAAACGCCCGACCCGTCATTCGGCAACAACACCTCGACCACCGTGGCCACGGTCGGCGCGGCACCGGTAGGCGTGCCCAGCGCGCCCGGCAACTTGGCGGCGACGGCCGGCAGCGGCCAGGTTGCGCTCACCTGGCTGCGTCCCGCATCCAACGGGGGCTCCCCGCTCACGGGCTACGACGTGTACCTCGGGACGACGTCCCGCGGTCAGAGCGGGACGCCCGTCAATGCAGCCCCGCTTTCACCCGACGCCACGAGCTTCACCGCGACCGGGCTGTCGAACGGGACGCGGTACTTCTTCACGGTCAAGGCGATCAACGCGAGCGGGCATTCCGCCGCGTCGAACGAAGCATCCGCGACGCCCGTGGCCGTGACTTCCATCGTCTACAACGGGGCACTCGTGGTGAGCCTCGGCTCGTCGTTTGCTCCCCGCGCCCTTCTTTCGAGCGGCGCCACGCAGTGCCTCTCGGGCCAGACCGTGACGTTCGCACTCGACGCGAACCCGTTCACGGGGGTGGCTGGCACCCACCCGATTGCAACGGCTGTGACGGCCGCCGACGGCCAGGCAACCGGGGCACCACTCGCGACGGATGGCTGGCGAGAGGGCGTCTACGCCGTGACGGCGAGCTTCACCGGTACCGCTGGTACGGCCTCGGCGGCGTGCACGGCGTCATTCGACACGGCGATCGTCACGGTGGCCGCCTCTGGCTCCACGGCACACGGGGCGGGCTGGTACTCGCACGGCGGCAGCGGGCGGGTCGGCTTCGGGTTCACGATTCGCACCGAATCCGACGGACGACACTCGGGACGCCTCCAGCTCGTGAACAACGAGAAGTGGCGGCTCAAGGGAGTGCTGTCGGTGTACGCGAAGACGCGGACCGGCGAAGCGGCGGCGAGCGGCACAGGGGATCTGTACTGGTGGGACACCGCGCTCAACGCCGGTGCTGGAGGCTGGGCGCTGGCCCGCTCGGGTATGCCGTTCACGATCAACTTCACTGCGACGGGCAGCGGCAAGAAGGCCTCGCCCGGGACCTTCGGCATCACCTTCGACTACAGCCCGCAGCCGCCCCAGCCGGGCGCCCTGCCGACCTCGGCGCCTCAGCCCTTGCGCGGCGGCGGCATCGAGGCCACGTAGACAACCATGCGCATGGTGAGAGCAGGCGCGCCGAGACCAGAGAGGCCATGACATGCACAGCCCATATCGCAGCCGGCTGATCGGCTGCACGATCCTGCTCTTCGTCTTCACGAGCCTCGTTGGGGCGTCGAGCGCATCTGCCGATGTCCCCGGGCCGATCACGACACGCGTGCTCGCAATCCTCGACGGTGCCGGTAGCGGAACGACCGGCATGTATCTGAAGGAGGTCGGCGGCCCGGTGATCGCCGCGCACGCCGAGAACTTCCAGTTCGCGCCCGCGAGCACGATCAAGGTGCTGCTCCATCTGTACGCCCACGATCAGGTGCAGCGCGGCAACGCCGCGTACACCGACCAGGTGAATCACTACTCAGGGGCCGCGGACGGCTGTCCAAAAGACGCGGTAAAGGACGGCACGGAAGACCTGATCGTCTCGGCCGAGAGGATGATGACGATCTCCGACAACCCGGCGACTCGGGCGAACTACGAACACTGGAGTCCGGCGCCGGCGACGATCAACGCGTACGCAACCAGCATCGGGCTCACGTCGACCGCGTTCATGAACTCGCCCGGATGCCCCTTGGGCTTGGCGAACGTCGACGGCAACACCGCGACGCTCACCGACTACGGAAGGCTCTACGAAGGCGTCGCCAACGGAACGCTCCTGAGCGGGTCGTTCCGCGACTCGTTCTACGCGACCATGAACAGCACCAACTCGGTGCTCGTCGACATGGTCCGGGCGGAGGAGCCCGCAGGGATGCCCGACGAGCTACGCAACGACTTCCTCGAAGGCATGACCGCGACCCACAAGGGAGGTAGCTACAACGTCTGCTCCGGGACGAGCTGCAACCGCTGGCGCGCCTGGGCGGGCTGGGCGCGGTTCCCGACCTGCGAGGCCGGGAGCTTCTCGAGTCGCAGCTACGTCTGGGGTGCGTTCATCCACAACGCGACCGACTCGGCGGGCGGTGGGACGGCGCCGGCCGAGACCGCGATCAGGGCGGCCCTTGCGGAGCCCCTGCGAGAACAGCTACGCGCGGCCCTTGCGGGCTGGGGCGCCTGCTACCCGCCCGACGTGACCGTCACGACGACGCCCGCGGCACCGCCGGCCGGACAGGATGGCTACTTCAACGCAGCCAACCTGGCCGCCAATGGGGACAAGATCGACGTCAGAGTCTCAGCGACGGACGACTCCGGTGTGACCGACCTGCAGTGCACCGTGAACGGCAGCTCGGTCACGGTCGGAAGCCAGGCGGGCACGAATCCGCGCAGCGGCGGCTTCGCGCTGTCGGCCGACGGGACGCACAACGTCGTCTGCACCGCGAGGGACGGTATGACGCCCGCGAACACCGGTGCCTCGACGGACGCGGACAACAGTGTCACGGTGAAGATCGACGCCACGCCGCCGACCGTCAGCTGCCAGACACCTCCGCCCATCTTCACGTGGAACGGCGCCGGCGGAACGGTCTCGGCGGGCGTATCCGACAGCACGTCGGGCCCGGTGTCGGCGAGCCTCTCGGCACCGGCGGTCGTCACGTCTGCAGGCGCCAAGACGGTCGCGCTGACCGGTCGGGACAAGGCCGGCAACTCGACCACCGCGGACTGTGCCTACCTCGTCGCGTACCTGTTCCTCGGGTTCGACTCGCCGCTCGAGGTCGAGCGGATCAAGAGCGGCTCGACCATCCCGGTCAAGTTCGCTTTCGGAGATGCCTCGGGTGCTCCCATGTCGGACTCAGAGGGTGTGGCGCTTGCCGCGGCGTGTGCGGTTCGCATCTCGTTCACCGGCGGGAATCCCTCTCCCGACTGCGCGACCTACAACCCGGACGCGAATCGCTTCGAGTTCCGGTTGAAGACCGCGAAGGGCACGCTCGGACTGCACACCATCGTCGTGAGAGTGCTCGACGGCGTGGTCGTCCTGAACACCGAGTCGACGCAGGTGTTCCTCGTCAGGTAACCGCTCGAGCGCCCCGCGGTCGGATCGGGTCTCCGCGACCGATCCGACCGCGGAGCGCTGAGGACGCTGGCGCTGGCCGTTCGGGACTACGCCGCCGCGGGCTCGGCCGCTTCGGTCCGCTCGAACACGAGATCGCCTTCGAGCGATTCGACCCGCACGGTGTCGCCGGCCTCGAACCGCCCCTCGAGCAGCTCGAGCGCGAGGGGGTTCTCGACGAGGCGCTGGATCGCGCGCTTGAGCGGCCGGGCGCCATAGGCGGGATCCCAGCCCTCCTCCGCGAGCAGCTCCTTCGCCTCGTCCGTCACCTCGAGCAAGAGCTGGCGCTCCGCCAGGCGCTCCCGGAGGCGAGCCAGCTGGAGCTCGACGATCTCGCCCAGCTGCTCCTTCGTGAGGGCCTCGAACGAGACGACCTCGTCGACACGGTTCAGGAACTCCGGCCGGAAGCGGTCGCGCAGCTCGTTCTGCGAGCGGATGTTCGAGGTCATGATCACCACGGTGTTGCGGAAGTCGACCGTGCGGCCCTGGCCGTCGGTGAGCCGTCCGTCGTCGAGCAGCTGGAGTAGCACGTCGAAGACCTCAGAGTGCGCCTTCTCGATCTCGTCGAGCAGGACGACCGTGTACGGGCGCCGGCGCACGGCCTCGGTCAGCTGGCCGCCCTCGTCGTAGCCCACGTAGCCGGGCGGGGCACCGACGAGCCGCGACACCGTGTGCCGCTCCTGGTACTCCGACATGTCGAGCCGCACCATCGCGCGCTCGTCGTCGAACATGAACTCCGCGAGCGCGCGGGCGAGCTCCGTCTTGCCGACGCCGGTCGGGCCGAGGAAGATGAACGACCCGATGGGCCGATCGGGATCCTGCAGCCCCGAGCGCGCGCGCCGCAACGCGTTCGCAACCGCCTCGACTGCCTGCCCCTGGCCGACCACGCGCTGGTGCAGCCGCTCCTCCATGTGGATGAGCTTCTCGACCTCGCCTTCGAGCAGGCGCGAGACGGGGATGCCGGTCCACGAGGAGACGACGGCCGCGATGTCGTCCTCGTCGACCTCCTCCTTGACCATGGGCACCTCGGTGCGCTGCTCGCGCTCGACGAGCTCCTTCTCGAGCTCGGGGAGGATCCCGTACTGGATCTCGGCGACCCGCGCGAGGTTGCCTGCGCGCTCCTCGCGCTCGGCCTCCATCCGCAGCTCGTCGATCTGGCGCTTGATGTCGCCCACGCGTTGCAGCGACTCCTTCTCGCGCGACCAGCGCGCGGCCAGCTCGTCCCGAACGGACTGCGCGTCGGCGAGCTCGCGCTCGACGGGCTCCTTGACCGAGTCCTGCTCGTTCGCCATCGCCGCCAGCTCGATCTCGAGCTGCCGCACGCGGCGGTCGGCCTCGTCGAGCTCGACCGGTGACGAGTCGATCTCCATGCGCAAGCGCGAGGCGGACTCGTCGACGAGGTCGATCGCCTTGTCTGGGAGGAAGCGGTCCGTGATGTAGCGGTCGGACAGCACCGCCGCCGCGACGAGTGCGGAGTCGCGGATCTCGACACCGTGATGCGCCTCGTAGCGCTCCTTGAGTCCGCGCAGGATCGCGATCGTGTCCGCGACGGACGGCTGACCGACGAAGACGGGCTGGAAGCGGCGCTCGAGCGCGGCGTCCTTCTCGATGTGCTTGCGGTACTCGTCGAGCGTGGTCGCGCCGACGGCGCGCAGCTCGCCGCGCGCGAGCATCGGCTTCAGCATGTTCGCCGCGTCGACGGCGCCCTCCGCCGCGCCGGCGCCGACGATCGTGTGCAGCTCGTCGATGAAGAGGACGATCTCGCCGGC
>DASUCI010000169.1:0-9349 GCA_035762825.1 Gaiellaceae bacterium | reverse complement strand
CGAGCCCGCCCGCAAGCAGGGACCGTTCGAGGGGTCGTTCCGCCAGCGACGCGCCGCTCTCCTACGACTCGTCGCCGATGCGCCGTGCGAAGTCCAGGCCCTCGACGACGAGGCCGTGCGCTCGCTGGAGCGGGACGGCCTCGTCGTTGTCAGAGAAGGACGCGTCGCCCTGCCCTCGTAGGGGCGAGGCTTGCCTCGCCTCAGAGAACCGGACAGTTCACGACGATCGGCGTCGGCCGGATCGTCACGTCCCCGGCGCGCTGGGCGCGCGCGACTGCGGCCGCGGACCGAAGCACGCGGACGTCCGCCCCGTCGTCCCATGTCACCATTCGCACCGCCCAGAGCGGCGTGTAGTCCGCGCGACCGGGAACGGTGTCGATGATGTTGCGCTGGCCGTCGTCGCCGTTCGTGAATGCCCAGATGGGCGCGACCTTGTTCCCGGCCTTGAGCTTCACCGGGCCGAAGTCGAGGTAGGACACGACCTCGCCGCGGTAGAAGCCGAGCGTCACGTCCTGCGAAAAGGTCTTCACCGGGCCGTCGGCCGCGAGCGCCGGCAAGGCGAGCGCGCCGGCGCTGGCTGCGACGGCCACCACCAGCACGAGGATCCGCTTCATGACTCTCCTTCCGTCGAGTGCTTCCGTTCGACGGTAGGGAGCGCGTATTGCGGCAACCTGACGCCGCGCTGAACGTTTTCTTGTTCACCTCGGCGTAACCGAGCGCGACGCAGAATGCGGCGATGGCAACCGTCCTCGTCGTGGACGACGAGCCCATCGTGCGCGAGGTCGTCGTGCGTTACCTGACCCGCGAGGGCTACGAGACCTTGGAAGCAGCGGACGGGGACGCCGCGCGCGGCGTCATCGAGGGAGCAGACCTCGACCTCGTCGTCCTCGACGTCATGCTGCCTGGCGCCGACGGCCTCGAGCTCTGCCGCTGGATCCGCGGGCGCTCGGAGCTCCCCGTGATCATGCTGACGGCGCGTGGCGAGGAGGCCGACCGGATCGTCGGGCTCGAGCTCGGCGCGGACGACTACGTGACGAAGCCGTTCTCGCCTCGCGAGCTCGCGGCGCGTGTGCGGAGCGTCCTCCGCCGCTCGAGCTCGACCGACGCGCCGGTCGCTGCGCTTCACTTCGGCGACGTCGAGCTCGAGCGCGAGACGCGAGACGTCCGCAAGGCCGGCTCGACGGTCCGCCTGACCGCAAAGGAGTTCGACCTCCTCTGGTTCCTCGCGAGCCACCCGCGCCGGGTCTTCTCGCGAGACCAGCTGATGGCGAGCGTCTGGGGCTACACGGCCGCGCTGGACACGGGCACGGTCACGGTGCACATCCGGCGCCTGCGCGAGAAGATCGAGGACGATCCGTCGCAGCCGCGGTATCTCGAGACGGTCTGGGGCATCGGCTACCGGCTCGCCGCATGATCGCCATGCTCGAATCGGCTGCGCTCGTCGCCCTCGTCACGCTGGCGGTCGGCCTCGCGTTCGCGTACTTGCTGCGGCTGCTCCCGACCGTGCGCCTGCAGCTCGCCGGGCTGGCGTTCCTCGCGGTCCTTCTGCCACTCGGGGCCGTGCTCCTCTCCGGCTGGGTGATGTTCCACATGGGTGAGGACGTGAAGATCCTCGCGGTCACGGCCGCTTCGGCGCTCACCGCCGTGATCGCGGCCCTCGTGCTCGCCCGGTCGATCGTGGGCTCGATCGACCGGGTTCGCGGCGCGTCGGTGGAGCTCGCGCGCGGCGATCTCGAGGTGCGCGTGCCCGAGCACGGCCCGGCCGAGGTCGCAGAGCTCGCGTCCTCCTTCAACGAGATGGGCGACAACCTCCGCCGCCTCTTCGACACGCGCCGCGAGCTCGTCGCGTGGGCGAGCCATGACCTCCGAACACCGCTCGCGAGCATGCAGGCGATGCTCGAGGCGGTCGAGGACGACCTCGCCGCGCCCGAGGAATACGTCCCGGTTCTGCGCGAGCAGGTGCGCGTCCTCTCCGTCCTCGTGGACGACCTCTTCGAGCTCGCGCGGATCGACGCGGGCGCGCTCACGCTGGAGATGCTCAGGCTCCCGGTGGCGCCGATCGTCTCGAGCTCGCTCAAGAGCATCGAGGCCGAGGCGCGCAGCCGGCACGTTCGGCTCGACGCGGACGTCGACGAGGAGATCACTGCGCGCTTCGCGCCGGACAAGGTCGAGCGTGTGCTCATGAACCTCCTGGCGAACGCGCTGCGTCACACGCCGACGGACGGTGCGGTTGCCGTGCTCGTGGAGCCGAGCCCGGACGAGGTGCGCTTCGCCGTCGAGGACACAGGCGCGGGGATCGACGCGGACGCGCGCGAGCGGATGTTCGAGCGATTCTGGCGCGGCGACCAGTCGCGCTCGTCCCGCGGGGCGGGGCTCGGGCTCGCGATCGCGCGCGGGCTGGTCGAGGCCCACGGCGGACGAATCTGGGCGGAGAACCGCGAGGACGGCGGCGCTCGCGTCTGCTTCACGCTGCCCGCTGGTTGATCAGACGGGGTGATGAACCCAGACGTTGGGCTCGACGTGCGTGCCGACGCCGTCCACGAACACAACTGGCGCGAGGCAACCGGGGAAGACGTACGTCCCGTCCTCGGGGAAAGACATCCCGGTCCACTCCTCCCACTCGTCGGCAGATCCGCGGATCGTCATCGACGCGGGGGCGAGCGCGATGATCTCGCCGCCCACGAGCTCGTGGATGCGAAGCCAGGGATCGAAGTGCGACCCGTCGTCGCGGCGCCATTCCGCGTAGCGCTCGATCGGGATCAGCGGATAGCGCTCCTTCCAGGTGGGCCGCACGGGCGCGATCACGCCGTTCTCGAGCCCGGCCGCCCTCGCGTTGTCGGTGAACGTCTGGATCATCCGGCTCGACAGCTTCCTGCCCTGCTGGTCGGGCGCGACGCTGATCGCGATCGCCATGAGCGCCGTGTGCAGACGCTCGGACGTCATCCCGCGCGCGAACCCGTCCTCCCAGCCCGAGGGCAGGTCCTCGAGCGTTCCGTCCCAGGGCAGGGAGAGGGCATGCGCCTCGGCCAGGAGGTCGTCGCCCTCGACGAGCGCGACCTGAAAGTCCGGGAAGTCGGAGTACAGGCGCCCCCAGTACAGGTCCCCCGCCTGGCTCTGGTTCATGTACTCGGGAACGTCGGCTTCGTGAGCTCCTCGTACCGGCGAGCCATAAGATCGTCGCGGTCGGCGTAGCGAACGACGTTCATCGGCGGAGCAACGCGACCGCCTGCGCCGCGAGCCCGTCGCCGCGACCCGTGAAGCCGAGTCCATCCGTCGTTGTCGCACGGACGCTGACGAGACCAGGCTCGACAGCGAGCGCTCCCGCGAGCCGCTCGCTCATCTCGTCTCGAACCTCGCCGATCCGCGGCTCCTCGCCGACGAGGACGCAGTCGGCGTTGACGAGCTCCCAGCCCGCCTCGCGCACCTCGCGGTACGCCTCCCAGAGCAGGTCGAGCGAGGACGCGCCTCGATACTGCTCGTCGCCCGAGGGGAAGAGCGAGCCGATGTCGCCGAGGTTCGCCGCACCGAGGATCGCATCGATGAGCGCGTGCGAGACGACGTCGCCGTCCGAGTGGCCCGCGAGCCCGCGCGGGTAGTCGATCGCAACGCCGCCGAGCACGAGCGGCACGCCCTCCTCGAGCGCGTGCGCGTCGTAGCCGATCCCGACCCGGAGCTCCATCAGCCGAGCGAGGCTAACGCGTCCGGCAGCGACGCAAGGTCGTCGAGGCCGAGGGTCGCCTCGGGCGGCGTTGGCTGCAGCCGACCCCATGGGCCACGCCGGACGTGAATCGCCACGAGCCCGGCCGCCGCGGCGGGCAGAACGTCGTTGTCGACTCGATCTCCGACGTATGTGACCTCGTCGGCGGGGTGCCCCATCAGCTCCACGACCTTCGCGAAGAACGCCGGGTCGGGCTTCCGTACGCCGAGGCTGGCCGACGACGAGATGACGTCCGCGGGCAGCGCCGCAGCCCGCGCCCACGCCTCGAGCGTTTCCGTCTGGTTGCCGACGATGCCCGCTCGCAGCCCGAGCTCGCCGACCCGCCGGAGGCAGTCGAGCGCGTCCGGATACAGATCCTCGATCGAGTACGGGATCTCACTCCACCAGCGAGGAGGCTGGTCGATCCCCAGATGACGCCAGAGCTCGCTGTGCTCCTCCCCGCGCTCGATCGTGACCCCGAGCGCGGCCCACACGACGTGCGGCTGAAGCCCTTCCCTGTCGGCCAGCCTCCGCCACCAGCGCTCCTCGTCGACGAGCGTCTCGCCGACGTCGAAGACGACGGCTTTCAGGCGCATCGCCGGTCGGGCGCGTCTTTACAGTGCCTGGCGCTGTAAAGACGCCGATTGCGTGACGATCTGTCCACAGGCTCCTCCGGCTAGGCGCCCGAGAGAAGAGCCTCGACGAGCGCGAGATCGGCGGGCGTCGTGATCTTGAGGAGCCGCGGGTCCCCGTCCATCACCGCGACCCTCCCTCCGACCCGCTCGACGAGAGAGGCGCAGTCGGTGGCGCCGGCGAGCTCCCGCGCGAACGCCCGGCGGAGCACCGGCGCGAGAAAACACTGCGGCGTCTGTGCCGCCACCAGGCCTTCGCGAACGACCGTCTCCACGACGGCGCCGTCGCGAACGCGTTTCAGCGTGTCCGCGACCGGAAGCACCGGCACGGCGCCGTCGAAGCCTTCCCCCAGCGGGCCGAACAGTCTTTCGACCAGCACGGGGTCGACCAGCGGGCGCGCGGCGTCGTGGACGATCACGACGAGTGCCTCGTCGGGGACCTCGGCGAGCGCGGCGGCCACGGACTCCGCACGCGTGGCACCACCGGTCACGCACGCGACGACCTTGGAGGCCGCGAGCTCCTCGGCGAGAAGGATCGCCGGCTCCTCCCAACCGGGCGGCGCCGCAACGACGATCGCGTCGACGAGATCGCAGCGGTCGAGCCGGTCGAGGCTCTCGGCCAGAAGCGGACGACCGTTGAGCGCGGCGAACGCCTTCGGACGATCGATTCCGAGCCGCTCGCCCGAGCCGCCGGCGGCGATCAGCGCCCAGGTAGCCCCGACGGCGCCGGAGCTCAAGGCGCTACGCGCTCGCGGTTGCGGCCTTCGGCTTGGCTCGCGCCTTCGGCTTCGGCTGGCCGGCCCGCGACAGCACGTCGTCGAGCCACGCGGCGGCCTCCTCCTCGTCCATGCCCTTGGCGTACATGAGCTCGGACGCGAGGATCTTCTTCGCCTTCACGAACATCTGCTTCTCGCCGGTCGAGAGGCCCTTCTCGTTGTTGCGCACGGCGAGGTTCCGCACGACCTCCGCGAGCTCGAAGATGTTGCCGGTCTTCATCTTGTCGCGGTTGTGCTTGAAGCGACGGTTCCAGTTCTTGGGCATCTCGGTCGAGCCGCCCGAGAGCGTCCTGACGACCATGGTCACGGTTCGCTGGTCGATCACCGTACGCAGTCCCACCCGCTCTGCGTTCTCGCAGGGCACGTTCACGGTCATGTCGTTGTGGAGGATCTGGATCGTGAGGTACTCGCGCACCTCACCGAGGACCTCCCTCTTCTCCTTCTTCACGACTGTGCCCGCGCCATGGTGCGGATAGACGACCTTGTCGCCAATATCGAACAAGAGGGCCTCCCCGATGTCGGTGTCCGTCGCCTGCACGAAGAATGTGGGTATTCCGCCTCGTGACAAAAAAGGTGCCGGCAGCGTGTTCCTGCCGGCGTCCGGGTCACATCATAGCGCGTTCTTCACAGCCGATTAACGGAACCGCAACGGCGCGAGCGTGCTACGCGGCGGCTTCGGCAGGGCCTGAAGTCGCCTCCAGGGCGGCCTTCAGCGCGGCGCGCAGGGTCTCCACCGGCTCGACGCGCGTACCCGAGCGGCTCTGCGTGCCGGCCGGCGCGATCACGGCGGCGATGCCGAGCTTGCCGCACCCCTCGAGCCTCCGCTCGGCCTGGGAGGCGGTCCGCAGCCGACCGGTGAGGCCGATCTCACCGAAGGCGGCGACCCCCTCGCGCACCGGGGCGCCCCGTGCCGCCGACGCGATGGCAAGCGCGACGGCCAGGTCGGCGCCCGGCTCGTCGATGCGAACCCCACCCGCGACGTTGACGAACACGTCGGCGCTCGCGAGCGGAACGCCCGCATGCCGCCCCAGGACGGCGACGATCATCGCGAGCCGCTTGGGATCCACGCCGGTCCCCACACGCCGCGGCATCGCGAGATCCGTCGGCGCAACGAGCGCCTGCACCTCGAGCAGCATCGGGCGTGTCCCCTCGAGCGCGCACGCCACCGCGGCTCCCACCTCACCCGGATGCGTCGTCCCGAAGAGCTGCGACGGGTCGGGGACGCCGACCAGCCCGGAGGCGGTCATCTCGAAGACGCCGAGCTCGTTCGTCGAGCCGAACCGGTTCTTCGTCGCGCGGAGGACGCGATGCTCGTGGTAGCGGTCGCCCTCGAACTGGAGGACGCAGTCGACGAGGTGCTCGAGCACGCGCGGGCCGGCCACCGCGCCGTCCTTCGTCACGTGTCCGACGAGCACCGTCGCAACGCCCGCCTCCTTCGCAACGCGCAACAGGCGTCCCGCTGCCTCGCGCACCTGGGCCACCGAACCCGGTGCGGAGCCGAGCGCCGAGGCGTGCAGCGTCTGCACCGAGTCGATGACGCACACCTCCGGCCTCTCCGCCTCGAGCGTCGCGCAGACGGTGTCGAGCTCGGTCTCCGCCAGGATCTCGACCTTCTCCGCGCCGCCCAGGCGCGCAGCCCGCAGCGCGACCTGCGCCGACGACTCCTCGCCGGTGACGAGCAGCGCGCGACGCCCACTGCGCGAGATCGCGCCGAGTGCAGTCAGCAGCAGCGTGGACTTGCCGACGCCCGGCTCGCCGCCGACGAGGACCAGCGACGCGGGAACGAGCCCGCCCCCGAGCACGCGGTCGAGCTCGGTCACGCCCGTCGGGATGCGATCCGCTTCCTCGGCCGAGACGTCCACGATCCGAACCGGCGTCGCCGGACGCGCCGCACCCGCCTCGGAGGCGGATCCGTGGAGCTCCTCCACGAGCGTCCCGAAGGCCCCGCAGCCAGGACACTTCCCGAGCCAGCGACCCGAGGTGGTGCCGCAGTCCGAGCACGTGAACTGAACGGTGACCTTCGCCAAGGAAGAGCCAGTCTAGGAACGCGGTCCGACGCCGTTCGTCACGAAAGTGCGCGGTTCCGCTTGCAAGAGCGCCTCCGGTGGTTAAGAGTCCCGTCAGACCGCCGCAGACGACGACGAAAGGACGGGCCGGATGGAGCGATTCAACGCCCTAGGGCGAGGCGCACAGTTGATGCTGATCGGAGGGGTGCTCCTCTTCATCGACCTCTTCTTCCCGTGGCAGGACTTCGACGTCGGAGGCCTCGCGGACGAGCTGGGCGTGGACGCCACGTTCAGCGGTTGGCGCGGGATCGGATTCGTCGTCGGGTTGCTCACGATCATCCTGCTGGCCTGGCTGATCGTCCGGATCGCCTCGGTGAACATCCCGCTCCCCGTCTCGACCGCGATGACCGGCGCTCTCCTGGGGACTCTGATCCTGATCTTCACGATCATCAAGCTGCTCACGATCCTCGGGGACGAGGCGACGATCTGGGCCTGGGTCGGCACCGCACTGGCGGTGGTGATTGCCGTCGGAGCCTTCATGACGGTGCAGGAGGCAGGTGGCGTGGAAACGCTGAAGAGCGAAGCGAGCTCCCTCGGAGGGTCTGGCGCAGGCGCGGCGCCTGCCGCACCGGAGGCGTACCAGGCTCCACCCGCTGAGACGACCGCTCCTCCGCCCCCCGCGGCGGCACCCGAACCTCCGGCGAGCGAGGCCGCAGACGATGCGACCGATGCCGGAGCCCCGGACGACCGGCAGGCCTGAGCCCGATCTGACGAGCCAGTGACGCTGCGGCGCCTCCGGGCGCCGCAGCGTCAGCGTGTCGCGAACCTCCTGCATACGCCCCACTTTCGCTCGTAGATGAGTACGCTGTGTCGAGTACCTATGGGCCCGCGGCAGCCCGCCCACGATCACCGCAGCCGAAAGGGAGCTCGATGGCGAAGTTCAACGCCCTCTCGCGAGGAACGCAGATCGTCCTCGTCGCCGGTCCTCTCCTCCTTTTGAGTCTGTTATTCACGTGGCAGAACGTCGAGGTCGACTACGGGCCTGCCGGCGTGGCAACCGTGCCGCTCGACGGCTTCGACGCCTGGGGCCTGCTCCTCGCGCTCCTCGTGCTGAGTGCGCTCACGCTTCTCGTACTGCGGAACTTCAGCAACGTCGAGATGTCGGAGGACATCCCGTGGGAGAAGGTGCTCTTCGGCCTGGGTGCCACGACGGCCACCGTCGCCGTCGTGAAGAGCCTGCTGGACGCCGGATCGTCGTGGGCGAGCTACGGCTTCGTCGCGCTCGCCGTTGCGGTGGGGGTCGGGACCTACATCGACTGGGCCGCAGCTCGACGGGAGCGCCAGCCGCTTCTCGCCCAGAAGCGCCGCGGAATCAGGCCAGCTGCTTGACGAGCAGGACGCGGTCCTCGCCGGGACCGTCGTAGTCCTCCGCGATCCGCTCGACCTCGAAGCCGAGCGCTTCGTGGAACGCGAGCGAGCCCTGATTCAGCGGTGAGGTAACGCACCGAACGACGGTGCGGCCGTTCGCGCGTACCTCCTGGAAGAAGTGCTCGTACAGCGTGCGGCCGAGGCCCTCGCCGCGGTCGTCCGGCGTGACGCCGACGAAGTGGATGTACGCCTCGTTGTCGGCCGTCTGCGAGAGGAACCCGCAGACGAACCCGAGCAGCTCCCCGTCGGCAGCCTCGGCCACGAAGCTCGTCCCCTCGAAGTGGATGAAGAAGAGCTTCGGGAGCATGGGCGCCATGTCCCGCCCGCCCCACCAGACGTTGATCCGCCCGATGACCCGTCCGTAGTCGGACGGCTTCGCGTGCCGAATCTCGACGGCGCTAATTGTCCGAGGGTTCGTCGACCAGCTCGGCGAGCTCGGCCATGTCGGGCTCCTCGCCACCACCGCCGACTGCTGCCGGGACGGGCGTGCCCTCGATGATCCGGATCTCGACGGGCGCCTCGTTCTCGCCTGGCGCGTCCCGCCGGTCGACGACGAGCGTGGAGCCCGGCGAGAGGTCGCGTCCGAGGATGAAGTCCGCGAGCGGGTCCTCGATCATGCGCTGGATCGCGCGACGCAGCGGCCGGGCGCCCATCGCCGGGTCGTAGCCTTGCTCGACGAGGAGCTCGCGCGCCTCGTCCGTGAGCTCGATGACGACGTCGTGCTTCGCCATCTCCTCGCGGACGCGCTTCATCATCAGGTCGACGACCTCGAGGATCTCGACCTTCTCGAGCTTGTGGAAGACGATGACC
>DASUCI010000168.1:0-3268 GCA_035762825.1 Gaiellaceae bacterium | reverse complement strand
GCCCCGGCGCTTCCGCAGGAGCGCCCATCCGAGCACGAGGCCGAGGATGACCGCCCCGATCGCGACCTTGATCGGACCGCCGCGCGGCTCGCCGCCCTCGGCCACGAGCTGGCCGGGACTCACGACGCTGCACGCCGTCGCGAACCAGCCGCCGGGAGGGGCGCTCGTGAGAAGGAGCCCGACGGGCTCGTCGTGCGGGATGTCCACGTCGCAGTCGGTGCCGGAGGATGTCCGAACCTCGAGCGTGCGCTCCACGTTTCCTTTCACTCGTTGCTCGACCTCGACGGTCAGGTAGCGCTGCTGGAGGCCGTTCAGCTCACCCTGCCGCTCGGCCACGACCCGGCCGACGACGGCGGCGTCGGCGTCGTCCAGCCGCTCCTCCACGGAGGCTTCGGCGCAGACGCACGCTGCCGCAGGGCTCGCGAAGGCGAGCGCCGCGAGCGCGATGACGAGAAGGGGCTTCAGACCTCGACGAGGAGCGCGTCGCCCTGGCCGCCGCCGGAGCAGATCGCCGCCAGTCCGAGCCCCCCGCCGTTCCGCCGGAGGTCGTGGATCAGCGTCGAGACGATGCGACCGCCCGACGCCCCGATCGGGTGCCCGAGCGCCACCGCGCCGCCGTTCACGTTGACGATCTCCTCGTCTGCGCCGAGCATGCGCGTCGAGTTCTTCGCGACCGACGCGAAGGCCTCGTTGATCTCGACCCGAGAGACGTCGCCGATCGACTTGCCCGCCTTCGCCAGCGCCTGCTCGCCCGCGTGAGCGGGCGTCCGCGCGAGATACGCATAGTCGTCGGCGACGTAGCCCTGCGCGAGGATCGTCGCGAGAGGCTTGAGCCCGTGCTCCGCCGCGAACTCCTCCGAGCACACGATGACGCACGACGCGCCGTCGTTCACGCCCGGCGCGTTCCCTGCGGTCGTCGTTCCTTCCGGATCGAAGACCGGCTTCAGGGAGGCGAGCTTCTCGAGCGTCGTGTCCCGTCGCACGCCCTCGTCCGCCGCGACGTCGCCGACCGAGACGATCTCGTCCGCGAACCGGCCCTCGTCCTGAGCCGCCGCGGCGCGCTGGTGAGAGCGGTACGCCCATTCGTCCTGCTCCTCGCGCGAGATCCCGAGCTCCCGCGAGACGAACGACGCCTGCTCGACCATGTGCATCCCGTCGAACGACGACGTGAGCCCGTCGAAGACCATGTGGTCGATGATCTCGCCATTGCCGAGGCGATACCCGAAGCGCGCTTTCGGGAGAAGGTACGGCGCATTGGACATCGATTCCATGCCGCCGGTCACGACGAGCTCGTGCTCGCCCGAGCGGATCATCAGGTCGGCGATCTCGATCGCGCGGATCGACGACGCACACACCTTGTTGATCGTGTCGGCAGGGATCTCCTTGGGGATCCCCGCGCCGACCGCGGCTTGCCGCGCAGGCGCCTGCCCGGCCCCGGCCTGCAGCACCTGCCCCATGATCACGTACTCAACCTCGCTCGGTGCGAGCCCGACACGGTCGAGCGCCTCACGAATCGCGATCGAGCCAAGCTCGGTCGCGGGGTACGACGCGAGACCGCCGCCGAGGCGGCCGAACGGCGTGCGCACGGCGGAGACGATGAGGGAACGGCTCACGCGGCCAGCGTACCGACCGGACATGGGCCTGAGTTTGTCCGCAGCACTGGAGTCCGCTCGCGCGAACTCCAGTGCGCGAGATCCCTAAAGGCCGCCGCTTCGCGGCGGCGTCGCAGTCATGTCCCGGGGCCCGACCCCCGCCTATCCGTTTCGGACAATGGGGCGATCAGTCCTCGGGGCCGACCTTGACGAGCATCTTCCCGATGTTCTCGCCGCGCAGGAGACCGAGGAACGCCTTCGGCGCGTTCTCGATCCCGTCGACGACGGTCTCGCGATACCGCAGGCGCCCGTCACGCACCCACTCCGAGGCCTCGGCCACGAACTCGCCGAAGCGGTCGTAGTGGTCTCTGATGATGAACCCCTCGATCCGGAGGCGCTTCGTGACGACGAGGAACATGTTCCGCGGTCCGGGCGAGGGCTCGGCGTCGTTGTAACGGGAGATCGAGCCGCAGGCGACGACGCGGCCGTGCGTCCGCAGCGCGCCGATCGCCGCTTCCAGGTGGTCGCCGCCGACGTTGTCGAAGTAGATGTCGATCCCGTCGGGCGCGAGCTCGGCCAGAGCTTCTCGCGGGCTCTGCTCCCGGTAGTTGAAGACACCGTCGAAGCCGAGCTCGCGGAGCCAGTCGAGCTTCTCGACCGAGCCCGCGCTGCCGAGCACACGGCAGCCGGCGATCGCCGCCATCTGCCCCGCCGCGCTCCCCACCGCGCCTGCGGCTCCCGAGACGAGAACCGTCTCGCCTTCCTGCGGCCGTCCGAGGACGAACAGCCCGTACCACGCCGTGAATCCCGGCATGCCGAGGACGCCGAGCGCCGTGGACACGGGCGCGGACTCGGAATCGAGCTTTCGCACCGCCGCTCCGTCGGTGAGCGCCCATTCCCGCCACCCCAGGTAGTGGAGGACCCAGTCGCCTTCGGCGTACCGCTCGTTCCGCGACGCCGCGACTCGCCCGACGGCCCCTCCTGTCATGGCCTCTCCGAGCGTGAAGGGCGCGACGTACGAGCGGACGTCGTTCATGCGTGGACGCATGTACGGATCGACGGAGAAGAACGCGTTGCGGATGAGGATCTGACCCTCGGCCGGATCCGGGATCGGCGTCTCGGCAACCTCGAACAGCTCCTCGTCGGGGAACCCCCGTGGCCGCGCGACGAGGCGAATCTCGCGTGAGATGCCCTCCATGCAGCGATGATACGACCGTGACCTCGCTACGAGGGAACCTCCTCATCGCCGCCCCCGGGCTCGTGGATCCGAACTTCTGGCGCACCGTCGTCCTGGTCGGCGAGCACTCCGAGGAAGGCGCGCTCGGCGTCGTGCTGAACCGCACGTCGGAGACGCCCGTCGACGAGGCCGTGCCCGAGCTGGCCGTGCTCGTGGACGGGATGGGCGAGGTGCACGTGGGCGGTCCCGTCCAGCCGTCGGCGGTCGTCGTCCTCGCGGACTTCGAGGAGCCGCCCGATCCGGACGCGCTCGTCGTGGAGTCCGTCGGGTTCCTCCCGGCCGAGGTCGACCCGGATGCGCTCGGGCCGCTGCGACGCGCTCGCGTCTACGTGGGCTACGCGGGATGGGGCCCGGGACAGCTGGACGACGAGCTCGACGAGGGCTCGTGGATCGTCGAGCCCGCGCTCGCGGAGGACGTCTTCACCGACGAGCCGGACGA
>DASUCI010000167.1:0-2348 GCA_035762825.1 Gaiellaceae bacterium | reverse complement strand
TCGACGCCGACCTCGTGCTCGTCGAAGGGCTGCACCACGACGAGGCGGTCGCGCGCACGGAGCAGGAGCTGGGGGCGCGCGTCCCGATCGTGAGCGCCACGAAGGAGAGCCTCCGCGCCCGGCTCCAGCCACTCGTGGCATCGGCTTCGGAACGCAAGCGGATCGGCGCAGAGTCACGTGCCTACGTCGAGCAGGTACACGACTCGGAGCGCGTCGCCGACCGCCTGCTCGCTCTCTACGCTCGGCTGCCGCGCAAGACCGGAATCCGCTAGCGCGGATCCCGGTCGCGCAGAATCCCTAAAGGCGTCCGCTTCGCGGCCGCAGTCGCTATGTGTCCTCGGCGCAGGCTAGAACTCTGAAGTGCCCCTCGGCGGCCAACTCAAGAGGCTCGCGAAGCACTCGGCGATCTACGGGCTCGGAGGGCTCGTCTCGCGGATCCTCGCCGTCCTCCTGCTTCCGCTCTACACGCGCTACCTCACGACCTCCGACTACGGAAAGGTCGAGACGCTCATCGCGCTCACGACGGTCGTCGGGATCGTGCTGCGGATGGGGATCCACAGCGCGTTCTTCCGCTTCTACTTCGACTCGAAGGAGCCCGCCGACCGGCGCCGCGTCGTCCGCACGTCGTTCTGGTTCACGATGGCCATGGCCACGGCGGGCCTCGCCGCCGGCCTCCTCCTCGCCGCGCCGATCGCGGACGTGCTGTTCGGATCGACGGGCGACTCGGAGCTCGTCATGGCGGCCTTCGTCGGGCTCTGGGCGGGGATGAACTACGAGCAGGTCACCTCGCTCTTCCGCGTGGAGGAGCGCTCGGTGGCGTTCGTGTCCGCGAGCCTCGCGAACATCTTCCTGACGATCGGCGCGACGCTGCTCCTCGTCGTCGCGCTCGACCAAGGCCCGATCGGCGTGATCGTCGGCAACTTCACGGGCACGTTGATCGTGTACGCCGTCCTCGTCGGCTACCGCCGCGAGCAGCTCGGGCTCGAGTTCGATCGCGGCCTGCTCCGGGAGATGAACCAGTTCGGCGTCCCGCTCGTTCCCACGGCGCTCTTCCTGTGGGTGACGAACTTCTCCGACCGCCTGTTCCTCGTCAAGCTCGCGGACACGGAGGAGGTCGGCCTCTACTCGGTCGGCGTTCGCATTGCGTCGGCAATGGTGCTCCTCCTCACCGCTTTCCGACTCGCCTGGCCCGCGTTCGCCTACTCGATCGACGACGACCGCGAGGCACGCCGCACGTACGCCTTCGTCCTGACCTACCTCGTGGCGCTCACGAGCTGGGTCGCGACCGGCCTCGCGCTGCTGTCACCGTGGATCGTGGACTGGATCGCGGCGCCGGCCTTCGCCGAGTCGTCTCGCGTCGTCGGTCCGCTCGCCTTCTCGACCGTCGCGTTCGCCGCGTACATCGCCGTCGCAATCGGCGTCGGCCGCGCGAAGCGCACGCAGTTCAACTGGGTCGTGACCGGTGCGGCGGCGGCAGTGAACGTCGCGCTGAACCTCCTGCTCATCCCCCCGTACGGGATGATGGGAGCGGCAATCGCGACCGTCGCAGCGTATTCGACGATGTTCGTCGGGATGGTGTGGTGGTCGCAGCGCATCTACCCCGTCCCGTATCAGTGGCGGCGTGTCGTCACCGCCGCCGCGGCGGGCCTCGCGCTGGTCGCGGTCGGGAAGTTGACGGACGCGGGGCTCGCGGTCGCGCTGCCGCTCGCGCTCGTCTATCCGCTCGTCCTGCTCCCGCTCGGCTTCTACCTCCCGGCAGAGCGGAGGGCGATCGGGGCGCGCCTGCGGCGGCCGACGCGCCCCGGTCCCGACTCCCTCACCTGACGCGAAACGAAACCTCCGTCAGCGTCTGGTTGCCGCTGCGCTCGATCGCCTGCACCTCGAGCTTGTACTCGCCACGTGTGGCGAGGAAGGCTCGCGGGACCTCGATGTGTCTCACGGCGGCGGGAAGGTCCGCGCTGAACACCCGGAGTCGGGGCGTTTCGGTCGTGACGATCGCGCGGTACGCCACGATGTCGACGCCGCCACGCTGCGCTCCGGGCGCCCAGCGACCGACGATGCCGGCCCGACCGACCTTCGAGCCGTCCGCCGGCGCGACGATCCTCGGCCCCGCCGGGATGGCATGCGAGAGTCTCGCCGCACCCGTGAGCCTCGCACCCTCGATCGTGCGCCCGACGAACGAGTACCTCCCCGCAGGGAAGAGCTGCTTGAACTTCGCGAGCGGGAAGACGTCGAACGGCGGCTCGCTCGACTCCGAGAACAACTCGGTGAGCCCGTAGCCGTCGAGTCGTTCCTTCGTCGTGACGTCGAGGATCGTGCGGCCGTCGGGGCCGGTCACGCGCATCCAC
>DASUCI010000166.1:0-6167 GCA_035762825.1 Gaiellaceae bacterium | reverse complement strand
CTCGGCGCGAAGGGGTGCTCTGCGCACCCGAAGCTGCGGTCTAGGGGGTTTCTACACATGCGTTTGTCCGTTACCAAGCGACGCCTGCTCGCGCTCGTGTCGTTGCTTGCTCTCGTCGTCACCTCGGCTGCCGCCGCTGGGACGTCTTCCGGTATGGCCACGGCGGCTGAACGGCCGACCGCGACGGTCGTCAAGCGAGGTCTCACCAAGTTCTGGGATACCGATCAGGAGACCTCGGTCGACAAGATCACCCTGAAGTTCCTGCGCCTGAACATTCTCGCCACGAGGAAGGCCGTCCCTGGCCGGGACATCGTCGAGTCCGCGTGGGTGACCCCGGTGACTGCCGTCTTCGATCAGCGCACGGTGCGCACGTCGAGCGACATCCTGAACGGTGGGACGATCCGCTCCTGCTTCCTCTATCGGGTCTCGTTCAACGGGATCTTCTACAGGAGCGATTTCGGCTGGACGTTCAAGAATCGCAACACGAAGACGATGCGTCTGTCGACGCAGTACCGCTGTTGATGGTTGAGCGACCGCTCGTGCCTGGGGGCTGACCGACACGCGACCTTCAGCCGCGCTGGCCTGCGCCGGCTGGTGGTGTCGCATCCTCCCGTAGCTCCTCGCGAGTGCCCGATGTAGCCTACGGCCCGGCATGACCGCCGTCGTCCCGATCGACCTGCAGCGCGCCGCCAAGGAGCACCTGTGGATGCACTTCACGCGCATGGGCGAGTTCGGGACCGCCGACGTGCCGATCATCGTCCGCGGCGACGGCTGTCACCTCGAGGACGCGAACGGCCGGCGCTACATCGACGCGCTCGCGGGGCTCTTCTCTGTCAACATCGGCTACTCGTTCGGCGACGAGATCGGACAGGCGGCGCTCGAGCAGATGCGCGAGCTGCCCTTCTACACGAACTGGTCGTACGCGCATCCCCGCGCGATCGAGCTCGCGGCGGAGGTCGCCTCGCTCGCGCCGGGGGATCTGAACCGCGTGTTCTTCTGCTCCGGCGGCTCCGAGGCGGTCGAGTCGGCCTGGAAGCTTGCCCGCCAGTACTACGCGGCGCGCGGCGAGACGACCGCACGCGCCGCGCTCACCGAGCCTGAGACGCGCCACGACGAGCTCGTCGCGTCGCTGCATGCGCCGCCGCGTCGCTACAAGGCGATCGCGCGGCACATCGCGTACCACGGGACGACGCTGGGCGCGCTTTCGATCAACGGCATCCCTGCGATTCGCGCGCCGTTCGAGCCGCTGCTCCCCGAGGTGCGCCACGTCTCGAACACGAATCGCTATCACCGCCCTCCGGACGAGACCGAGGCGGAGTTCACGGCCTTCCTCCTCGCCGAGCTCGAGCAGGCGATCCTGTCGATGGGGCCGGAGACGGTGTGCCTCGTGCACATGGAGCCGGTGCAGAACGCCGGTGGCTGCTTCACGCCACCCGAGGGCTACTGGCGCGGGGTGCGGGAGATCTGCGACCGCTACGAGATCCTGCTCTCGGCGGACGAGGTGATCACCGGCTTCGGGCGGCTCGGCTACTGGTTCGGCTCGGAGCGCTACGACATCCGGCCGGACATCGTCACGAGCGCGAAGGGCCTGTCCTCGTCCTACGCGGCGCTCGGCGCGGTGATTGCGACGGACCGGGTCATGGAGCCGTTCCTGGGCGCGACGTCGATGTTCTCGCACGGGATCACGTTCGGCGGGCATCCCGTGATGTGCGCGATCGCGCTCAAGAACATCGAGATCATGAAGCGCGAGCGGATCATCGAGCACGTGCGAGAGAACGAGGACGCGTTCCGCGCGACCCTCTCACAGCTCCTCGACCTCCCGATCGTGGGCGACCTCCGCGGCACGGGCTTCTTCTGGGCGATCGAGCTGGTGAAGGACAAGGACACGCGTGAGACCTTCACGGCCGAGGAGTGCGAGAAGCTCCTGCGCGGCTACCTCTCGACCGCCCTCTGGGACGCCGGGATGATCTGTCGTGCCGACGACCGCGGCGATCCCGTGATCCAGATCTCGCCGGCGCTCGTCGCCGGCCAGGCCGAGTTCGACGAGATCGTCGGCATCCTCGGCGAGGTGCTGTCCGGCGCCGTCGAGCTCATGCGCTGACGTGCTTGTCTGTCGTGGCCGCGCTGCGTTAGCGTTGCCCGTGGTCCTATCCGGGAACGACGATTGGCCGGTGACCGCTTCGGCCAGCGGCTCGAAGCGTTCCCTCCTCTCTGGGCTGCCGATCCTCGCCGGCGCCGATCAAACGACGCTCGACACGCTCCACGCTCGTCTGCGGCCCGTGGAGGTCCGGGCCGGCGACGTCGTAATCCGTCAGGGCGACGCGGCGGATCGCCTGTTTCTCGTGCACAGCGGTCGCCTCCGCGTCGTCGTCGAGCGCGAGGACGGCCCGAGCACCGTTCGCGAACTCGGGGCAGGCGCCGCGATCGGCGAGCTGTCGCTGCTCACGGGATCACCGCGGTCGGCAACGGTGCAGGCCGTTCGGGACGCCGTGCTGCTGGAGCTCGACGCAGACGTCTTCGACGCGCTGCTCGAGCGCGACTCCGGCTTCGCGGTCTCGGTGGCGCGAGCGCTCGCGCTCCAGCTGCAGGCGAGCGGAGAGCTTCTCCCACCGAGCGTTCGTCCGAGTGTGATCTCGGTCGACGGGCCCGGACACGAGGCAGTCGCCTTTGCCGTGCGGGTCGCAGACGCTCTTCGGAGCTTCGGACGCGTCGCGCTGCTCTCGTCCGAGGACTTCGGTGACGATCGCGCGGCCGCGCTCGATCGAGCCGAGCGCGAGCACGCCTTCGTCGTGCTCGCGGCATCGGGCGAGGATGAGTGGTCGGCGTTCTGCGGAAGGCAGTCCGACCGCCGGGTCGTCCTCGTCTCGGACGGGCGGGCGGGCCTTGGCGAGCTTCCGGACGGCGCGGATCTCGTTTTCGCCGAGGGCGTTCCGCGATCCACGGTCGTGGCGCTGTTGGATGGCGTCGAGGCGCGCGCGCACCATCATCTCGACCCCGGCGGGAGCCGCGCGTCCGTCGCGCGAGTCGCGCGCCGTCTCGTGGGCCGGTCGCTCGGAGTCGTCCTCTCAGGAGGTGGTGCGCGGGGTTTCGCGCACATCGGCGCGATTGCCGCGCTCCGTGAGGCCGGCTTCGAGATCGACCGCGTGGGCGGCTGCAGCATCGGGTCGTTCATCGGGGCGCTGCATGCGCTCGGGCTCGACCCGGACGAGATGCGGGCTCGCTGCCGCGAGGAGCTCGTTCGCCGCTCGCCGTTCAACGACTACACGCTTCCCCGTGTCTCCCTCATCCGCTCGCGGAAGGCGGGTCGGATGCTGGAGCGCGTGTTCGGCGACCAGATCATGGAGGAGCTTCGGATCTCGCTCTTCACCATCAGTGCCGACCTGCTCGCGAGCCGAACCGTCGTCCATCGCCGAGGGCTCGTTCTCGAGGCGGTAGGCGCGAGCATGTCGATCCCGGGCCTCGTCCCGCCGCTGTCGCGACCGGGTCACCTGCTCGTCGACGGCGGTGTCCTCAACAACCTTCCGGTGGATGTCATGGAGGCGGACGACGAAGGGCCGATCGTCGCGGTCGACGTGATTCGCCGTCTCGACGAGCTCGACTCCTCGGTTGCGCCGGCGCTCCCGTCGATCACGGAGACGCTGTCGCGCGCGACCGTGCTCGGCAGCGTCGAGCGGGCCGAGCGCAATCGGTCACTTGCCGACCTTGTCGTGACGCCGGACGTTCAGAACGTCGCGCTCCGCGATTTCGCCGCGCTCGACCGCGCTGCGGACGCCGGCCACGAGGCAATGCGGGCTTCGCTCGCGGCTGGCGGAGCCGAGAGGCTGCGCGAACGGCTCGAGACGCCTGTCTAGGCGTGCCTCGCGCAGCGGAAGCCCGCGAAGATCTCGCGCCGGCCAGGGTGCTCCCAGCGGCGGAGTGACGCGCGCGCGACGAGGCCGTCGGTGGCCCACGAGCCACCGCGCAACACGCGCACCTCGTCGCCGAAGTTGACCTCGGAGCATTCCGGCCCGGGGAACGCGATGAAGCCGGGATACGCGTGGAAGGTGGACGACGTCCACTCCCAGACATCACCGCCCATCTGCACGCAGCCGACGGGGCTCACGCCGCCTGCGTACGAGCCCGCGGGAGCGGGGGAGAAGCGTCGGCGGTCGAGGCTCGCCTCGAAGCCCATCCACGCCTGGCCCCATGGGTAGCGGAACTTGCCGTCGTGGTCGTGCCAGGCGGCGGCGCGCTCCCACTCCACCTCGGTGGGGAGCCTCTTGCCCGCCCAGTGCGCGAACGCCTCGGCTTCGTGGAACGAGACGTGCTGGACGAGCTCGTTCGGCGGCAACGGCTCGCGCACGCCGAAGCGGACGCGCTCCCAGCCGTCGGGGCCGCCCTCCCAGTACAGAGGTGCGCGGGCGCCTTCGCGGTCGCGCCATTCGAGCCCCGCCGCGCTCCAGTGCCTTGCCGAGCGGTAGCCGCGGCCGTCGACGAACTCCGCGAACTGGGCGTTCGTCACCGGCGTCCGGTCGATGACGAACGGCTCGACCTCGACCTCATGCGCCTCGAGCTCGTTGTCGTACGCCCAGGGCTCGTACTCGGCGCCGAGCAGGAACGTGCCGCCGGGAACGTGGATCTCCTCGGGGCCGGTCGGCGCGCGATCCGGGTTGGTCGTCGACGGCACCGGATACGAGCGGCCGGAGCGAAGCTGCAGGGCCTCGAGCATCGCCTCCTGGGACACGAGCTCGTTCTGGACGACGAGCCCGAACGCGTAGCCGCGGCGGACGAGCGCGTCGGGGCTCTCGAGGTCGATGTGCTCGAGCAGGTCGAGCGCGCGCTCGCGAACGTCTGCGGCGTATGCGCGCACCGGCTCGGCGCGAAGCGCCGGCAGGCGCGCTCCATTTTGCCGGGCGCGACGGAGCGCCTCGTAGACGTCGCGGTGCGCGTCCGAGATGGGGGCAGCGCCGCCGACGTAGCGGAGCAGCCAGAGCTCCTCGAAGTAGGCGACATGCGCGAGGCTCCAGACGAGCGGCGGCGCCAGCGGCGAGATCTGTGCGGCGAGCTCGTCGTCCGAGATCGGCTGGAGCACCTCGGCGGTGCCGGCTCGCGTGCGCTCCATGAGCTGCCGGATCTCGACGCGCGTGGACATCTCCGAACGGGTTATCGGCTGCGGGAGCGGAAGGGCTGAGCCTCACATTGGGAGAGGTCTCAACGGTGCGATCGCGAGCGCGAAGCGCTCGCGCTTCAGGGATTCTCGTGGTCGGTATCCGCGCGAGCGGATACCGACCTGCGGGCATGACCGGGTGGCTGCATCCCCGCCGCTCGCGGGCTGTAGCCTTCGCCGCTCGAACGAGTGGAGAGGAGCCGGGAGCACATGAGCGAGAGCACAAACGGTGCCGTCGTCGTCGCACGCGACGTCACGCGCCGGTACGGAGAAGGCGACACCGCCGTCGATGCGCTGCGGGGCGTGTCGGTCGACATCGCGCCGGGCAAGGCCACGGCCGTCATGGGGCCGTCGGGCTCGGGGAAGTCCACGCTGATGCACATCCTCGCGGGGCTCGACAAGCCGACCTCCGGCTCGGTCGGCATCGCCGGCACGGAGATCACGACGCTCGGCGACAACGACCTCACGAAGCTCCGGCGCGAGCACATCGGGTTCGTCTTCCAGTTCTTCAACCTGCTCCCGATGCTCGACGCGAAGGAGAACATCTCGCTGCCGCTGACGATCGCAGGCGAGAAGCCCGAGAAGGCGTGGTTCGATCAGCTCGTGTCGGACGTGGGGCTGACGGACAGGCTGACGCACAGGCCGTCCGAGCTCTCGGGCGGACAGCAGCAGCGCGTCGCGATCGCGCGCGCCCTGGTCTCGAAGCCCACCGTGCTGTTCGCGGACGAGCCGACCGGCAACCTCGACTCGTCGACGAGCGCCGAGATCCTCGAGCTCCTGCGCCGCTCGGTCGACGACTACGGCCAGACGATCGTGATGGTCACGCACGACGCCCAGGCGGCAGCGGTCGCGCACCGTGTGCTCTTCCTCGCGGACGGCTCGATCGTGCGCGAGCTGGGTGAGTGTGATGCCCACGAGATCCTCACCGTGATGGAAGAGGTCGCCGCCAGTTGATCAAGGTCTCCCTCCGCGGCCTCGCGGGGCGAAAACTCCGAGCTGTCCTCACCGCCATCGCGATCGT
>DASUCI010000165.1:0-5294 GCA_035762825.1 Gaiellaceae bacterium | reverse complement strand
CGGTGCGGAGGTCGTCGGCTTCGACGTCGACCCGCAGGCGAACGTGGGAAGGCTCCGCGAGCGTGGTGTCGAAGTCCACCTCGAGGCCGAGGAGGAGACGCTGACACAGGGGATCGATCTCGTCGTCAAGAGCCCGGGAGTCCGGGCCGACGTGCCGCTGATCGCGGCCGCCCGCGCGCGTGGCATCCCGGTGTGGGACGAGCTCGAGCTCGGAGCGCGTCTTCTCTCGAACCCCATCGTGGCCGTGACGGGGACGAACGGAAAGACGACCACGACGGCGCTCATCGGCGAGATGTTTCGAGCCGACGGGCGCCGCGTCGAGGTCGCGGGCAACATCGGGCGCGCTCTGAGCTCGCTCGTCGGCTCCGTCGAGGAGGACGCCTGGGTCGTCTGTGAGGTCGGCGTGTTCCAGCTCGACGACATGCAGGTGTTCCACCCACGGATCGGCGTGCTGGTGAATCTCGAGGCGGACCATCTGGATCGCTACGGGCGGTTCGAGGACTACGCGGCGACCAAGCTCCGCCTGTTCGCGCTCCAGACCGAGGACGACACCGCAGTCGTGCCTCGGGGCTTCGGTGACGTGCCCGGCACGGCGCGCGCCATCGAGTTCGCCGGCGACGACCTGCTACCGGCCGAGCCGTCGATCCCCGGCGCCCACAATCGTGAGAACGCAGCGGCTGCGACCGCGGCCGCCCGCGCGGCAGGCGTGTCCGAAGACGCGATTGCGCGAGCGCTCCGGAGCTTCCCCGGCGTCGAGCACCGCATCGAAGACGTCGCTACGGTCGGCGGTGTGCGCTACGTCAACGACTCCAAGGCGACGAACGCGGCTGCGGCACTGCGGGCGATCGAGGCGCTTCGTCCTTCGACGCTGCACGTCATTCTCGGCGGGCGGGGCAAGAACGAGACCTATGCCGAGCTCGCTGCTGCGTTCCGCGAGGGCGACCGCGCCTACCTCATCGGCGAGGCCGCCGAGGAAATCGCAACCGCGCTCGGGCGCGAAAGCGTGCAGTACGTCGCCGCGGGAGATCTCGAGACCGCGGTGGCCCGCGCCGCCGGGGCCGCGTCGCCCGGTGATGTCGTCCTCCTCTCGCCTGCGTGCGCGAGCTTCGACCAGTTCCGCGACTTCGAGGCACGTGGCGACGCGTTCCGCGAGCTCGTGGAGGCACAGCGTTGAAGACGGCGGACGGCTACGCGGATCAGCGCCTGGTCGCGTTCCTGACACTCGGCCTCGTCGCGTTCGGCCTCGTCATGGTCTACAGCGCAACCTCGGCGTCCGCCGCGCTCGGGAACGGCGATCCGATGAGCTACCTCAAGCGCCAGGCCGTGTACGCCTTCGTCGGCGTCGTCTTCATGGTGCTCGCGGCGCGGTTCGACTACCACCGTCTCCGCTTTGTCGCGCCGCCGCTCGTCCTCGCAGCACTCGTGCTGTGTGCCGCCGTGCTCGTCCTCGGGCCGCAGATCAACGGCGCGCACCGGTGGTTCATCGTCGGCCCGGCGAGCTTCCAGCCGTCCGAGCTCGCCAAGCTGGCGCTGTGCCTGTTTGCGGCGACGTACCTCGCCCGGCGGAAGGCGCCGCAAACGCTCCGCGAGATCTTCAATCCGCTCGGCGCGCTCACCCTGATCTTCGCCGGGCTGATCGTCGTCGAGCCCGACCTCGGAACCACGATCACGCTCTCCGGGATGATGCTCGCGATCTTCCTCGTGGCGGGGGTGCCGATCCGCCTGCTGGTCGGCGCCGGCACGCTGGCGATCGGGCTCGGCCTCCTCGCCATCTGGATCGAGCCGTACCGCCGCGCGCGCATCTTCAGCTTCCTCGATCCGTGGTCTGACGCGCAGGGCGCCGGCTTCCAGATCGTCCAGGCGACGATCGGCATCGGCTCGGGCGGGTTCACCGGCGCCGGGCTCGGAGAGGGCGTCGGGAAGGTCTCGTACCTCCCCGAGGCGCACACGGACATGATCTTCGCGGTCATCGGAGAGGAGCTGGGGTTGATCGGCGCGACCTTCGTGATCGCCGCGTTCGCGCTGCTCGCGATCGCCGGCTTCCGCATCGCGATGCGCTGCCAGGACCCGTTCGGCAAGCTCCTCGCGGCCGGGATCACCGCGCTCGTCTGCGGGCAGGCGGCGATCAACCTTGCCGCGGCGCTCGGCATCGCGCCGCTGACCGGGATACCGCTGCCGTTCGTCTCGTACGGAGGCTCGAGTCTCGTCGTGCTGCTCACCGGGATGGGGGTTCTCCTTAACATCGCCGTCAATGGACGAGTCGCCAAGGCTTCGGTGCGTGATCGCGGCGGGCGGGACGGCCGGTCACGTTCGACCCGCTCTCGCGGTCGCGGAGGCGCTACGCGCGCGCGGCGTGAGCGTGACGTTCGCCGGGTCGCGCGGCCGCGTCGAGTCGCAGCTCGTTCCTGACGCGGGCTTCGAGCTCGACACGTTCGTCGTCTCGGGCTTCCCGCGGAGGATCGGCCTCGGATTCGTGCGTGCCGTGTGGCAGGCGATCCGCGCGCCGTTCGCATGCTGGCGGATCCTGTCGCGACGGAGGCCCGACGTCGTTCTCGGAGGCGGGGGGTACGTAGCGGGGCCGATGGTGCTCGCCGCGCGCGTGCGGGGGATCCCGACAGCTCTGACGGAGGCGGACGCGCACCTCGGGCTCGCGAATCGGCTCGCCGCACCCCTCTCCAGTCGCGTGTTCCTCGCGTATGCGATCGACGGACGGGACGGTGCGAGGTATCGCGTCGTGGGGCGCCCGATCCCTGCGGCGCATCTCGGTGCCGGGCGAGAGGACGCGCGGGCCCACTTCGGGCTTCCGCAGGACCGCCCGGTGCTTGCGGTCTTCGGCGGGCTGGCGGGCGCACAAGCGCTCAACGAGTTCGCAGTCGAGGCGTTCGGCGACGGGGGGCCGGCCGTGCTCCATGTGTCGGGAGCGCGTGACTACGAGGCCGTGCGACCTCGTGTCACGCGTGACGACTACGTCCTGCTCGAGTCGACGGACTACTTCGGAGCTGCGCTTGCTGCCGCTGACCTGGCGATCTCGCGCGCCGGCGGCACCGTCTGGGAGCTCGCCGCCGCGGGCACGCCTGCGATCCTCGTGCCGTACCCGCATGCGACCGCGGATCACCAGACGCTGAACGCCCGGCACTTCGAGGCGGGTGGCGGCGCGGTCGTCGTCGATCAGAGCGACCTCGCACGAGTCCCCGCGCTGGTCGAGGAGCTGCTCGGTGACACGGCGAGGCTCGCGGAGATGAGCGAGGCGATGCGATCGCTTGCGAAGCCCGACGCGGCGGACGTCGTGGCGGACGAGCTCGTCGCGCTGGCGAAGGCCGGCAGGTGAGAGCGCTCCCACTCGCGGGGCGGCGCTTCTACTTCGTCGGGATCGGCGGCGCTGGGCTGTCCGCGTATGCGAACTTCGCCCAGGCGCTGGGTGCCGAGGTCGGAGGCTGGGACGCGCGTGACACGATCTTTCTCGACGCGCTCCAAGGCATCGAGGTCGACGTCGGCGGCGAGCCGTCTCCGCCCGCCGGGGCGGAAGTCGTGGTCTCCACCGCGCACGGAGGACGAGTCGAAGGCCGATCGCGTGCGGAGTTTCTCGCCGAGCTCGTCTCCCTGCGGCCGGCGATCGTCGTCGGCGGCGCGCATGGCAAGTCGACGACGGCCGCGATGGTGGCCTACGTACTGCGCGAGCTGGGCCGCGATCCCGCGTGGATCGTCGGTGGGGTCGTTCCGCAGCTCGGCGGGAACGCGGGTGTGGGGGAGGGATGGCTCGTCGTCGAGGGCGACGAGTCGGACCGGTCGATCGCGCTGCTCGAGCCGGAGATCGCCGCGGTCACGAACGTCGAGCTCGATCACCACGCTGCGTACGGCTCGGAGGCCGAGCTGGCGGCGTTCTTCGAGGACTGGCTCGCACGGGCGACGCATGCGGTCCGCGGCTGGGAGCTCGAGCCCGTACCGCTGGAGCTCGCCGTCCCGGGCCACCACAATCGCGCGAATGCGGCCACCGCGCTCGCCGTGCTCGCCTTGGCGGGGGTCGACCGTGCCGACGCGGAGCGCGCGATCGTGTCGTTCTCGGGCGTCGGCCGCCGCTTCGAGCTCGTCGGGGAACGCGGCGGAGTCCGCGTGATCGACGATTACGGCCACAACCCGACGGAGATCGCAGCGACGCTGCGGACGGCGCGTGAGCTCGAGCCGAAGCCCCGGGCGCTCGTCGCCGTGTACCAGCCGCACGTCCACGAGCGGACGCGGCAGCTCCACCACGAGCTCGGCGCCGCGCTCGGGCTCGCGGACGGGACGATCGTCACGGACGTCATCGGCGGTCGCGACGCGGCACTTCCCGGTATCACCGGGAAGCTCGTCCTCGACGACGTGCCGCCGGGCACACGGCGTGGTTGGGCGCCGACGCTCGAAGACGCGTCCACGCTCGCGCTTGCATGGGCTCGGCCCGGCGACGTGATCGTGACGCTGGGTGTCGGCGAGCCGTGGCGGATCGCGCGCGCGGTGGTCGAAGGGCTCCCCGGGTGACGCGAATCGAGCGCGACGTCCCGCTCGCGCGGCTCACGACGATCGGCGTCGGAGGGCCGGCGCGGGCACTTGCACGGCCGCGCACTGTTGCCGAGCTCGTCGAGGCGCTGCGATTCGCGCGTGACGAGGAGCTCGCCGTCCTCCCGGTCGGCCTCGGCTCGAACCTACTCGCATCCGACGAGGGTGTGGATGCCCTCGTCCTCAGGCTCGAGGGTGAGCTGGCGGCGGTCGAGACGGACGAGGGCGTCCTGCGCGCCGGCGGAGGCGCGACGAACGCGGTCTGTCTCCACCGCGCGCGTGACGTCGGCCTCGGTGGGTTCGAGTTCGCGTGCGCGATCCCGGGGACCGCGGGCGGAGGCGTGCGCATGAATGCCGGTGCCTACGGGCGAGACTGGTCGGACGTGCTCGTCCGGGCGCTCGTGGCGACGGCTGAGGGGAAGGAATGGCTGTCGACCGATCAGCTCGGCCTCACGTACCGGCATGCGGAGCTGGGCCCTTCAGACGTCGTGGCCGCGGTCGAGTACCGGCTCGAGGCGCGTCCCCCGGCCGAGATCAAAGCCAGGGTGGCCGAGCTCGTCGCGCAGCGCAAGGACACGCAGCCGACGAACAAGCGAACCTTCGGGAGCGTCTTCAAGAACCCTGCCGGCGAGCTGGGTGCGGGGAGGATGCTCGAGCTGTGCGGCCTGAAGGGCCACCGGATCGGCGGCGCGATGATCTCGCCGAAGCACGCGAACTTCATTGAGAACGCGGACGGCGCGACGAGCGCCGACTGCGTCGCGCTG
>DASUCI010000164.1:0-11067 GCA_035762825.1 Gaiellaceae bacterium | reverse complement strand
TCGTCTCGCCCGGGTCGAAGCGGGTGTTCTCGAGCACCGCGAGGCGGTCGTCGTCGACGAGCTCACGCAGGTGCGCTGCGACGGGAGCCAGCGCGAATGCCGGATCCGGTCCTCTCGGCCTGCCGAGGTGCGAGCAGACGGCGACGTGCGCTGCGTCCCGGTCGAGCAGGAGGCGCAGCGTCGGCAGTGATGCCCGGATCCGCGTGTCGTCGGCGACCTTCCCGTCCTCCAGCGGGACGTTCAGGTCGGCGCGGACGAGGACGCGCTTGCCTGCGACGTCCGCCTCGCGAACCGACCGCGGCTGATGCATTACGGCAAGAGCTTGCCGATCACGTCGACGAGCCGGCACGAGTAGCCCCACTCGTTGTCGTACCAGCCGAAGACCTTGACCGTGCTGCCGTGCACCATCGTCAGCGGGCTGTCGTAGATGCACGAGTACGGGTTCCCGACGATGTCGGTCGAGACGAGCGGGTCCTCGGAGAACTGGAGGATCCCCTCGAGCGGGCCGGAAGCCGCGTCGCGATACGCGGCCTGCACCTCGTCGGCGGAGGTCTCGCGCCCCAGCGAGACGACGAGATCGGTCAACGAACCGGTCGGCACGGGCGCACGCACCGAGATCCCGTCGACCTTGCCCTGGAGCTCCGGGAGCACGAGGCCGATCGCCTTGGCGGCGCCGGTCGACGTCGGCACGAGGTTGATCGCTGCCGCGCGCGCCCGGCGGAGGTCCTTGTGCGGCGCGTCCTGGAGGTTCTGGTCCTGCGTGTAGGCGTGGATCGTCGTCATGAATCCGGACCGGATCTCGCCCAGGTCGTGCAGTACCTTGGCGAGCGGGGCAACACAGTTCGTCGTGCACGACGCGTTCGAGACGATGTGGTGCGAGTCCGGGTCGTACTGGTCGTCGTTCACACCGAGGACGACCGTGATGTCCGGATCAGTCGCAGGCGCCGAGATGACGACCTTCTTCGCGCCCGCATCGAGGTGCTTCTGGGCGCCCTCGCGATCGGTGAAGAAGCCCGTCGACTCGAGCACGACGTCGACCCCGAGGTCGCCCCACGGGAGCGCACCCGGATCGCGTTCCGAGAACATGCGGATCTCCTCGCCCGCGGCGCGGAGCGTCCCGTCGGCGAGCTCGACCTCGCCCTGGAAGGGGCCGAGCGTCGAGTCGTAGCGCAGGAGGTGCGCCATCGTCTTCGCGTCGCCGAGGTCGTTCAGCGCCACGATCTCGAGGTCCGAGCCGAGTGAGTGCTGGGCTCTGAAGAAGTTCCGCCCGATGCGGCCGAAGCCGTTGATGCCGACGCGCGTTGCCATCTCTCCTCCGCTCTCGATGCCCGGTCGCGGCCGAGTCTAGCCGCGGTCTTCCGCCAGATCCTCGAGAGCGCGGAGACGCCGGTACAGCGCGGCTTTCGACGCTGGCGGGTCGGCGCGCGTCGAGAGCTCACGCAGCGACGCCGTCGGATGGCGCAGCCGCAGCTCGGCCGCCTCGCGGAGCGCGTCGGGCAAGTCTGCGAGCTCGCCGGCGGCGCGCAGGCTCTCGACCGCCGCGAGCTGGCGTCGTGCGGAACGGCTCGTGCGGACGAGGTTCGCGTGGTCGGCGTTGGCGAGCCGGTTGGCGCGCTCGCGGGTCCCGGCCACGACCGCGCGCTCCTCGAGGATGAGCACGGCCTCGGCGGCTCCCATCCGCGCGAGCAGCGACTCGATCGCCTCCCGGCTCTTCGCGTAGGCGACGGTGTGACTCTCGCGTGTGGCGAGCGCGAGCTCGATTCCCTCACTCTCGGCCAGACGGGCAAGCAGCGCGGCGGACTCGCTCGAAGCGGTGCGCAGCTCGAGATGAGGTGAGCGGCCGAGCGACAGGGAGCCGGCACCGAGGAACGCACCGCGCAGGTAGGCGGCCCGGCAGCAGCTCCGTGCGACCACGCGCCGCGGCGGCCTCTCGAGCGGGCCGTGCCTGCGATCGACGACACCGGCCGCCGTTAGCACCCTCAGCGCCTCCTCGGTCCCGTCGACGTGGAGCTGGTATCGGGTGGCCGTGTCGAACGCCCGGCGGCGGTACGTACGGATCTCGGAGCGGATGCCGCTGTCCCTGAGCAGCGCGAAGGCACGCCGTGCAGCCGCGCCGCTTCCGAGGTCGAGATGGAGCGCCCATTCGCCGGCCCCGCGGAGGTGCAGGCTCCCGGCTGCGTGGAAGAGCGCCGAGAGCTCCGCGAGCCGGTCGCACTCGCGCTGCGGCGCGATGGTCGCGAGCTCCTCGCGGACGTCCTCCGACGTGATCACAGTCGGACGCCCTCGAGCGCGAGAAGCCGGCGCTTGACCTCCACCCCGGCGGAGCCGTACCCGCCGATGCCGTGCGCGGCGACGACACGATGGCACGGAACGACGAAGGCGAACCGGTTCGCCGCGCACAACGACCCTGCCGCGCGCGCAGCCCTTGGCCGCCCCGCGAGCGCGGCGAGCTCGCCGTAGGACACGACCTCGCCGCGCGGGACGGCGCGCAGCGCGTCGACGAGTGTGCGCTGGAACGGCGTCGCCCACTCGAGGTCAATGCACACGTCCTCGAAGGACACGGCGTCTCCTGCCAGGAACGCATGGATACGGGAGATCAAATCGGCAGCGCCGCCCTCGCGGACGTGTCCGAAGCGGCCACCCCAGGGGTCAGGTCCCTGGACATGTCCGCTGCGGAAATGGAAGTCGTGCGCGAGGAGGACCTCGTCGCGCCGCCACAGCTCCCCGAACCCCCAACCGGGCACGGCGTAGCGCGTCTCGACGATCGCCACCGACGCCACTCTAGAATCGCCCACATGAGCGCACACGGCATCTTCACCCCGCCCGCCCACGAGAACGAGCCGGTCAAGTCCTACGCTCCCGGCACGCCCGAGCGTGCGGAGTTGCAGGCCCGGCTGCAGGCGATGCAGGGCGAGCGCATCTCGATCCCGATGATCATCGGCGGGAAAGACGTCCACGCGGACGAGACGTTCGAGGCAGTGATGCCGCACCGCAAGGATCACGTCCTGGCCGACGTCGCGAAGGGCGGCGCCGAGCACGTACAGCAGGCGATCGACGCCGCGACGAAGGCACACGCGGAGTGGTCGCGCATGCCGTGGCACGAGCGCTCCGCGATCTTCCTCCGAGCCGCCGAGCTCCTCTCGGGGCCGTGGCGCTCGACCCTGAACGCGGCGACGATGCTCAACCAGTCGAAGACGGCGCACCAGGCGGAGATCGACGCCGTGTGCGAGATGTGCGACTTCTGGCGCTACAACGTCGACTTCCTCGTCCGCGTCTACTCCGAGCAGCCGTATTCGCCGACCGGGATCTGGAACCGGCTGGAGTACCGGCCGCTCGAGGGCTTCGTCCTCGCCGTCAGCCCGTTCAACTTCACGTGCATCGGCGGGAATCTCTCCTCGACGCCGGCTCTCATGGGCTGCACGGTCCTGTGGAAGCCCGCGTCGACTGCCGCACTGTCGGCCTACTACTACATGCGCCTCCTGCAAGAGGCCGGTCTGCCGGACGGCGTGATCAACCTCGTCTACGGCTCCGGCGCGCAGATCGGGAGCGCCGCGCTCGCGAGCCCCGACCTCGCCGGAATCCACTTCACCGGCTCGACGGAGGTCTTCAACGGCATGTGGGAGACCGTCGGCGCGAACGTCGCCGCGGGCACGTACCACGGCTATCCACGGCTGGTCGGCGAGACGGGCGGGAAGGACTTCATCCTCGCGCACCCCTCCGCCGAGGCCGAGGCCGTCGCGACCGCCGTCGTCCGCGGCTCGTTCGAGTACCAGGGCCAGAAGTGCTCCGCGGCCTCGCGGCTCTACGTCCCGTCGAACCTCTGGCCGGAGGTCAAGGACAAGCTCGTCGCCGACGTGAAGTCGATTCGCATGGGCGATCCTGCCGACTTCGAGAACTTCATGGGAGCCGTCATCGACGCGAACGCCTTCAAGACGCACTCGGACGCGATCGCCGAGGCGCGCGCCGAGGGCGCCGAGATCCTCACCGGCGGCACGACCGACGACTCGGAGGGCTACTTCGTCGAGCCGACCGTGATCGCAACCGAGGACAAGAGCTTCCGGCTCCTGCGCGACGAGCTCTTCGGGCCGATCGTCACGACGTACGTGTACGACGAGAAACGCTGGGACGACACGCTCGAACTCGTGGACAAGACGGCCCCGTACGCCCTGACCGGCGCGGTGTTCTCGACCGAGCGCTCCGCGATCGAGCAGGCGCACGACGCGCTGCGCTACTCGGCCGGCAACTTCTACGTGAACGACAAGCCGACCGGCGCCGTCGTCGGGCAGCAGCCGTTCGGCGGGTCGCGCGCCAGCGGGACGAACGACAAGGCCGGCTCGATGTGGAACCTCATCCGGTGGGTCTCCGCGCGCACGGTCAAGGAGACGTTCGTGCCGCCCACCGACTACCGCTACCCGTTCCTGGCTGCGGATTCAGACGGCAAGAGCTAGAGCCGGCGATGGCGACACGACAACCGTGGCTGCGAGCACGGCACACGTCTTTACAGTGCCTGGCACTGTAAAGACGCCAAGACTGCGCCGATCGTTCCACAGCGTCGAATCGGGGCTTGAACACAGGCGCCCGGGGTACTGAGCACACGCCGTGCTCGTACGTGTCCTCGACGGAGTCGATGCCTTCCTCGACCAGATCGGCTCGGTCGCGTTCGTCCCGCTCGCGCTCGCGATCGGCTGCCATCTCCTGAAGATGGCGTGCACGAGCCGCGCCTGGCGGAACGTGCTCGCCGCCGCGTACCCGCAGGAGCGCGTGCCGTGGATCTCGATCTACGCCGCGTACCTCGCCGGCGTCGGCATCAACGCGATCGTCCCGGCGCGCGCGGGAGATGCAGTCAGGATCGTGCTCGCGCACCGCGCGATCCCGGGCAGCACCTACACGACGATCGTCTCCAGCACGCTCGTCCTGAGCCTCTTCGACCTGTTCGCAGCGAGCGCGCTGCTCACGTGGGCTCTCACGACGGGCGAGCTGCCCGGCCTCGACGTCCTCCCGCGCCTGCGGAGCTTCGACTTCGCGTGGCTCTTCGGACGGCCGCTGCTGTTCGAGCTCACCGTCGCCGGCGTTCTCGTCGCCCTCGGAGTTCTCGGCTTCTGGATCGCCGGCCACGTCGCCGACTTCCGGGAGCGCGTCGCGCAGGCGTTCCGCGTCCTCTCGCCCCCGACGCGCTACCTCCGCAAGGTTGCGGTCTGGCAGGCGGCCGACTGGGGACTGCGCCTCATGACCATCTGGTTCCTCCTCGCGGCCTTCCACATCCCGCAGACGCTCGAGAACGCTGCACTCACGCAGGTGTCGACGAGCGTCGCGACGCTGCTCCCCATCACGCCCGCCGGCGTCGGCACCGAGCAGGCGTTTCTCCTCTACGCGCTGAGCGGTGTAGCTTCGGCCTCCGTGCTCCTGGCGTTCAGCGTCGGGGCCAAGCTCACGCTGACGCTCACCAACGTCGTCGCAGGGTTCACGGCGATCGTGCTCACGCTCCGGACCGTCCGCTTCAGGAAGGCGCTCGGGCCGCTCCCGGAAGCGACCGACTCCTAGGAAGGACCCGCCTTGTGCAGCTGCGCGTAGAGCGAGCGGGCGGTCTTCGGCGGCAGGCCGGGAACGCCCTCGAGCTCCTCCTGCGACGCTTCGAGGAAACGCTCGACGGAGCCGAAGTGCCGGATGATCGCGCGGCGGCGCGCAGGCCCGATCCCCTGGAGTCCCTCGAAGATCGTCTCCATCGACCGCGCGCTCCGCTTCTGCCGGTGGTAGCGCAGCGCAACCCGGTGGGCCTCGTCGCGGATCCGCTGGAGCAGCTGGAGCGCCGGGCTTGCGCGGTCGAGGGCGATGGGCGCCGGAAACCCCGGCACGAAGACCTCCTCCTCCCGCTTCGCGAGTGCGATGACGGCGACGCGCGGAAGGTCGAGCTCCTCCAGTGCTGCGAGCGCAGCAGCGAGCTGGGCCTTCCCGCCGTCCACGACGACGAGGTTCGGCATCCGCGAGAAGCTCTCGTCGCCGTCGCCGCTGCGCAGCCGCGCGAACCGGCGCGAGACGGCCTCGCGCATCGCCCCCACGTCGTCCTGTCCGGCGAGGCCGCGGATCGAGAACGTCCGATAGTGCGCGTTTCGCGCCTTGCCGTCGACGAAGACGGTCATCGAAGCGACGATCGACTCGCCCTGGATGTTCGAGACGTCGAAGCACTCGATCCGCACGGGCAGGCTCTCGAGGTTGAGCACCTCGCGAAGCTCCTCGAGAGCGGCGATGCGCCTGGAACGAGCAGCCTCGCGCACCGCAGCGTCGGCCTCGAGCGCATGGCGCGCGTTCTCCGTCGCGAGCTCGACGAGCCGCCGCTTCTCGCCGCGGAGCGGCGTCCGGACGACGACGCGCGAACCCCGACGCTCCGTCAGGAACTCCGAGAGCGCCTCCGTGTCGGTGATCTCGGGAGGAACGAGTACCTCCGGCGGCGTGCTCGGGGTCCCGCCGTAGTACTCGAGGACGAACGCCTCGAGGATCGACTGCGGATCCTCGCCTTCGACGTTCTCGAGATGGAACCCGTAGCGGTCGATCATCTTCCCGTCGCGCAGCGGGAAGACCTGCACCGCCGCCTGGTCGCCGCCGATCGCGAGGCCGACGACGTCGACGGTCCCGACCTCGCGCCGCTCGGTCGCCTGCCGATCGGCGAGATGGCGGATGGAGAAGAGCCGGTTGCGGTAGCGCGCGGCCTCTTCGAAGCGCTCGTCCGCCGCTGCCTCGCGCATGCGCTCGGTCAGCTCGGCCTGGATGGTCTTCGTATCGCCCGAGAGGAACCCGACGACACCGTCGATCACGTCGGCGTACCCCTCCTTCGAGATCGCTCCGATGCACGGCGCGAAGCAGCGGTCGATGTGGAAGTCGAGGCACGGGATCCCCGAATGCCGGCCGGGACGCGGCCCTTCGCAGGGGCGGAAGCGGAAGACGCGGTTCAGCACGTCGAGGGTCTCCCGCACCTTCTTCGCGTTCGCGTACGGGCCGAAGTAGAGGGTCCCTCGCCGGTGCCGCTCGCGTGTGAACATCACGCGCGGGTACTCGTCCGTGAGGGTCACCGCGATGTAGGGGAACGACTTGTCGTCGCGGAGGCGGATGTTGAACGGCGGCCGGTGTCGCTTGACGAGGTTCTGCTCGAGGTGGAGCGCCTCGGCCTCGGTCCGCGTGACGATGACCTCGACGTCGTCCACGCGCTCGACGAGCCGAGCCGCACCGAACCGCCCGTCGCCGCGCTGGAAGTAGCTGCGAACTCTCGCGCGCAGCGATTTTGCCTTCCCCACGTACAGGACCTCGCCGGCCTCGTCGCGAAAGAGGTAGACGCCCGGCCCGCGTGGAAGCGACTTGAGCTTCCCTTCAAGGTTTTCACGCATTCTCGGGCTAGCGTATCCCCATGCGTCTGCCGCTCCTGACCGCGTTCGGAACAGCCGTGGCCCTTCTGGCCCCAGGGCTCGCGACGGCGGGGCCAGGGCTCGTCGTGGGCGCCGTCGAGGACGACGTGCGGGCGTCGACGCTCGTCGAGGCCGAGGCTCGCATGACCGCATTTCGGCTCTCCGGCTTCCGGGCGGTGCGGATCACGAGCTACTGGACCCCCGGGCTCGAGAGGCCGACCGAAGAGGAGCTACGGGTCCTCGAGAACGTGAGCGACGCGGCGCTGCGAAACGGGGTCCGCCTGTACGTCACGGTCATGCACCCGGGATCGCGCACGACCCCGCTGACGGTGCAGGCCCGCGCCGACTTCGCGTCGTATGCCGCAGCCGTCGTCCGCGGGGCACCGTCGGCAGAGCACGTGATCATCGGCAACGAGCCCAACCTGAACCGCTTCTGGCTGCCGCAGTTCGAGCTCGACGGATCGAGCGCGGCGCCCGCCGCATACCTCGCGCTCCTCGCGCAGACCTACGACGCGATCAAGTCGGTGTCCCCGTCGGTCACGGTGTACGGCGGCGCGGTCTCGCCTCGCGGCACGGATCGCCCGGACGGCACCCGGCCGACGCACTCCCCGACGACCTTCATCCAGGGGCTGGGAACGGCCTACCGTGCGAGCGGCCGCGCGCAGCCCGTTATGGACGCCCTCGCGATCCACGTGTACGCCGACAACTCGAGCGTCGCGCCGACGGTCGCCCACCCACTGAACACGTCCATCGGCGTCGCCGATTACGAGAAGCTCGTCGGCCTGCTCGCCGAGGCGTTCGACGGAACCGCGCAGCGTGGATCGACGCTCCCGATCCTGTACGGGGAGTACGGAGTCGAGACCGAGATCCCGGCGAGCAAGGCGCCGCTCTACACGGGCACCGAGCCCACCACGACGAAGCCCGTGAGCGAGGTCGTCCAGGCGAGCTACTATCGACAGGCGCTCTCGCTCGCCTTCTGCCAGCCCAACGTGGTCGGGGTGCTGTTGTTCCTGTCGCGTGACGAACGCGCACGAGCGACCTGGCAGTCCGGGATCCACTACGTCGACGGCACGCCGAAGTCGAGCAAGCGGCTCGTCACGGGCGCGCTCGACCGTACGACCGGCGGCTCGATCGCACGTTGTCCCGGCGTGCAGCTGCCGGTGCGGACGTCGTATCTCAGGTTCGGAACCCGCTCGGCCGCGAAGCGCGGCGCGTTCCGCGCCAGCTTCCGCTGCGATCTCGATTGCCGCTACTCGGTGCGGCTCGAGAACGCCGACACCCGCGCGACGAGGCTGGCGACGCGGGGATCGGCCGTCGTCGGCGAGCTCGTGCGGGCCGATCTCGGCAAGCGACGCCTCAAGCCCGGCCGCTACCGGTACACGCTCCAGCTCGTCCATCCCGTGAACCCCGCGGCGCCGACGGTTCGCCGCGGCCCGGTCTTCCGCCTCCCGTAGGGAACGAGGCTCGCCCGCCGTAGGGGCGAGGATTGCCTCGCCCTAATACCGGTGCTCGATGCGCCAGACGCGCACGATCACGTACGCGCACGCGCCCAGGGTCATGACGAGCGCGAACGCGTCGCGGCTCGCAGGGAGGCCGTAGCCGATTGCGAGCCCGATCGCGACCACCGCGAGCACGACGGCGGCGTAGAAGAGCCTCCGATTCCACTCCGACCACGCCTCGAGGTCGCCGCGGCGCTCGCGCCACACGAGGAACAGGAACAGCGCGATCGCAAGGAAGAAGGCGATCTGGAGGATCCCGCCGACCGTCGCGACCACCGGCTCCAGCGACAGCACGACGACGACGAGCGCGATCAACGCGACGATGCCGAGCCCCCGCGCGAGGGCCGGAATGCGATCCCAGAGGCGTCTCATGACCCGGACATGAAAGCGCGAACCGCCAGCGCACCGGCGACCAGTGTCGTCACGGCAAACCAGAGGAGGCGCTTCGGGCCGACGCCGGGAGCGTAGAACCAGGGCGTGAGGGCGAGCCCCAGCGCCAGCGCACCGTACGTGTAGTGGAGCTTCTCCGGCGCTCTGCGGTCGTCCGACAGGAGGAGCAGCCCGACGGCGGCCTGTGCGATGAGCAGCGTCTGCGCGAGGACGAGTGCGTGCGAGACGAAGGCTCCGCCGCTCCCGCGACGGCGGTACGCGACGAACCCGAGGACGGCTGACGCGACGCACACGACGACGACCGCGATGCCCAGCGCGATGTGCACCGTCAGCACGCGGGCACCCTACCGAGGCCCGCTGTACGCTCGGCTCGTGACGAGGCGTACTCGCGCACTGGCTCCGCTACTGGCCGTCACCGCGTTGCTCGTGGCCTGCGGCGGGGAGACCGGCGCGATGCACGCGACGCTCACGGACGACGCCTGCGTGTACGAGGGCAGCACGACCGCCGAGGCAGGGCGGCTCTCGATCGAGGTCGAGAACACGACGTTCCGCTTCGGGTCCTTCGGCGTCGTCGCTCTCTACGACGGCGAATCCGTCGACGACATCGCGCTCGTCCGGGAACGGGTCGAGTCGAGACGGCTTCTGCGGAACCGTGCCCGCTCCGACGTCCCTCCACCGTTCGGCCGCTGGATCGCGGGGGCTGACGTCGAGCCGACGACCCGCACGTTCCTCCCGGTCGACGCGGACGCCGGCCGGTACGCCGTCGTCTGCTACGTGCACCGCAACGAAGACGATCGCCGGCGCACTGGCGAGATCGCCCGCCCCGAGCGCGCATTCCTCGCCGGGCAGATCGAGGTCGCGGGCACTGCGACGTCCCCGTGAGCCGAGCATCCGGAGGCGGATAGCATCGGCCCGATGATCCAGGAAGGCCAGCCGGCGCCGACCTTCACGCTGCCGAGCGACTCAGGCGAGGACGTCTCGCTCGAGTCCTTCCGCGGGACGCCCGTCGTCCTCTACTTCTATCCCAAGGACGACTCTCGGGTGTGATAAAGCAGTAAAAGTCGTCCACTTAGCGGGCACACGGATCGCGCCGCTCGCGCGTCCCGCGCGCCGCCGATTGGCTCTTAGCCCGGACGCTGCCGGTCGTCGAGGTCGTCGCTCATCCCCCGCGAGTCCTCTCGCGACAGCGTCCGGTACGGGACGTGCAGTACCCCCCCGCGTCAGGTTCGGGAGCAGCTCGTCCACTCCATCGAACGGTCGGGGCCTAAGGTCCCCGGCGATCGCAGACCTATGCTTCGACGGTCTTTGAGAGCGCGATCTTCTTGGGCTTCGCCTCTTCGGGCTTCGGCACTCGCACCTCAAGCACGCCGTTTTCGTAGCGAGCCGCGATGTTGTCCTGGTCGACGCCCTGGGGCAGGCCGACCGCGCGAGCAAACGTTCCGTATCGGCGCTCGAAGCGATAGAAGCCGTTCTCGCTTGTCTCCTCGATCTTGGACCTCTCGGCCGAGACCGTGAGACTCTCGTCCTTGACCTCGATGCTGATCTGATCCTCGGGAATACCGGGAAGGTCGAAGGCGTAGACCACGTCGGTCGGCGTCTCCCAGACATCGAGAGCCGGCAACCAGGTCTGCGCACCACGGCCGTTCCCTTCGAGCATGCCGTTCATGAGGCGGCTCATCTCCGACTGGAGAGTGCCGAGCTCCCGAAACGGTTCCCAACGGACAAGAGTCGTCATGAGTGACCTCCTGTTCGAAGTACCTATGGACGTAGCCAGTATAAAACCT
>DASUCI010000163.1:0-15771 GCA_035762825.1 Gaiellaceae bacterium | reverse complement strand
CTTCAGCGCGACGAGCGCGCAGCCGCGCGACCACTGGGGCTTCGCCTGGGCGCCGCGGAACACGACCGGCCTCTCCCAGGCCGACTTCGCGAATCAGACCGGCGTTCTCCTCGACCGGCTCGCCGCAGCGATCCGCGACTCGGGCGAGGTCGTGGAGCCCGAGAACCCGGGGAGCGGCGCGTGCGGTCCGGGCGAGACGCTCTGCGCGCTCGACCTCGCGGAAGCCCGCCACAACGAGGCGTGGCGCTCGTTCCGCGCATGGTCGCAGTCGACCCTTTCCATCGGCGGAGCGCCGGCGACGCTCGTCGCGGGCGTCGCCTCGCCGCCGCTGCAGCTGTCGCTCGCTTCCGCGGTCTCGAGACCCGTCACCGTGACCCTGACCTCGAGCTCGCCGGGCGGCACCTTCTCGACGACCCCCGCTGGGCCGTGGACGAGCACGCTGACTCTCCCGCTCTCGCCCGGATTGGGCGTGGTCTTCCACTACCTCGACACCCGCGCAGGGCCGGCGACGCTCACTGCCGCGGCGCCGGGGACGACGCAGGCCGTTGCGCAGGTGACCGTCGTCGCGGGCGCCGCCGCGCGCATCGCGGTGACGCCTGCGACGCGCGAGGTCCGCGCCCGTGGCGAGACGACGTTCACGGGAGCGCTGACCGACTCGTTCGGAAACGCCGTGACGGGTGGCCTGACGTGGAGCGTCACGCCGCCCTCCCTCGGGACGCTCGTCCGGAGAGCCGGCGGCGCGGTGGCGTTCCGAGCCGGACGCGAGCTCGGAGCCGGCACCGTTACGGCGTCGGCGAACGGCGGCGCGTTGACGGCCTCCGCAGCCGTCATCGTGCGCCCCGCGACGCTCCGGATCCTCGCGGTGACGTTCCGCGGGACGTCGCGCGGGATTCAGGTGACGGTGGGCGCCGTCGACGGCGCGCGGAGGCCCGTCTCACGCGCGTCGCTCACGATCGTCACTCGCGTCGGAGACCGGCGTCTCGGCCGCGCGCGCGTCGTGACGGGTGCAGCAGGGAAGGGCCGCGTGCTCGTTCGCGCACGCCCCGGCTGCTACACGATCTCGGTGACGCGAGCGGTCGCCGCCGGGTTCACCTGGAACGGCCGCACGCCGCGCAACCGCTTCTGCCGCCGCTCGTAGGCGTCAGGCGACGCCGGCGAGCAGGAACGCGCGCGACTCCTTCAGCATCTCGCGCGCGATCACGAGGCGCTGGATCTCGTTCGTGCCCTCGTAGATCTGCGTGATCTTGGCGTCGCGCATCATGCGCTCGACGGGGTACTCCTTGATGTAGCCGTAGCCGCCGAGGATCTGCACCGCCTCGGTCGTGACGTCCATCGCGGTGTCGGTGCAGTAGAGCTTCGCCATTGCCGACGCCTTCGTGAGCTCGGCGTCGTCGGCGCCCTCGTCGACCATACGGCCGAAGCGGTAGAGGAGCCCGCGCGCGGCCTCGCAGCGCGTTTCCATGTCCGCGAGCTTGGCGGCGACGAGCTGGTGCTCCGCGATCGGCTTGCCCATCGTCTCGCGCGACCGCGCGTACTCGAGGGCGTAGTCGGTGGCACCCTGGGCGATCCCAAGCCCCTGCGCGGCAACGCCCGGCCGCGAGCGGTCGAGTATCCGCATCGCGATCCGAAAGCCCTCGCCTTCCTCGCCGAGCAGGTTCGTCGCAGGGATGCGCGCACGGTCGAAGGTCAGCTCGCCCGTCGTGGAGCCCGAGATCCCCATCTTCGGCTCGAGCCGAGCGACGTCGAATCCCGGTGTTCCGGACTCGACGACGAACGCGGAGATGCCGGAGTGGCCGGCCTCCGGGTCGGTCTTCGCAAAGACCGTGTACAGACCGGCGACCGCCGCGTTGGTGATGAACCGCTTCGAGCCGTCGAGAACGTACTCGTCACCGTCACGCCGCGCAGTCGTGCGCATCGCCGCGGAGTCGGAGCCCGACCCCGCCTCGGTGAGCGCGTATGCGGCCAGCACCTCGCCGGACGCGAGGCTCGGGAGGAACCGCGCCCTCTGCTCGTCCGTCCCGGCCAGCTTGAGGCCCAGCGACCCGAGCTCCTGCACGGCGAGGATGAGGCCGCTCGTCGCGCACACCTTCGACACCTCCTCGATCGCGACGAGCGAGAGGAGCGTCCCGGTTCCGGTGCCCCCGTGCTCCTCGTCGAAGAGGAGCCCGAAGATGCCGTGCTCGCGGTAGAGCTCGACGACGTCCCACGGGAACTCGTGCGACTCGTCGATCTCGGCGGCGCGCGGCGCGATGCGGTCGCGCGCGATCGTCCGCACGAGGTCGCGGATCTCGAGCTGGTCGTCGCTCAGAGGCTCCCAGGGCACGCGCGCATTCTAGGTTCACGCTGCGCTGCATCGGCATCCGCCGGGTGCGCTAACGTGCTGGCTTCACGCAGCCGCCGGAGGAGGCGTGAGCAGGCATCGGAGCCTCAGGACTGGAGTCCTGGGGCTTTTTTCGTGGTCCGACCAGCGAGGAGGTGGACGGGGTGTCGAACGAGGAGCTGCTGTACGCGGTGAGCACGGTCTGGGTGGTGGTGGCAGCCGTGCTCGTGATCTTCATGCAGGCGGGCTTCGCGTTCCTCGAAGCAGGGCTGACGCGCATGAAGAACGTCGGCCACGTCGCGGCCAAGAACGTGCTGATCTTCGCGCTCGCGTCGATCGTCTACTACCTCCTCGGCTTCGGGATGGCCTTCGGCGACGGCGGCAACGGCTTCGTCGGAGGCTCGGGCTTCGCTCCCTCCACCGACGAGCTGCTGCGGATCGGGAAGGCGCCGTTCTCGTGGTTCGCGGAGGTCCCCGCGGCGGCCGCATACCTCTTCCAGGTCGCGTTCGCCGGCGTATCGCTCGCGATCGTCTGGGGAGCCATGGCCGAGCGGACGAAGCTCTGGGTCTACTTCGCGTTCGGAATCGTCTTCACGCTGATCTACTCGCTCGTGTCGCACTGGATCTGGTCGCCGGACGGCTGGCTCTTCGAGCGCGGGATGCAGGACTTCGCCGGCTCGACCGTCGTCCACTACCAGGGCGCCCTCGCAGGGCTCGCCGGCGCGCTCATCCTCGGCCCGCGTATCGGACGCTTCGGCGCGGATGGCCGTGCCAATCCGATTCCCGGCCACAACATGGCCTTCACGACCCTGGGCGTGATCATCCTCTGGTTCGGCTGGTTCGGCTTCAACGCCGGCTCGACCTTGAGCGTGCAGTTCGGCGGCCTCGGATTCTTCGCGTACGTCGCGCTGAACACGAACCTCGGCGCCGCCGCGGGCGTCGTCGGCGCGGTCGTGACGTCGTGGGCGGTGATGCGCCGGCCCGATCTCTCGATGATGTTGAACGGCGCGATCGCGGGGCTCGTCGCGATCACCGCGGCGTGCGCGTTCGTCGAGCCGTGGGGGGCGATCGTGATCGGGCTCGGTGCGGGTGCGATCGTCGTCTTCGGCTCGATCGCGGTCGAGCGGGTGCGCATCGACGACCCGGTCGGCGCGCTGGCAGCGCACGGCATGGCCGGGGTCTGGGGCACGCTCGCACTCGGCTTCCTCACGGTGCCGAGCCTCGCCGAGCGCCTCGGGACAGGCTCGGGAGGGCTCTTCTACACGGGCTCCGCCTCGCAGCTCGGCACGCAGGCCCTCGGCCTCCTCGCGGTCGGCGCCTTCACGTTCGGCGCCTCGTTCCTCGTGCTCTGGGCGATGAAGGCGACGTTCGGGATCCGCTCGGATGCCGAGGCCGAGTCCGCCGGCCTCGACGTCTCCGAGCACGGCCTGTCGGGCTACCCGGAGCTCTTCGGTCCGGTACCGGGCGGCTACGGGACCGAGGGCTCACCGGCGATGAACGGAGGGTGGCGACCCACGCCGGTTCCCGAAGCCGGCTGACACTGCTCGTCGGGCGCCGTCGCCTGCGCGTGGCGGCGGCGCTCAGCTCGGGGCGTGGTGACAGACGGCCTCGATGTTGTTGGCGTCGGCATCGAGGACGTACGCCGCGTAGTAGTTCGCGTCGTACTGCGGGCGGAGGCCGGGAGGGCCGTTGTCGACGCCGCCCGCAGCCATCGCCGCAGCGTAGAACGCGTCGACCAGGGCGCGATCGCCGCACTCGAAGGCGACGTGCGCGCCGCCGACGGGCTCTCGCCTCCCGATCCCGAAGTCGAGGCCGTGTGCGTCCGCGAGATAGGCGAGCGTCCCCGGCTGCTCGTACACGACCCGGTACCCGAGCGGCTCGAGCGCGCCGAGGTAGAACTTCTTCGCCGCTTCGAAGTCGGTCACGTTGACGGCGACGTGCGCGAGCATTCCGCCTCCCGTTCTATCAGCGCAAGAACGGAATCCGCGAATGCGGATTCCGTTCTTGCAAGTCCCTGAAGGCGGCCGCTTCGCGGCCGGGTCGTTGTGAATTCCCATGCCTTCACCGATACAGTCGCCGCGCATGATCCTCGAGAACGGCGTCGTCCGCACGCTGGATCCGTCGCTCCCGACGACTCGCGCGCTCGCGATCGCCGGAGCGCACGTCGCGGGAGGCGTGGGGACGCACGAAACCGTCCTCCCGAGCCCCGACGTCGTCGACCTCGGCGGGCGCTGTGTGCTCCCGGGCTTCACCGACTCGCACGTCCACTTCCCGACCTGGTCGCTCTCGCAGCGGGAGGTCAAGCTGGACGGTGCCTCGAGCCTCGCGGACGCGCTCGAGCGCGTTCGTCTCCATCCCCGGCACGGCAGCTGGATTCGCGGGTACGGATGGCGGTCCGCCGAGTGGCCGGAGCAGCCGACGGCAACAGCGCTGGATGCCATGACGGGCGACGTTCCCGCGCTCCTCTTCTCGAAGGACTACCACTCCGTCTGGCTCAACTCCGCCGCCCTTGCGCGCGCCGACGGCGACCTCCAGGTCGAGGGAGGCGTCGTCGAGCGCGACTCGACCGGCGCGCCGACGGGGATCCTGCGCGAGGAGTCCGCATGGCAGTTCCGCGCCCGTGCCGCGATGCCGAGCGAGGACGAGTTCGTCGATGCAACGCGTGAGGGGCTGCGGATCGCAGCGAGCCGCGGCGTCGTCGCGATCCACGACAAGGACGGCTGGCTCGGCGCGCCGGGGATCTTCCAGCGCATCCACCACCGCGAGGGCCTCACGCTGCGTGTCTGGGGCTCGGTCCCGCACGAGCGTCTCCTCGAGCTCGACGCGCTCGGGATCCACTCCGGCATCGGCGACGACTTCCTGCGGATCGGCTACCTGAAGGCGTTCATGGACGGGACGCTCGGCTCGCAGACCGCGTGGATGCTCGACGGCTCCGGGGTCGTGATCACGAGCGGAGAGCAGCTTGCCGAGATCGTCCTCGAAGGTGCTCGGCTCGGCTGGCCCGTCGGTGTGCACGCGATCGGCGACCGGGCGAACCGCGAGGCGCTCGACACGTTCGAGCAGACCCGCGACGCGTGGGAGCCGCTCGGACTGCGCCACCGGATCGAGCATGCGCAGTGCCTCGCGCCGGAGGACGTCGGCAGGTTTGCGGAGCTCGGCGTGGCCTGCTCGGTGCAGTTCAGCCACGCGCCGTCGGATCGCGACCTCGCCGAGCGCTTCTGGCCAGCACGCATCGACGGCGCCTACGCCTTTCGCTCGCTGCTGGAGTCGGGCGCGCTCGTCGCGAACGGCTCGGACGCTCCGGTGGAAGAGCTCGACCCACTCGCCGGGATCAGAGCCGGCGTCCTGCGCACGATCGACGAGCGGCCTGCGTGGCAGCCCGAGCAGTGCGTCACGGTCGAGGACGCGCTCGTCGCAACGTGCGTCACCCCGGCCTGGCTCTCGGGGGATGAGCGGCGGCGCGGGAAGCTCCTTCCCGGCTACCTCGCCGACCTCGTCGTGCTCTCCCGCGATCCGCTCGAGTGCCCGCCGGACGAGCTGGAGTCGGTCGAGGTCGTGGCGACGATGGTCGGCGGCCGGTGGGTTCACCACCCCCCGCCCTGGGACTGATCACTACCCTGGGCTGGGAACGTGTCGTCGCTCGTCGACCTGCTCAACGACTCGACGCCGCTCTCGGCCCCGCTGGGTCAGCTGATCGTCATCGCGGCGGTGTTCTTCGCCGCCTGGCTCGTCGGCCGCGCCGCGGGCCGGATCGCGTCGTTCTTCGTCCTGCGCGGCGAGCGTCGGCACGCACCGGACTTCGAGGACACCGGCGTGATCGCGTCCCTGAAGCAGCGCGAGACCGCGATCTCGCTCGGGCGCGCGACGGTTCGTGCGACCATCTACGTCCTCGCCGGCCTGCTGTCGCTGAGCGTGCTGGTCGGGGCCGATCGGATCGAGACGATCGCGGGAGCGTCGTTCCTCGTCATCCTCCTCGCCTTCGCGGCCCAGCGCTTCCTTGCCGACGTGATCGCCGGACTGCTGATGTTCCACGAGCGCTGGTTCCGGATCGGCGACACCATCGTCATCGAGCCTTGGAAGGTCGAAGGGGTCGTGGAGGAGCTCACCCTTCGTGCGGTCACCGTCCGCAGCGCCGAGGGGGAGGTGATGCGCGTGTCGAACTCGGAGGTCAAGGCGGTCCGCGTCCTGCCGCGGGGCTTCCGCGAGGCGGAGATCGAGCTCTTCGTCTCGGACGAGGCCGCCGGCCGCGAGCTCCTGAGCCACGTCGCGCGCATCGTGCCGAGCGGGCCGACGCACTTCCTGCGCAGACCCGCCGTGGTCGAGGTCGAGTCGCTGGAAGAGGACCTCCACCGAGTCCGCGCGCGTGCAGCCGTGCCTTCGGGCCGCGCGTGGCTCGCGCTCGAGCTCCTGCCGTCGCTCATGCGCGAGCGGGCGGACGACGGGCTGATCGTGCACGGGCCGGTCGTCGCCTGGGTCGACGAGCAAGCCGAACAGCGCTTCGCGCGCGCTGTCCGTGTCCCCGTCTCCCAGTCGCGCTGGTGAGCGAGCAGAGGGAGGTGATCGACCGCCGTGAAGGCCGGCGGCTCTTCGGCGCGGATCCGGAGGCCTACGCTCGCGCCCGACCGGGTCATCCCGACCGCGTGTACGAGCTCCTGCTCCAACGCTGCGGCTTGGGCCCCGGCACGAGCGTGCTCGAAGTCGGCCCGGGCACGGGGCAGGCGACGCATCGCCTGCTCGAGCTCGGCGCCGAACCGCTCGTGGCGATCGAGCCGAACGATGACCTCGCGCGCTACCTGGCGCATTCGCTCGGAGACCGCGTGGACCTCCGCGTCACGGCACTCGAGGACGCCGAGCTGCGCGAGTCGTCGTTCCACCTCGCTGTGGCGGCGTCCTCGTTCCACTGGATCGACGAGCCCGTGGGGCTCGGAGCGGTCTGGCGAGCACTGCGTCCCGACGGCTGGATCGCGCTGTGGTGGACGCTCTTCGGCGAGGGACGCGAGCCGGACGCTTTCATCCGTGTGACGAGCCCCGTCCTCGAAGGTCTCGACTCGAGCCCGACGAAGGGCGAGCCAGGTCGCCCGGCGCATGCCCTCGATGCGGAAGCGCGCATCGGTGCGCTCGTCGCGACCGGCTTCGCCGACGTCTCTCACGAGCTCGTCCGCTGGGACGCGAGCTGGGACACCGACGGGATTCGAGCGCTCTACGGAACGTTCTCGCCGATCCTTCGTCTCGAGCCGGCGCGGAGGAAAGAGATTCTCGACGAGATCGCGCGGATCGCGGCGCAACAGTTCGGAGGTCGCGTGAGTCGCACGCTGACGACGTCGCTGTACACGGCGCGGAAGCCGCTTCCGGACTAGGACCGTACAATCAGCTCGTGGCGACACGCACGATGCTTCCCGTCCACGCGGCCCCGACCTGCTCGGTCGCGGGCGCTGCCGAGATCGTCGGCTCGAAGTGGACCGTGCTCATCGTCCACGATCTCTCCGAGGGGCCGCGCAGGTTCACGGAGCTCGAGCGCTCGTGTGCCGGGATCAGCCCGCGGACGCTTGCGGAACGGCTCCGCTGGCTCGAGGCCCAGGCGATCGTCGCACGGCAGAGCTACCCGGAGTCGCCGCCGCGCGTCGAGTATGCGCTGACCGAGAAGGGCCACGCGCTCCTCCCCGTCGTGCACGAGATGCGCCGCTTCGGGCACGAATGGCTCGGCTGCGGCGTCCACCAGACCTGACCGGTGCGCCCCCGGGCGCTTGCGACCTGCACTGCGCTCGCGGTCGCGCTCGCCGGTGCGGCAGCCGCTACCGGCTCCGAGCGCCAGGTCGTCATCGTCCGCGTGAAGCTTTGCACTCCTGCCGAGGTGAAACGAACCGTGGCCGGCTTCATCGCCGCCTTCAACGCTGGAGACACGCGCCGGCTCGATCGCGCTTTCGCCCAGAAGCCGTACTTCAGGTGGTATTCGACCGACGCTCCAGGCGAGCGACTCCTCCCGATCGCAGCCGATCGAGCAAGCCTCGTCCCGTACTTCGCGCGGAGACATGCACTGGGTGAACGCCTGGCGCTGCGCTCGCTGCGCGTGAACGGCAACACGCTCGCGAGCGGCCGCGGCTGGAAGACGTACGGCAACTTCCAGTACACGGTCGTCCGCCAGGCGAGCGATCTCCCGGCAACCGACTACCGGGGAAAGGGCGCGCTGCACTGTTACGCAACTCGGCCCGACGAGCTCATCGTCTGGTCGATGGGGCGCGCGACCTGAGCTCGCTAGTCGGTGAGCGCCTTCGCGAGCATCCGATCGCGAAGCCGCGTCGGCAGCCGCTCGATCCACGCGCGCACGTGTGCGTCGCGGCCGACGAGGTAGCGCGCCTTCGGACGTGACGCCGTGAGCGCGTGCTCGACCGCCTGCGCCACGATGTCGGGATCGGCGCCGGGGCCGCGCTTCAGCGCGACCGCTCGGAACTTCGCGATCCGCGCCCCATAGAGGTCGGTCGCCTCCTGCGAGAGCCGGTCCCGCATCGCATCTGCGGTCTCGGCGCCCTTCGCCCAGATCGCGGTCTTCACGCTCGCGGGCTCGACGATCGACACCGAGATGCCCCACGGCGCGAGCTCGACGCGGAGCACGTCGGCGAACGCCTCGAGCGCATGCTTCGACGCCGCGTACGGGCCGAGAAACGGCAAGGCGCTCCTGCCCCCGATCGAGCCCATGAGCACCACGCGCCCGCGCGCTCGCCGCAGCGCCGGAAGCAGCGCCTGGAGCACGGCCACCTGCCCGACGACGTTGACCTCGAGCTGTCGACGCAGCTCGTCGAGGGGGACGAGCTCGAGCGGCGCGGCGATTGCGATCCCGGCGTTGTCCACGAGTCCGTGCAGCTCCGCGCCAACGGCCGCGGCTGCCGCGGCGATCTGCGCGGCGTCCGTCACGTCGAGCTCGACGGGCTCGATGCCCTGCTCGCGGAGCTCGTCGGCGTCGGCCGCCGTGCGCACGCCTCCGTACACGCGCCACCCCGCACGCGCCAGCCGCAGCGCCGACGCGCGCCCGATCCCCGACGACGCACCCGTGACGACGACGCTCTTCACGCGTACGATCGTCGCAGGTCGAGCCGTCTCAGTCGGCCAGACCCTTCGCCTTCAGCTCGGCGAGCGCGCGCTCGGACTTCCCGAGGCCGTCGAGCTCCATCCCCTCGAGCACGCGATCGGACTTCGAGAACTGGACGTCGCGGTAGTCGACGACCTGCCACTGGTTCCCCCACGGGTCGAGGACGTCGTGGCTGCCGACGATCCGGGCGCCGGCCTCTCGAGCGCGGCGCACGACCTCGTCCTGGTCGTCGACGACGAGCCCGTAGTGGCCCGCGGCGACCGGCTCCGCGGCGCGCTCGAGCGCGATGAACTGGTCGCCGAGGTCCACGAACGCCATCGCGCCGCTCCGTCCGCGCAGCTGGAGGTCGTCGACGAGCTTCCCGAGGAACTCGAGCATCTCGTCGAGATCGCCCACCTGAACGGCGACGTGGTTGATGCCGACGAGCCTGGCCACGACGCGAGCGTAGCGATCGAGGTGTCAGACACGGTGTCTGACACCTGGCTTGCCCGGATCGGGCATGTCTGTTTCGAGGCTGGTCAGTCGGGCGATTCCGCCCAGACGCCCGCGAGCTCGACGATGGTCGCGGCCGCCGCGGCCATGTCCTGCACGCTCGCCCACTCGCGCACGGAGTGGTACTCCTGGCCGCCCGTGAAGAGGTTCGGCGTCGGAAGCCCCTGCGCGGAGAGCACCGCACCGTCCGTGCCGCCGCGCGTGATCGCGAGGCGCGGCTCGACCCCAGCGCGGCGGATCGCCTCGAGCGCCGCCTCCACGACCCGTGGGTTCTCCTCGATGAAGGGCCGCATGTTGCGGTAGGAGTGACGCACCTCGACGTCGACCTTCGCGCGCGGCTCGCGCACCGCGACCTCCTCCGCGAGCCTCGTCAGGAGCTGGACGTGCGCCGCGAGCAGGTCGTCGTCGTGGTCGCGCGCGATGAAGTCGACGATTGCCTCCTCCGCGTTCCCGGAGATCCGGCCCGGATGGACGTAGCCCTCGCGCGCCTCCGTCGTCTCCGGCGAGAGGTGACGCTGTGGCAGCGCCATCACGAGCTCCGCCGCGAGCTTGACTGCGTTCACCAGCTTGCCCTTCGCCGAGCCTGGGTGTACCGAGAGGCCGCGGATCGTCACGCGCACGGACGCGGCCGAGAACGTCTCGATCTCGAGCTCGCCGAGGTCGGAGCCGTCGAGCGTGTACGCGATGTCGGCGCCGAACGCAGCGAGATCGAAGTCCTCCGCGCCGCGACCGACCTCCTCGTCGACGGTGAACGCGACGCGGATCGGCGCGCGCGGCCGGTCGACCGACCTCGCGAGGTACGCGACGGCCGCCATGATCTCCGCGATCCCCGCCTTGTCGTCGGCGCCGAGCAACGTCGTGCCGTCGCTCGTGACGAGGTCGTGACCGACCCGTGCCGCGAGCGCCGGCAGCTCGGCGGGATCGAGCACCTGCCGCGCGTCGCCCGGCAGCGTGATCGCCTCGCCTCCCCACTCCTCGTGGACGACGGGCGAGACGCCTGCGCCAGTGACGTCGGGGGTCGTGTCGACATGGGCGATCAGCCCCACCACGGGCGTGTCGACGGTGCCGGGCAGCGTCGCGAAGACCGAGAAGCCCGCGTTCAGCTCCGCGTCGGCGAGCCCGATCTCGTGAAGCTCGTCCACGAGCAGGCGGGAGAGGTCGAGCTGTTTCTCCGTGCTCGGGCGCTTCTCCGCACGAGGCGCCGCCTGCGTGTCGATCCGGACGTAGCGGAGGAACCGCTCGAGTACGTCGCCCGCGAGCTCCTCGGCCAGCGGGCTCGAGAAGGCCCTAGGAGCCAAGCGCTCCGAGCCGGGTGAAGACCTCGCGCAGCGTCGCCACCCCGAGGTCGATCGCGTCCTCGGGCACGTTCTCGTTCGGCGCGTGGACGTTGCACTCGCTCTCGATGCCGAACCCGGTCGCGAGCGTCGGGAGGCCGCGGGCGACGAGCCCGGCGTAGATCGGCAGCGTCCCACCCGTGCGGACGAGCAGCGGACGGGCTCCGACCACCTGCTCGAAGGCATCGCCTGCGAGCGTGATCGCGGGCGCGTCTGTCGGCGTCAGGGCGGGCCGGGCGGTGTTCTTGACCGTGATCTCGAGCTCCGCGCCCTCGGGAAGGCCCGTGCGCACCAGCCGCTCGAACGCAGCGCGGATCTCTTCCGGCTCCTGGCCGGGCGCGAGCCGGATGGACACGTTCGCGCGAGCCTCGACGGGGAGCACCGTCTTGACGAGGTCGGGCGAGCCGCTCGCGATGCCGTTCACGTCGAGCGACGTGTTCGCGAACGTGCCGAGGTAGAAGTCGTCGCCGGCTCCAGGGGCGATCGGCGTCGCCCCGTAGTGAGAGAGCTGCTCGGCGCCGGACGGGAGCTGTGCCCAGGCGGCGAGCTCCTCCTCGGACGGCGGCGTCGCACCCGCGCGCAGCGCGTCCGGCAGATAGCCGTCGGCGCCGGGAAGGACGTTCGCGAGGGCGCTCATGAGCGCGTGGGTCGCGTTGAGCGCGGCGGCGCCGAACATCCCCGAGTGCATGTCGGTGGTACCCGTGCGCACGCGGAGGTGGAAGTAGAGCATCCCGCGTACGCCGACGTAGAAGATCGGGAGCTCGCGCGCTGCCATCGCTCCGTCGAGGATCAGGGCGGCGTCCGCACGTCCGTCGTCCTGCTCGACCCACTGGACGATCGAGTCGCCGCCGATCTCCTCCTCGCCGTCGAAGGCGAAGCGGACGTTGACCGGCAGCACGCCCTCGTCGGCGAGCTGACGGGCCGCCTCGACGAGCGCGAACATGTTCCCCTTGTCGTCGGCGACGCCGCGGGCGAAGAGCTTGCCGTCACGGCGGGTGAGCTCGAACGGGGGCGACTCCCAGAGCTCGAGCGGATCGGGCGGCTGCACGTCGAAGTGCGCGTAGGTGAGGATCGTCGGCGCGGCGTCGCGGCTCGTCGATGCCGGGATCTCGCCGACGACGAGCGGCCGCGCGCCCCACGGAACGAGCTCGGCCGTGCCTCCGCCCTCGCGGATCCGAGCGGCGATCCACGTCGCCGCGGTCTCGATGTCGGCCGCGTGAGCGGCGTCCGCGCTGACGGAGGGGATCGCGACGAACTCGGCGAGCTCCGCGACGAGGGCATCTGACGGCCGTGGCACGGCCGCGGAGTCTACGTCGCGCAGGCGGGTCGGCCGGGCGCTAGGCGACGTCGCGGACGCGCTGAGCGTCCGCGAGAGCCCGGAGCTTCTTCAGGCCCTGGTGCTCGATCTGGCGGATGCGCTCGCGCGTGACGTTGAACGCGCGGCCGACCTCGTCGAGCGTGCGCGGCTGCTGTCCGTCGAGCCCGTAGCGAAGCTCGAGCACCATCCGCTCTCGCTCCGAGAGGGCACCGAGGATGCTCCTGAGCGCCTCCCGCTGCAGCGTCGTCTCGGCGAGCTCGTCGGGAAGCGGCGCGGACTCGTCAGCGAGGAAGTGCCCGAACTCGGACTCGTCGTCGTCGCCGACGGGCTTCTCGAGCGACACCGGCACCTGCGCGCTGCGGCGGATCTGCTCGACCTCGTCGGGCGTCATCTCGACGTCACGCGCGATCTCCTCCATCAGCGGCTCGCGACCGAGCTCCGCACGGAGCTTCCGCTCGGAGCGCATGATCCGGTTGAGCTTCTCGACGACGTGCACGGGCATGCGGATCGTCCGCCCCTTGTCCGCGATCGCCCGGGCGACCGCCTGCCGGATCCACCACGTCGCGTACGTCGAGAACTTGAAGCCCTTGCGGTAGTCGAACTTCTCCGCGGCGCGCACGAGCCCGATCGTCCCCTCCTGGATCAGGTCGAGGAACGGGAGCCCCTGGTTGCGGTAGCGCTTCGCGATCGAGACGACGAGGCGGAGGTTCGCCTCCACCATCGCCTGCTTCGCCGCGTGCTCACCACGCTCGATGCGCTTCGCGAGCTCGACCTCCTGCGCGGCCGTGAGCAGTGGAACCTTGCCGATGTCCTTCAGGAAGAGCTGTAGTGCGTCGGTCGTGATCTCGGGCTCCGGCTCGACCTCCGGCTCGGGCTCGTCCGCCTCCGCCGCGACGACCGAGATCTGCGCCTCGTCGAGGGCGGCGTAGACGTCGTCGAGCTGCGCCGGCTCGAGCTCCAGCTCGTCGAGGGCGAGCGCGAGCTCGTCCGCGTCGAGCTGCCCGGTGCGGTAGCCGACCTCGAGCAGGCGCTGGCCCTCGTCACTGGCAAGGACTTCCTCGATCGGCGTTCGAGTGGTAGCGCTCTGCGATTCTTCGGCGGCCAGACCGCCCCCCTTCCTCGTCGGCGGTCACACGGTAGTTACGCGGACGGCGGTCGTCAAAGCAACGACCCTCTCGGCCAGGTCGGACCTGGCCCTCGCGCGGGACATGTCCGTTTCGGACGTCTTGACAGATTCCACCGACCGCAGAGGATGCGGGCGACAAAGGAGGCTCTATGCCGTCAGCACGGTTCCGCCGACGCTGGATCGTCGCGATCCTCGCGGGAGCCCTCGTCGGGACCGGTGGGATCGCGTATGCGGCCATACCGGATGCGGGAGGCGTGATTCACACCTGCTACACGAAGTCATCGGGCGCCTGGCGCGTCATCGACACTGGCCTCGCGCAGTCCTGCAAGGCGAACGAGCTGCCGCTCGACGTCTACTCGAAGGGCGGCGCGGACCTCGCGTTTCTCGCGAAGACCGCGACAGCCGCCGACAGCGACAAGCTCGACGGGAGCGACTCGACCGAGTTTCTCGGTGCGACCGCAACGGCAGCGGACAGCAGCAAGCTCGGCGGAATCCGTGCCGCCGCGTACGTCCTCGGGGGTGGAGTCCTCGGTCATGACGCTGGCAACCTCTCCAACGGGGGAAGCTCGTCGCTCACCTGTTGCTCGGAATTCGGACTCACGCCACCCATGACGTTCGAAATCAGGTGCGACACGTCCGGGAACACGAGGCTCGTTGTCTCCTCCCTCGGGAGCTTTCACTGGTGGTGGGATGGGACGTTCGGGAACGCCGCACCCGTGGCTTCAGGCTTCCAGTCCGAGTTCGCGATCGGGAACGGAGTCGAACAGAACTCGCTCAGGACGATCCACAGCGGCAGCATCACGACGACGTATGACCTCGACACGTCCATCAGTGCGACCTGCAACTTCGGATGGACGCTGGCTCAGGGGTTCAACATGTCCCCTGGGCCATAGGAAGCGTCGTCAATTGCGCGCGCGGCGGATCGTCTCCAGGTAGCGATCCGCCTCGCGCGCGAGCGGTGAGCCCGGGCGCGCCTTCGCTGCGAGCTTGAACTGGCGCTGCGCCCCGTCGATCCGGCCAGTCCACAGGAGCAGCACGCCGAGGTGAAAGCGCACGCTCGGCTCGTCGGGGTACCGCGAGGACAGCGGGCCGAGGCGGCCGAACGCCTTCTCAGGAGCATCCTTGTCGAAGGCCCCGACCGCACCAGCCACCTGCGCCTCGACGTCCTCCGGGAACGCCCGCGCGGCGGCGTCGAGCACGCGCGCCGCCGACACCGGGCGGCCGATGCGCTGGAGCCCGACGCCATAGAGCAGCTGCTCGCGGACGCCGCCGCGCTCGGCCGCGACGCGCAGCGCCTCGAGCTGACGCGGCGGCGGGAGCTTCGTCAGCGACGCAGGCGCCGTGAACGAGGGGATGAACGCGGGCAGCCCGCGCGGGAGGTTCGGGTGCAGCAGGTTCCCGGCGACGATCGCGTACGGCGTGTCCGGCTCGGCGTCGAGGGCCGCGCGCCATGCTTCCGCCGGATCGCCTTCGTTCGCCCACAGACGCGCGAGGCCGAGGTGGAGCTGGACGACTGCGACCTCGGGATAGAGCTTCGCGAGCTGCTCGAGGCGGTCGAGCGTCCCTTCCGGCCATGCCGCGAACGCCACACCGACCTTCGCCTCGAGCGAGTCGTGCGACGCGAAGAGCGCCGCCGCCTCGTCGACCTTCCCCTGCTGGTGGAACGCCGCGCCCTGGGCGAGATCCCGGGCCTCGTCGTCCGACCGGAAGCCGAGCGCGAAGGAAAGGGGCGGCCGGCCCTCGCGCAGCTCGGGCTCGGTGGTCGTGGTCGGCGCGCCGGCCGAGTCGCCGTCGGCGGAGAGCACCGCCACGGCGACGGTCGCGACGGCCGCGGCCGAGATCGCCGCGACGAGCAACGCCATCCGACGCCTGGCCGACACCGCCGGACGATAGCCGTGGGGCCAAAGCTATAGTTCTGAAAGTAATGGCGACGTACCGTGAACTGCTCGCCCAGGTTCGAGGCGAGATCGACGAGATCTCGACGATCGAGGCGCACGAGCGCCTCGACGCGTCGGACGGGACGTTGTTCGTCGACGTCCGCGAGCCCGACGAGTGGGACGAAGGTCACATCCCCGGCGCGATCTACACGGGTCGCGG
>DASUCI010000162.1:0-2206 GCA_035762825.1 Gaiellaceae bacterium | reverse complement strand
GTAGCCGTACGCGCCGATCCCGGCGGCGACGAACATGTAGCCGATCTGCGACATCGTCGAGTACGCGATGACGCGCTTGATGTCCCACTGCACGAGCGCGATCACGCCCGCGACGAGGAGCGTGATGGCTCCGAGGATCGCGGCGAGGTGCTGGACGTCGGGCGCCGCCTCGAAGATCGGGCTCGCGCGGACGAGCAGGTAGACGCCGGCGGTGACCATCGTCGCCGCGTGGATCAGCGCGGAGACCGGCGTCGGGCCTTCCATCGCGTCCGGGAGCCACGTGTGCAGCGGGATCTGCGCCGACTTCGCGACGGCGCCGCCGAGGAGTCCGAGCGCGACGAGGTTCACGGTCGTCGTCGACAGCGAGTCGACGTCCTCGAACACACCGAGGTACTCGAGCGTCCCCGTCTCCCAGATGAGCAGGACCAGCCCGAGCGCGAGCGTCGCGTCGCCGATCGCGTTCATCACGAACGCCTTCTTCGCGGCGGCCACCGCTTCCGGGCGGTGGTGCCAGAAGCCGATCAGCAGGTACGACGCCAGGCCGACGAGACCCCAGCCGGCCAGCAGGAGCAGGAAGTTCCCCGCCTGCACGAGCAGCAGCATCGAGAAGACGAAGAGCGACATGTAGGCGAAGTAGCGACGCTCCTCGTCGTCGCCCGCCAGATAGCCCATCGAGTACCAGACGATGAGCCCGCCGACCCCCGAGACGATCAGCATCATCGTGCTCGAGAGCGTGTCGAGGAGGATCTGGAGCTCGACCTCGAAGTCGCCCGACTCGAGCCAGGTGTAGGCGGTCGAGAGGTGCTCGCGGTCGCCGTGCCCTTCCCCCCAGAGCCCGACGAAGGCGACGAGCGCGCCGCCGAACGCGACGAACGTCGTGAGCGTCGAGATCCAGCCCGCCGTGCGCCGCGAGATGCGCCCGCCTGCAACGGTGATCGCAACCGCTCCGACGAGCGGCGACACGAGACACAGCCAGGCGCCGGCGATCATCCGCGCCCGCGCCCCTCGCCGGCACCGGCTCCCGCCGGGCGGAGCCCGGCTCCGCCGGCGCCTGCCGCCGCTCGCGGCACGGTGCTCTCCGGGCCCGTACTGCCCGTACTGTGCCCTCCGGCCCCGCGCCGCGAGCGACGGCCGAGGAACGCGGGTGTGCGACTGTTCTGCATCATCCGCGGAGGGCGCTCGCCTGGTCGACGTCGAGGAGCATCCGCCGCCGGGCCATCGCGACGATCAGGCCGAGGCCGATCGCGACCTCCGCTGCGGCGACCGCCATCACCGCGAGGGCGAAGATCTGGCCGTCCAGATCACCCTGCTGGCGCGCGAAGGCGATGAGCGTGAGGTTCGCCGCGTTCAGCATGATCTCGAGCGAGAGCAGGACGATCAGCGGGCTGCGGCGGAGCATGACGCCGAGCGCGCCGATGCCGAACAGGATGGCCGCGACGATGAGGTACCAACCCACATCTGGTCCGTCCACCTACGCGACCTCCTCTTCCTTCTCACGCGTCGTCCCGAGCACCACGCCGCCGATCGCCGCGACGAGTAGGACGATCGACGTGATCTCGAAGGCGAGCAGGTGGTCGGTGAGGAAGGCCTCGCCGATCGCGGCCGGGCTCCCGAACGAGTCGGAGACCTCGGCGGGATCGGTCAGGTCGTCGCCCCAGGCGAGCCCGAGGACGACGACGATCTCGACGAGCAGCGCCACGGAGGCGATGACGGCAGCCGTCCGCAGGAGCGGCGGCCCACCGGCCCACGGCGCATCCGCCCGCCCGCCCAGGTAGGCGACGACGAAGAGGAACATGACCATGACCGAGCCCGCGTAGACCAGCACCTGCGCCGCGGCCAGGAACTCCGCCGAGAGCAGGAGGAAGAGCACCGCGAGCGAGGCGAGGTTCCCGATGAGCGAGAGCGCCGAGTAGAACGGGTTCGTCATCGATACCACCGCCACGCCGGTGCCGAGACACGCCGCCGCGGCGACGAACCAGATGATCCAGACGATGACGTTGCCCACGTCTAACTCCGCGTCTTGAAGGCGGGCTCGGGCGTGTCGTAGAGGCCGGGATCGGCGACGGGCACGCGCTTGATCGGCTCGGCGAGGAGCATGTCCTTCGTGTAGATGAGGTCGTCGCGCGAGTACTCCGCGATCTCGAACTCGTTGCCGAGCGTGATCGCGTCGAACGGGCACGCGATCTCGCAGTAGCCGCAGAAGATG
>DASUCI010000161.1:0-2289 GCA_035762825.1 Gaiellaceae bacterium | reverse complement strand
CGACCCGTCGTTGTGCGCGAGAACGACGTCGCCCGTGTCCACGGCGGCGCGGAACTCGAGCCCCGTGCCCACGATCGGCGCCTGCGGGATCATGAGCGGCACTGCCTGCTTCTGCATGTTCGCGCCCATGAGCGCGCGGTTTGCGTCGTTGTGCTCGAGGAACGGGATGAGCGCGGTCGCGACCGACACGATCTGCGCCGGCGACACGTCCATGTACTCGACGTCCTTCGGCTGGACGGCGACGGCCTCACCCTCGCGAGAGCGGCAGAGCACCTGCTCGTTGAGGAAGCGGCCGGTCTTCGGGTCGACCTGCTCGGAGGCCTGGGCGATCGTGAACTGTCGCTCCTCGGCCGCGTCCAGGTAGATGATGTCGTCCGTCACCTTCCCGCCCTTGACCACGCGGTAGGGCGTCTGGATGAACCCGAACTCCGAGACCGTCGCGAACGACGCGAGCGACCCGATGAGGCCGATGTTCGGGCCCTCCGGCGTCTCGATCGGGCACATGCGGCCGTAGTGGGTCGGGTGCACGTCGCGCACCTCGATCGGCGCGCGCTCGCGCGTCAGCCCGCCCGCGCCGAGCGCCGACAGGCGCCGGCGGTGCGTGAGGCCGGACAGCGTGTTCGTCTGGTCCATGAACTGCGACAGCTGCGAGGAGCCGAAGAACTCCTTCAGCGCGGCGACGACCGGCCGGATGTTGATGATCGTCTGCGGCGTGATCGTGTCGACGTCCTCCGTCGTCATCCGCTCGCGGACGACCCGCTCCATCCGGTAGAGACCGACGCGGAATGCCTCCTGGATCAGCTCGCCCGTCGTGCGCAGCCGCCGGTTGCCGAAGTCCTCGTACTCGTCGAGATCGCCGCGGATCGGGTCGCGCGAGAGCATGGCCGCCTCGGCCGCGTAGTCCTTCGCGTCCTCGGGGACGCCGAGGCGTGCGGGGAGGTCGACGAGCCTGCGGACGAGGGCCACGATGTCCTCGGTCGTGAGGACGCGGACGTCCTCGGGCACCTGCACGCCGAGGCGCTGGTTGAGCTTGTAGCGACCGACCTTCGTCAGGTCGTAGCGCTTGGGATCGAAGAAGAGCGCGCGAAGGAGGTTCCGTGCGTTGTCGAGCGTGGGAGGCTCACCGGGCCGCTGCTTCTTGAACACCTCGATGAGCGCCTCTTCCTCGCGCGTCGTCGGGTCCTTCTCGAGCGTGTTGGCGATGTACGTCGACCCGCCGAAGAGCTCGAGGATCTTCTCGTTCGAGCTCGTGTCGAGCTGGAAGCCGGTCGAGGGGTCCTCCGCCGGCAGCGCGCGCAGGAGCGTCGTGATCGGGAGCTTCCGCTTCCGATCGATGCGCGCGAACACGAGCCCCTTCTTGTCGACCTCGACCTCGAGCCACGAGCCGCGAGACGGCATGAGGTTGGCCATGAAGACCTGCTTCGTGGCGTCCTTGGGCTCCATCAGGTAGGCGCCAGGGCTGCGCACGAGCTGCGTCACGATGACGCGCTCGGTGCCGTTGATGATGAACGTCCCCCACGGGGTCATCATCGGGAAGTCGCCCATGAAGACCCGCTGCTCGCGGATCTCGCCGGTGTCCTTGTTGACGAAACGGACCGTGATCGAGAGCGGGACCTGGTAGGTCAGGTCCTTCTCGCGACACTCCTGGATGGTGAACTGCGGCTCGCCGAACTCGTACTCGGCGAACTCGACTGCAAGCGTCCCCGTGTAGTCCTCGATCGGCGAGATGTCGTCGATGGTCTCGCGAAGGCCGCCTTCCAGGAACCAGTGGAAAGACGCCTTCTGAATGTCGATCAGGTCGGGGAGGTCAAGAACGTGCTTCAGGCGCGAAAAGCTCTTGCGCGCGCGTGGCGCGACAGCAACGCTGCTCAAGTGTGACAGCCTCCCTTAAAAGCGTGCAGGTGTACGGGCAGGGTTAGACGAACGGCCTCGGCGGAACTACGGAGAGTAGCGCACGAGGACACCCCTCCGCAAACCGCGTTCCGGTGCGGTGGAGTGCGTGCAAGCAGAGTAGCTGACGGGGCAAGAGCGGCGCCGGGCTGAAGCCAGGCGCCGAGGCATGACGGGGTCTGCTTCAGCCAGACCCCGCTGCGGATTTCGCCTGCTACTTGAGCTCGACGGAGGCGCCTGCTTCCTCGAGCTGCGCCCTGATCGACTCGGCCTCCTCCTTGGCGGCGCCCTCCTTGACGGCGCCGGGTGCGGCGTCGACGAGGTCCTTCGCCTCCTTGAGGCCGAGGCCGGTGACCGCGCGGACGACCTTGATCACCTGGATCTTCTTGTCGCCGGCAC
>DASUCI010000160.1:0-7460 GCA_035762825.1 Gaiellaceae bacterium | reverse complement strand
TCTCCGGGCAGCTCGCGCTGGGCCTTCGCGACTGGATCGGAGTGGGCGGATCCGTCGTGCGACCGACGCCCAGCGGCGTTCGTGTCCGGGTTCCGCTCACGCTCCAGCGCACCTCCGGCCTGCGGGCGTCGCAGCCGACGGACGACGTGCCGCCGGCCGTGCTCGTCACGCCACGCCTTGCCGAGATCGCCGGGGGCGTCGGTGGGGTCGTCCCGCTGCAGATCGGGGGCGGATCGGTGCCCGTGCACATCGCTGCGGTCGTCGCGCGGTTCCCGGGGACCGAGGGCGACGCCGTCGTCGGAGATCGCGTCGCCTTGCGGACCGCGATCAACGCTCAAGCACCGGGCGGCGCCCGCGAGAACGAGGTGTGGCTCGACGTCGCGCCCGGGCAGGCGGGAGCAGTCTCCGCTGCGCTGACGCGCGCACCGTTCCGCGTCCTCGACGCGACGGTGCGCTCCGACGTCGAGGACGAGGCTCGGGAGGATCCGCTCGCGCGGGGCACGTTGCTCGCGCTCGTAGGGACGGCCGCCGTCGCGCTGCTGCTCGCCGTGCTCGGGCTCGCGCTCGCGGTACGCGCCGACCTGCGCGACGACCGCGGCGAGCACTTCGATCTCGAGGCGCAGGGTGCGTCTCCGGGCTTCCTCCGCCGGGTCGTGCGGGCACGCGCGGCGACGGTCTCGGCGGTCGGGCTCGTCGGTGGAATCGCGACGGGCCTCACGCTGCTCCTCCTCGTCACGCGTGTCGTCACGGTGACTGCCCGCGGCGCCGACGCCGAGCCGCCGCTCGCCGTGGTCGTCGATCCGCTGCTCGTCGTCGCCGGGATCGCCGCGTTCGCCGTCCTCGCCGCAGTGCTCGTCGGCGGCGCGACGAGGCATGCGTTCGCGGGCGAGCGTGGCCCTGCCTACCGGGAGGCCGAGTGAGCGGGCCGCTCGTCGACGCACGGGAGCTGTTTGCCGTCTATCCGTCTGCCGCAGGAGGGATCGCCGCGCTGCAGGGCCTTACGCTCGCGGTGGACGGCGACGAGGTCTGCGTGGTGCTCGGACCGAGCGGCTCCGGCAAGACCACGTTCCTGCGAGTGCTCGCGGGCCTCGCGCGACCGTCGGCGGGCTCGCTCGCCGTCGCCGGTGTCGACGTGCCGAATGCGTCGGTCGGCGAGCTCGGACGGTATCGCCGCGACGTTCTCGGGTACGCCGACCAGCACTACTGGCGCGCGCTCGAGGGGGAGCTCACCGCAGCGGAGCTCGTTGCGCTTCCACTTGGCCTCGCCGCCGTCTCGGCCGAGTCGGCGACGGTGCGCGCCCACGAGCTCCTGGAGCGGGTCGGCCTTCTCGATCGTGCCGACGCGCTCCCGCGCGAGCTCTCGGGAGGCGAGCAGCAGCGAATTGCGCTCTGTGCCGCGCTGGCGCACCGGCCGAAGCTCCTCATCGCGGACGAGCCGACCGGTGACCTCGACGAGGAAGCGGCGCGCGAGGTTCTCGCGCTCCTGTCCGAGCTCGTCCGGGAGAACGGATCGGCGGCGGTTCTCGTGAGTCACGACCCGGCCTCGACGGAGATCGCCGACCGGGTCGTCCACATCCGCGACGGCCGCGTCAGCGAGGAGCGGTCGGGCGAGCACGAGACGGCCGTCGTGGGGGTCGGGGGCTGGCTGCGCATCCCCGAGGAGGCGCTCCGGGCGGCGGGCATCCACGACCGAGCCCGCATCGTTCCCGGCGAGAGGTCGGTCTCGCTCCATCCCGTCGACGGCCGTGTGGAGTTGCAGGTCGCCGAGCGCGCACGGCTCGGAGGGGCGCGCGGCGCGGTTCTCGAGGCGCGAGGTGCAAGCCGACGCTACGGCGCGCAGGTCGCGCTCGACGGCGTCGACGCCGTCTTCCCTCCGGGTCAGCTCTCCGTCGTCACCGGCCCTTCGGGTTCGGGCAAGTCGACGCTGCTCGCGCTCCTCACCGGTCTCGACGTCCCCGACGAGGGCGAGATCCACCTCGGGGAGACGGTGGTGTCCGAGCAGGACCGCGCGACCCGCGCAGCGCTTCGGCGGGACCACATCGCCGTCGTCGGGCAGGCGCCGGGCCTCTCCGGGTTCCTGTCCGCGAGCGAGAACGTCGAGCTCGGCCTGGCGCTGCGGGGGATCGAGCCCGACGACGCGCGAGAACGCTCGGCTGACGCTCTCGCAGCCGTCGGCCTGACCGCGCATGCCGAGCGTCGGGTGGACCTGCTGTCGGCCGGGCAGCGCGAGCGCGTCGCGCTCGCGCGGGTGTTCGCTGCTCGCACGCCCGTCGTCGTCGCGGACGAGCCGACCTCGCGACTGGATGCCGCCACGACGCTCGAGATTGGTGGGCTCCTCGCCGCGCTCGCACACGACACCGGCACGACAGTGGTGTGCGCCACGCACGACCCGCTCCTGATCGACCTCGCCGACCGCGAGCTGCGGCTGCGGGAAGCGACGCGGGTACCATCGCCGCGATGACGAGCGCGACGATCCAGGTGAGCGGTGTCCGCTGCGAGCGCTGCATCGACAGGCTCGCGGGAGCTCTTCGAGGGCACGACGGGATCGAGTACGCGAACGCGAACCTCATGGGCGAGGTCTCGCTGCAGTGGGACGAGGACAGGACGTCGCGCGACGAGATCGTCGCCGCCCTCACCCGGTCCGGCTTTCCCGAACGAGAGGTTCGCTCGAGCAGTAGCGGCGACCGCGAGCGCGACAGCGCTCGCCTTTAGGGATTCTCGCGATCGGAACTCGCTCTGCGAGTTCCGATCTGCGGGGCAGCATGGGAATAGCCTGCACAGGCGGCTCGTTCAAGGCTCCGTCAACGACAGCGGTACGGTACGCCGATGAGTGAGGCGAGTCCCGAGACCGACGCACGGCGGATCGCGGCCGAAGCCCGCGACCGAGCGCGCTTCGAGGAGGACGCCCTCGCCCTCGCCGACCAGGTGTACCGGGTCGCGAGACGACTCGTCGGCTCGCGTGAGGAGGCAGAGGATCTCGTGCAGGAGACGTACGCAAGGGCATTTCGCAGCTGGAGGTCGTTCACACCGGGGACGAACCTCCGCGCCTGGCTCCTGCGCATCCTCACGAACCTGAACGTCGACCGCGGCCGCAAGATCCAACGCTCGCCGCAGACGCAGCCGCTCGAGGAGACGGACTACTACCTCGCGAACAAGGTCGCATCCGCCGCGGGCGAGGACGCCCTCGAGACGGACGACGTGGTCGAGCGCCTGTCACAGGACTCGATCGTCAACGCGCTCTCGGAGATCCCGCCGCAGTTTCGCGACGTCGTCGTGCTGGTGGACATCGGCGACTTTTCGTACGCTGATGCTGCACAGATCCTCGATGTCCCGATCGGAACCGTGATGTCGCGTCTGCACCGTGGTCGGCGAGCGCTCAAGCAACACCTTGCGGAGGGGGCGATCTCCTGATGGGCGCTCCGTGCGATCGCTGCGAGGAGCTTCTCCAGGACTTCCTGGATCGCACGCTGTCCGACGCTGAGTGGCGCGAGGCCGAGACGCACCTCTCCGACTGCGACTACTGCCGCCGCCGCTACCGCTTCGAGGAGACGCTCCGGCGGTACGTGCGGACGAGCTCCGTCGAGCGCATGCCGCCCGGCCTGCTGGACAAGCTCGCCGAGCTCCGCGGGCTCGACGCGACCGCCTAGACGGTTTCGAGATCCTCCGGCCTGTCGACGTCGCCGGGCGCGCCGAGATCGTCGCACGGCACCAGCCGCACCGGCCGGTCGCGAAGGCCTTCGTCAGGGATGCCCTGCCAGTCGGCACGGCCGAGAACGAGCGGGTGTCCCCGACCGCCCTTGTACGAAGCTGCGACGACGCCCCCTCGGGCGCGCCACTCCACGAGGACCCGCTCGACTGAGAGCGGAGACAGATGGGGCCCGTCGGCGAGTACGACCACGGCGGGCTCGACGTCATCGCCCAGCGACGCGAGCGCGCATCGCAGCGACGCGCCCGGCCCGGCCGCCCACGCTCCGCACGGAACGACCCGAACGCCTTGTGACACTGTGTCACTTGGGAGCTCGAGGGCGTGTGCGCCCTCCACGACGACGATCTCGTCCACCGACGTCTTGCCAAGCCGCTCGAGGACGCGAGGCAGCAGGAGGTTCTGCTTCGGGCTGCCGAACCGCGACGCCTCGCCCGCCGCGAGGACGATCGCGGCGACGCGCACGTCAGCTCTCGCCGACGGTGACGGTGTTGACGACGACGGGCTGGGACGGCGGCCCATCACCGACGCCGAGCGCGTCGATGCGCAGGACGGTGTCCATGCCCTCGGTCACCTCGCCCACGATCGCGTAGTCGGGCGGCAAACCGGCGTCTGCGCCCGTAACGACGAAGAACTGGCTGCCTGCCGTTCCCGGTGCTTCGACGCCCGACTTCGCCATCGCGACGACGCCCTGCGTGTACGCCGATCCCGACTCCGGCACGTCGACCGTGGAGTAGCCAGGTCCTCCCGAGCCCGACTGCGTCGGATCGCCGCCCTGGATGACGAAGCCCGGCACCACGCGGTGGAAGATCGTCTCGTCGAAGTAGCCCCCGTTCGCGAGCGCGACGAGGGAGGCGGACGTCTTCGGCGCCTGCTCGGGATCGAGCGTGACGGTGAAGGAGCCGCAGCTCGTGTCGAAGGTCAGCGTATGCGTCGTCGAGGCGTCGAGCTCTTCCGCCGGGGCCTTGCTCGGCTCCGGATCGCGCGCCTCCGGCGCGTCGACCTCGGCGCATTCCGTCACGTCGGTGGTGTCGCCGCCCGCGCTCGACGAGTCGTCGTCACCGCCGCCGCAGCCGGCGAGGAACACGAGAGCGACGAGAACCGCGAGGAGGGCGCGCACCGCGTGCGATCCTACCGAGGGATGTCGAGCGTCACGCGCTGCGAGTGGGCGACCGGAGGAAGCGAGCTCATGCTCGCGCACCACGACGAGGAGTGGGGCATCCCCTCGCACGACGACGTGCACCTCTTCGAGATGCTCACGCTCGAGGGGGCGCAAGCGGGGCTCTCGTGGTCGACGATCCTGAACAAGCGCGAGGGCTACCGGCGCGCGTTTGCGGGTTTCGATCCTGAGGCCGTCGCGCGGTTCGGCCCGAAGGACGTCGAGCGCCTGCTCGCCGATCCGGGGATCGTCCGCAACCGCCTCAAGGTCGAGTCGACGATCGACAACGCGGCCCGCGTGCTCGAGGTGCAGGGGAGCGAGGGCAGCTTCGACGCCTACCTCTGGTCGTTCGTGGACGGCCAGCCGATCGTGAACGAGTGGCACACGATGTCGGATCTACCGGCCGAGACAGAGCTCTCGAAGGCCATCTCGAAGGACCTCAAGCGTCGCGGGTTCCGCTTCGTCGGGCCGACGATCGTCTACGCCTTCATGCAGTCCGTCGGCATGGTCGACGACCACACCGTGGACTGCTTCAGGCGCGCGTCGTGAGCGCGACCATGTCGGCGAGGTTGACGAGCTGGATGGCCGCGCGGAAGTTCGACTTGCGCTCGTCGTCCTCTTCCACCTCGGTTCCCGCGCGCCACAGCTCCTGCGCCGTGACGAGGAGCTCTTCGATCCGCTCGGAGGTGTCCGGGTGGCCGTTGCTCCGCTCGCGCGAGGCGTTGACGGCGAGGCCGAGTGCGCCGATCGCGTCTCGCTGGCGAAGCCAGAGCATCGGCACGGCCATCGAGATGTACTGGTGGATTCGCGCGAACGTCAGCGGTTGCACCAGGGACGCCGGCCCCTTCGGCGCCGACAAGGGCTCCAGCTCCTCGCCCGCGATCAGGCGGCGCGCGCTTCCGCCGAGCATCAGCCGGAGCTGCTTGTCGTCGAAGCCCGCGAGCTTCGCCGTCCGCGTGGCCACGAGCAGTGAGTTCGGCTGGCGGCCATACGGGTAGTCCGAGGCGTACATCACCTGCTCGGGGGTGACCTGGCGGTAGAGGTCGAGAAGGTCGAGCCCGCTCCAGACGGACGTGTCGAAGAAGACGCCGCCGATGCCGCCGAGCCGTCCGGCCAGGCCGGCCATGTCGGCGATCCCCGCGTGGGCGACGATCAGCTTGACGCCCTCGTTCCGCCGGACGAGCGCCTCGAGGTCCTCCGCGATCGGCGGAAGCCCGCGGCCGCCGTGGATGAGAATCGGCACAGATCGTTCGACCGCGAGCGCGAAGACCGGCTGCAGCCGCTCGTCGTTGAGGGCGAAGGCCTGCGCGCGAGGGTGCAGCTTGATCCCACGCGCGCCGAGGTCGAGGCAGCGCCTCGCCTCCTCGAGCGGCTGTGCGGTGAGGTCGAGCCGGACGAACGGAAGGAAGGCTCCGCCCGAGCGCTCGGCGTGCGCGAGCGTGCGGTCGTTCGGCGCGGTGAACCCGGGCTCGCGGTCGGGCTCGTCCAGGCAGAACATGAACGCGCCCTCGAACCCGTAGCGGTCGAGGACCGACGTGAGCTCGTCGTAGCTGCCCACCATGCCGTCGATGTCGTCGCCGAGGTGCGTGTGGGCATCGAACAGGTAGGCGTTCTCGGGGAGCTCGCGGCGGAGCTGCTCGTCCCAGGCCCCGACCACTGCCTGCGCGCGCTCGAGTGCCGTCACGAGTGGAGAGCCTGCCAGACGCGCGGCGGCGTCATCGGCAGGTCGTACAGGCGTGTGCCTGAAGCCCGCGCGACTGCGTTCGCGACCGCCGCCGGCGCACCCACGACCGGCGCCTCGCCGATGCCCTTCGCGCCGAACGGCCCGTCCGGCGCGGGTACCTCCACGATGAGCGTGTCGATCTCGGGGACGCGCTCCGCCGTTGGGATCGCGTAGTCGAGGAACGAGCCGGTGAGCAGGCGGCCGTCCTCGTCATGGTCGAGCTGCTCGAAGAGCGCCCAGCCGATGCCCTGTACGGCGCCTCCGCGCATCTGCCCCTCGACGAGGGCCGGGTTGAGCGCGCGGCCGACGTCCTGAGCGATCACGTGCCGCAGCACCGTCACCTCGCCCGTCTCGCGGTCGACGCGCACGTGTGACAGGTGCGCCGCGACGGAGGGGGCACCGCTCGTCTGCGCCGAGCCTCCGTGTCCTTCGATCGGCTCGTAGCGGCCGCCGAACCGGAGCGCCTTGGACGCCACTTCCTGCACGGTGATCGAGCGGTCGGCTGCACCGACCGCGCGCACGACTCCGTCGACCACCTCGAGGTCCTCCGGCGCGATCTCGAGCTCCTGCGACGCGGCAGCGAGCAGCTTCTCGCGCGCCGCCTCTGCCGCGCGGATCACGGCCGGGCCGACCGTGTAGGTGACCTTCGATCCGCCGCTCGCGCCTGCGTAGGGAGCCGAGGCGGTATCGGCCGTGACCACGCGCACCTGGTCGGGCGGGAGCCCGAACGCGGCTGCGGCAATGACGGCGAAGCCGCTGTTCACCCCGCTCATGTCGGCGACGGAGGTGACGACGGTCATCGTGCCGTCGGCGTCGACCCGGCAGACGGCCGAGGCGGGCTCCATGGCACCGGGCCAGTGGCCGGCGGCCATGCC
>DASUCI010000159.1:0-2141 GCA_035762825.1 Gaiellaceae bacterium | reverse complement strand
GAGGCGCTGCTGCCGATCCCGGAGGCGACATGACCATCCGTGTCGCCGTCGTCGACGACCAGGAGATCGTTCGCGCAGGGTTCGGGGCTCTGCTCGGCACGCAGGGCGACTTCCGCGTCGTGGGAACCGCCGCCGACGGGCAGGAGGCAGTGGAGATCTGCAGCAAGGAGCGCCCCCACGTCGTCCTCATGGACGTGCGCATGCCGGTCATGGACGGCATCGAGGCGACGCGACAGGTGACGTCCAACGGGAAGCGCACACCGCGGGTGATCATGCTCACGACCTTCGACCTCGACGAGTACGTCTACGACGCGCTCGGCGCCGGCGCCAGCGGCTTTCTTCTCAAGGACGTGACCGCCGAGACGCTCTTCGATGCAGTGCGTGTCGTCGCGGCCGGCGACGCGCTTCTCGCGCCCGGCGTGACGCGCCGCCTCGTCGCCGAGTTCGCCCGCCTGCGACCGACGCTGCCGAGCCGTCCGGAAGCGCTGTCCGAGCTCACGCCGCGCGAGACCGAGGTGCTGCGCCTGGTGGCGGAGGGCCTGTCGAACGGCGAGATCGCGGAGCGGCTCGTCGTGAGCGACGAGACGGTCAAGACGCACGTGAGCCGGGTTCTCGGAAAGCTGGGCGTTCGGGACCGCACACAGGCCGTCGTCGTCGCGTACGAATCCGGCCTCGTCACGCCGCGGACGCGAGAGGGTGAAGGAGCCGTCAGCCGGCCGGACTGACGAAGATCGCGGCGATCACGCCGACGAGGCCGACCATGATGCCGCCGCCCACGCGGAGGAGGGTCAGCCGCAGCCCGCCGATCTCAGCGCGAAGCTCGCGAATGTCGGAATCGACGCGCGCGAACCCTGCGTCCATCCGGTTCGCGAGATCGTCGAGCCGTTCGTCTCGGAATTCGCCGTGCGTCACAACTCGATGACGCGGCCCGGGAGGCGCTTCCCGGGAGACTTGCCGCCGAGCCAGGCGTTCACCGTCGAGCCGACGTCCGCGAACTCCCCCTCCTCGTGGATCCGCCCCGCGGCGTTGCGCCCAGCAGCGTACGCGAGCAGGAGTGCGTGCTCCCGCGAGTGGTCCGTCGACTCGGTCGTCGGATCGCAGCCGTGATCCGAGGTGATGACGAGCAGGTCGCCCGTCTGCAGCGCCTCGAGGATGTCCGGAAGTCGCCGGTCGAAGTCCTGCAGGCAGCGGTGGAAGTTCACGGGGTCGTTGCGATGGCCCCAGAGCATGTCCGTCTCGACCAGGTTCACGAAGACGAGCCCCTGATCGATGTTCTCGAGGAGCTCGATCGTGCGGTTGATCCCGTCGACGTTCGACTTCGTCGGAAACGAGTCGTCGATGTCGCAGCCCGCGAAGATGTCCGAGATCTTCCCCACGCCATAGACGGTGTTGCCGGCGTCCCGGACGAGCGACAGGTAGTTCGGCCGCCGCGGCTCGAGGGAGAAGTCGTGCCGGTTCGGCGTCCGCTCGTAGTTCCCCGGCTCGCCCACGAACGGCCGCGCGATCACGCGCCCGACCGCATGGCGACCCGTGAGGATCTCGCGCGCGACCCGACAGCCGTCGTACAGCTCCTCGAGCGGGATCGTCTCCTCGTGCGCCGCGATCTGGAAGACCGAGTCGGCCGAGGTGTAGACGATCCACTTCCCGGTCTGCTGGTGCTCCTCCCCGAGCTCCTCGATGATCTCGGTCCCCGAAGCGGGCTTGTTCCCGATCACGCCCCGGCCGGTGCGGTGGGCGAACTCTTCGATGATCTCGAAGGGGAAGCCGTGCGGATAGGTGGGCATGGGCTCCGGCGTGACGATGCCCATGAGCTCCCAGTGGCCCGTCGTCGTGTCCTTGCCCTTGGAGCGCTCGACGAGCCGGCCCGCCAGCGCCGGGGCGCCGGGCTGCGGCGGGCAGCCCTCGAGCTCCTCGACGTTGCCGAGGCCCAGATTCTCGAGATTCGGGAGGTCCAGCCCGCCAACGGCGCGGGCGACGTTCCCGAGGGTGTCCGACCCCTCGTCCCCGTAGTCGCCCGCGTCCGGTAGCTCGCCCGCACCGACCGCGTCCAGCACGATCACGCACGCCCGCGGCACAAAGCTATCCTAGTGCCGAGATGGACACCGTTCTCGGCCTCTTCGGCATGGTCGTATGGATCGTCT
>DASUCI010000158.1:0-6667 GCA_035762825.1 Gaiellaceae bacterium | reverse complement strand
CGCCCGTCCTCTTGCAGAACGCCGCCAGCTTCTCCGGCGTCCGGCAGTACGCGACGACATGCTCGATCGACGGTATCGCCGCGCGCACGCACTCGACCTGGGTCTCGGCCTGGTGGCCGCAGCCGATCACGCCGAGCGTGCTGGCACCGGGCTTCGCGAGGTACCGAGCTGCGACGCCGCTCGCCGCGCCCGTACGAAGCTGCCCGAGCCGATCCGCCTCGATCACCGCGACGAGGGCGGACGACTCGGCGTCGAAGAGGCAGACGACGAACGTCGTGCCGTTCGGCGTTGCCGCGTAGAGCTTCCCGCCCGCGAGCCCGAGCCCATGATCCGACGCCGCCATGTCCGCGAGCGACCCCTCTGGCAGGCGGAGACGCCGCCGCGGGGCGATCTCGACCTCGCCGGCGGCCATCCGCCCGAAGCAGCTTTCCACCGCGTCGACGGCGGCGACCGGCGACACGAGCGACGCGACGTCGGACTCGGAGAGGTAGAGAGGCACGGCCCGCAAGTCTAGGAAGGCTGCGCGCGCCGCCGTAGACTCGTCCCGCTTGACGACCAACGACTACCGCCAGCTGTCACTCGGCGACCTGCTGGATCGCCTGTCCGCGAACGGCCTCGCCCCGGGAGGCGGCTCGGCGGCAGCTCTCACAGTCGCGTTCGCAGCGCGACTCGTCGCGATGGTGGCGCGGTGCTCGCCGGCCTGGAGTGACGCGGCAGGCGTCGTCGCGCAGGCCAGTGCGATCGGGGATCGCGCCGTCGAGCTCGCGCATACCGACGGACGGGTCTGGGACGAGGCGCTGACGGCGCTTCGCGACGCCGAGGCCGCTGCCGAGAGCGCCGATCCCAAGAAAGGCTTCGCTCTGGAGCAGAAGCTCGAAGCAGCGGCTGCGGCGCCGCTCGAGATCGCCTCGCTCGGGGCGGACACGGCCCAGCTCGCAGCGGTTGCGGGCGAGCTCGGAGAACCGACATACCGAGCGGACGCCGCCGCCGCGGCGGCGCTCGCGGCCGGAGGCGCCTCGGCCGCGGCACACCTTGTCCGCGTCAATCTCGGTGTCCGCAGCGCCGATCCGCGGCTGGTGCGGGCGCTCGCAAGCGAGACCGCCGCGCACGAGGTCGCAGCCCGGCTGCGTGAGTCACACCGGTGAGCCGCTTCGCGAGCGCCTCCGACGCCGAGCTCGTCCGAGGCTGCCGAGCGGGCGAACAGGAGGCATGGAACGAGCTCGTCGAGCGCTACTCGCGCTACGTCTACGCGATTGCGGTGCGAGGGTTCCGCCTGAGCGAGGAGGACGCCGAGGACGTCTTCCAGGACGTCTTCACGCGGGTCTACACACGCCTCGACAGCCTGCGCGACGACTCCGCGCTGCGACCCTGGATCGCCCAGCTGACGCGGCGCCGCTGCCTCGACGCGATCGCAGCCCGGCGCGAGGTGACGGCAGAAGAGCTGGCCGAGGAGGGCTCGACAGACCTGACCGACGTCGAGGAGGCGTTCGAGGTCCGGGAAGCGCTCGCCACGCTCTCCGGGAACTGTCAGGACATCCTCGACCGCTTCTTCGCGCGCGATCAGAGCTACAAGACCATCGCCGACGAGCTCGAGATCCCGTCCGGAACGATCGCCAGCCGCATCGCGCGCTGCCTCGGCCGTCTTCGGGAACAGCTCGAAGGAAGAAATCCGGCCGGCGAGGGGTCTAGGGAGTAGATGACGCGCATCAACGACGAAGAGCGTCTCGGAGTGCTCCTCCGAATCCTGCGTCCCGCACCGCGTGGTTGGGTGGAGGCGGCGCAGGAGCTGCCCGGCGCTCGACGGACGTTCGACGAGATCGTCTCGCGGGCCGAAGCGGACCTCGCATTCCGCGCGGCGCTCGTCGACGACCTCGAACAGGCACTCGCGGCCGAGGGCTACGAGCCCGACCGCCGCCTCCTGGACGAGATTCGCGCGCGTCTCGACGAAAGCTGAACGGGAAGGGACTCGGCGGGTCTGGCCCCGTAGAGTCCCGACCCGTGCAGGACGTCGCCGCTCACAGCTGGGATGCGAGCAAGACCGCGCTTCCGGCGTGGAGCCTCCCCAAGGACGCCGTCGACCGCATCGCGCTGCCGGCGCACTGGCCCGAGCGGGTCACGCGGGAGTGGGCGCTCGGGGGTTCTACGGGCGCAGGCGTCCGCGTGTGCATCCTCGACTCCGGCGTCGACGCGTCGCACCCGCTGGTCGGCGAGCTCGAGAGCGCCGTGGTCGTCTCCGTGGACGACGACGACGAGGTCGTCGCCGCCGAGGACACGGAGGGCGACGTCTCGGGCCACGGCACCGCGTGCGCGGGGATCGTGCGCCGGCTCGCCCCCGACGCGCGGATCTCGAGCGTTCGCGTCCTCGGCTCGAGCTTCACGGGCTCGGGAGCGGTGCTCCTCGGCGGCTTGCGCTACGCCATCGAGCAGCGCTTCGACGTCATCAACATGAGTCTCTCCACGACGAAGAAGCCGTTCGCGACCGTCCTCCACGAGCTCGCCGACAGCGCGTACTTCAACCGCACGGTGCTCGTCGCCTCGGCGCACAACATGCCGGTCGAGAGCTACCCGTGGCGCTTCTCCTCCGTGATCTCAGTGGGGAGCCACGAGGAGCCCGACCCGCTGGACTTTTTCTACAACCCGAGCCCGCCCGTCGAGTTCTTCGGCCGCGGGGTGAACGTCGAGGTGCCCTGGCTCGGCGGGCGGGTCCTGACCGTGTCCGGGAACAGCTTCGCGACTCCGCACATGACGTCGATCTGCGCGCTCGTCCTCGCCAAGCACCCGGAGCTGACGCCCTTCCAGCTAAAGAGCGTCCTCTACCTGACCGCGACGAACGTCGGAGGTGGGACATGAGCGAACACCCGGATCTGCGCGCCGCGGTTGCGGCGGGAGTCGTCGGCTCCGAGGAGTCGTACCGCACACTCCTCTCGGCGATCGTCGAGGTCGCCCGCTCGATCTTCGGCGCCAAGGCGTCGTCGATCCTGCTCCTGGACGAGGACACCGAGGAGCTCGTCTTCGAGGCAGTCGTCGGCGAAGGCGAGGACACGCTGCTCGGCACACGCTTCCCTGCGGGAACGGGCATCGCGGGCTGGGTACTGGCCACGCGCACTCCGCTCGTCATCGAGGACGTCCAGAACGATCCGCGGTTCGCGAGCGACGTCGCCGAGGGCACGGGCTACGTCCCGAAGGGGCTGATGGCCGCGCCGCTCCTGCACGAGGAGGGCGCGCTCGGCGTCCTCTCGGTCCTCGACCGCCCGGAGCAGACGCTGTTCAGCCTGCAGGAGATGGAGCTCCTCGGGCTCTTCGCGAACCAGGCCGCGATCGCAGTCGACCTGCTGCAGAGGGCTCGCAGGGCAGAGCGGCTGCTCGGCGAAGGCGGCGACGAGCTCGACGTCGTCGCCCGCCTCGCAACGGCCGTGGACAAGCTCGAGGACGAGCAACGCGAGTCCGGGTTGAAGCTGCTGAACCACCTCGCGCGCACGCTCGGGGCGTAGAACGAAAGAGGCCCGGTTGCCCGGGCCTCTAGATCTTCGATGCTGGCGAGCTGCTACTCGGCGGTGGGACCCTCCGCAGTGGGGCCCTCGGCCGTGGGGCCCTCAGCAAACGGGCCGTGGGCCTCGACGTCCGGCTCGTCGTCCGTCGCCTCGGCAGTCGGGCCTTCGGCGGTCGGACCCTCGGCGGTCGGACCCTCGGCGAATGGGCCGTGAGCCTCGACCTCGTCCTCTGGGCGTGTCTCGTCCGACATTCGTGCTCCTCCTTTCGGGCGCTCAACGCGCGGTTCTGTCGAACTAGACCGCGCCTGAGCGAGAAATCTTCCCTCGTCCTCTTTCATTAGGCAAGCGCCAGTGAGATGCTGCCCGCCGTGACGGGCATCTGGGGGCGGTTCAAGGGCTCGCTCGCCGCGTTCGCGGCGGTCTGGAAGAACCCGAACCTCCGCTGGCTCGAGCTGGCATGGACGGCCTCCATCGTCGGTCAGTACGCGTTCCTCGTCGCTGTCTCCGTCTACGCCTACGGCGTCGGCGGCGAGGAGGCCGTCGGGCTCATCTTCCTCGCCCGGCTGATCCCGGCTGCGCTGCTCGCGCCTTTCGCGGGTCTGCTCGGTGATCGCTATCCACGCGAGCGCGTCCTGCTCGTCACGAACATCACCCGGATCGTGCTCGTCGGCGCGGCCGCGCTCGCGGTGTTCGCGGACGCCGACCCGTGGGTCGTGTACGGGTTCTCGATCGCCGCGACGATCGCGACGACGCCATTCCGCTCGTCCCAGGCGGCGCTGACCCCGAACCTCGCCCGAACCCCCGACGAGCTGACCGCAGCGAACGCCGTCGCGGCCGGTGTGGAGAGTGTCGCCGTGTTCGCAGGGCCGGCGCTGGCGGGAGTGCTCTTCGCCGTCGCGAGCACCGGCCTCGTGTTCACGATCACCGCGCTTCTGGTCGTCGCGTCCGCCCTCTTCCTCCTGCTCATCCAGCTGGAGCACAGCGACGCCCCGCGTCGCGAGCTCGAAGCGTCGACGATCATGGCGGAGCGGCTCGCGGGATTCACGACGCTCCTCCGAGATCGCCCTCTGCGCCTGATGATGGTGCTCCTGACCGCGCAGACCGCAGTCTTCGGCGCCGTACAGGTCTTCATCGTCGTCGCGGCGTTCGAGCTGCTCGACCTCGGGGAGGGTGGCGTCGGCTACCTGAGCGCGGCGATCGGAATCGGTGCGTTCATCGGCGCCGTCGGCGCGCTGTCGCTGACGGGCGCACGACGCCTGAGCCCCGCGTTCCTGGCCGGAATCGTGTTGATCGGGGTTCCGCTGATGGCGATCGGCGTCTGGCAAGAGCTCGCCGTCGCCGTCGTTGCCCTCGCGCTGATGGGGGTCGGCAGCTCGCTCGTCGACGTCGCCGGGCTCACGCTCGTCCAACGCGCCGTCCCGGACGACGTCCTCGCCCGCGTCTTCGGCGTGATCCAGATGCTCTGGCTCGCGTCGATCGGCATCGGGGCGGCCATCGTTCCCGCCCTGATCTCGTGGCTCGGAGTCGAGGCGTCGTTCATCGCGGTCGGTGCGCTGCTGCCCGCCCTCGTCGTCCTGCTCGGCGCCCAGGTCGCCAGGATCGACGCCGAAGCGGCAGCGCCGGAGGCCGAGGAGCTTCGGATCCTCTCGTCGGTGCCGATCTTCGCGCCACTTCCGGGAGGCTCGCTCGAGCACCTGGCCGGCCGACTCGTCCCGCTGCGCGTCGACCCTGGAACCGTGATCGTTCGGGAGGGCGACGCGGGCGACCGCTTCTACATCGTGGCGGAGGGCGACCTGGACGTCACGCAGTCGGGAGCGGCGTTGACGTCACTCGGCCCGGGCGGCTACTTCGGCGAGATCGCGCTCCTGCGTGACGTGAGCCGGACGGCAACCGTCACGGCCAGGACGGACGCCGTTCTCTACGCGCTCGACCGCGACGACTTCCTGGCCGCCGTCACCGGGCACCCGCAGAGCGCCGAGGCCGCCGAGTCCGTCATGGCCGCCCGGCTCGCGGGGCCTGCCTCCACCGGCTACCGGTCGGTGACCACGTGATGGACCGCCCCGCCGTGGACGCCGTCCTCGACGCGTTCCACGCGGCGGCCGCGAGCGCGGACGAGGAAGCGTACGCCGCGACCCTCGCGGACTCGATGGTCTTCCTCGGCACCGCGCCAGGCGAACGCTGGCAGGCGGGTGAGTGGCGGGAGTTCGTGCACTCGTACTTCTCGCGCGGGAAGGGCTGGAGCTACGTCCCGTCGTCCCGCTCCGTCGCCGTCGCCGAGGACGGGCTCACCGCATGGTTCGACGAGACCGTCACCAACGAGCACTACGGCGCGTGTCGCGGAACGGGCGTGCTTCGCCGCTCCGACACCGGCTGGAAGATCGAGCAGTACAACCTCACCATCCCCGTCCCCGACGAGCTCGCACCCGAGCTCGTCGCCAGGATTCGCGAGCTCAGGCCGCCTGGTCCTTCGGGATGAAGCTGATCCGGCCACTCGTCTCGAGCACCGCCCACTGAACGTCGTCGAGCGACGCGATCTGCTCCTGACGCGCCGCGGCGCGTAGCTCGTCGAGCGTGAGCCGATTGCGGTCGAGATTCTTCCGGATCGGCTCGCCGTCCTGTACCACGATGACCGGCTCGCCGTCGAGCACCGGGCGCAGCCTCGGGAACCGGAAGCTCGTCCACGAGACGAGGACTGTGAGCAGCCCGATCGTCGAGCCGACGAGCAGCATCCCGGTGATCGAGAAGTCGTTCTGGGTGACGCCCTGCTGAACGAGGTCGCCGATCATCACGAGCAGGATCAGGTCGAACGGCTGAAGCGAGGAGAGCTCCCGTCGCCCGACGACGCGCGTCAGCAGGAGAACGAAGCAGAACGCGATGAGGGCGCGAACGACGAGATCCATGGCTCAGGGGAAGATCGTGATCTCGCGGTCGACGTGGACGAGCAATCGGTCTCCGTCGAACAGGTCGACGTCCTGAGAACGCCGGCCGACGTTGGTCGGGTTCACCTGGAAGTGGAGGAAGAGGACGTACTTCTCGTCGGCCGGGACACGTCCGAGCTCGAACGCGATACGCCCGTCGCGGTTCGCCTCGCCGACGGGGCTCGGCGCCACCGTGTTGAGGGTCATCCCCTCGAGCCAGCCCGAGTCGAGCACGAGCGTCGCGTCCGCGATCTCACG
>DASUCI010000157.1:0-2195 GCA_035762825.1 Gaiellaceae bacterium | reverse complement strand
TGGGTAGCGAGCTGGCGCGACTGGGTACTCCACCGGAGCACATGGTCGTCCACTGCACGATCACGATGGACGAGGTCGAAGGGGCGGGGCATCGGATCGTCGCCTCGGACATCTCGGCAAGAGCCACGGTGCCGGGCGCCGACGCCGACGCTCTTGCGACGGCCGCTCGGGCCGCGGACGAGGGCTGCCCGTTCTCCGCTCTCATCAGAGCCACGGCCGCCGTTACGGTGGATGCAACGCTCGAAGAAGGAGGCAGCTGATGGCGGCCGATCGCACTGCGCACGTCACCTGGTCCGGCTCGCTCATGGAGGGGTCCGGGACGATCACCAGCGTCGAGAGCGGCGCATTCGGTCCTCTCGACGTCACCTGGGCGGCGCGCACCGAGGACTCCGACGGGCTGACGAGCCCCGAGGAGCTGATCGCAGCTGCGCACGCTGCGTGCTTCTCGATGGCGCTTTCCCACGGCCTCGCACAGGGCGGCACGCCCGCGGAGAGGCTCGACACGTCTGCGACCGTGACGTTCGTCCCCGGAACCGGGATCACGAAGGTCGCGCTCAGCGTGCGCGGGACGGTGCCCGGGATCGAGGAACCGGCGTTCTTGCACGCGGCGCAGGAGGCGAAGGAGAACTGTCCGGTCTCGAAGGCGCTGGCCTCGGTTCCCGAGATCACCGTCGAAGCCTCGCTGGCGTAACCCCGCGATACCCTGCGGCGATGGCCATCGAGCGCCTCGTCGACGAGCTGGACCGTTCCTACGCGGAGGCGCAGGAGCGCATGTCCGACCCGACGGTCTACAACGACCACCGCCAGGCTGCCGACGTCGGGAGGCGGCTCAAGGAGCTCGAGCGGCCCAAGCGCCTTGCCGACGAGTGGCGGCAGGCACGCGAGGATCTCGAAGCGGCGCGCGACGATCCCGAGCTCGCTGCGATGGCCTCCGAGCTCGAAAGCGAGATCGGGCGACTCGAGGACGAGCTGAGGCTCGCCCTCGTCGAGCGCGACCCGGCCGACGAGAAGGACGTCATCGTCGAGATCCGCCAGGGCGTCGGCGGCGACGAGGCGGCGCTCTGGGCGGGAGACGTTCAGCGCATGCTCACGCGCTATGCCGAGCGGATCGGCCTGAAGACGGAGACGCTCTCGACGAGCGAGAGCGAAGCCGGCGGTGTGAAGGAGACCGTGTTCGCGGTCAAGGGGCAGGGCGCGTTCTCGATCTTCAAGTTCGAGGGCGGAACGCATCGCGTGCAGCGCGTGCCCGAGACGGAGTCGCAGGGCCGCATCCACACGTCGACCGCGACGGTCGCGGTCATGCCCGAGGCGGAAGAGGTGGAGATCGAGATCCACGAGAACGACCTGCGCGTCGACGTCATGCGCTCGACGGGTCCCGGCGGCCAGAGCGTGAACACGACCGACTCTGCCGTGCGCATCACCCACCTGCCGACCGGCCTCGTGGTCGCGATGCAGGACGAGAAGTCGCAGCTGCAGAACCGCGTTAAGGCGATGCGGGTCCTCCGCGCCCGCCTCTACGAGCTCGAGCGCGAGCGCCAGCAGGCCGAGCTCGCGGCATCGCGCCGCTCCCAGATCGGGACGGGTGAGCGCGCGGAGAAGATCCGCACGTACAACTTCGCGGAGAACCGGGTGACAGACCACCGGATCAAGCTCACCCTGCACCGCCTCGACCAGGTGCTCGACGGCGACATGGGCGAGCTGACCGAGGCATTGCGCGCCGAGGAGCAGCGCCAGGCGCTCGCCGCCGCCTCCGCGTGAAGGTCGCGCGGGCGCTGGCGGAGACGACGGAGCAACTGACCCACGCGGGCTGCGAGACGCCGCGCGTCGACGCCGAGATCCTGGTGGCGCACGTGCTCGGGCTCGCGCGGTCGGAGCTCGCGCTCACGTCGGCGCGCAAGCTCTCGGGTCGTGAGGAGAAGGAGCTCGAGCGCCTCACTGAGCGCCGCGAGTCACGCGAGCCGCTGGCGTACGTGCTCGGCGAGTGGGGGTTCCGGCAGCTGACGCTCGCCGTCGATCGCCGCGTGCTCGTTCCACGTCCGGAGACGGAGGTCGTCGTCGAGCGGTGCCTCGCGCGGCTATCGGGGATCGCCGAGCCGCGTGTTCTCGATGTGGGAACCGGGAGTGGCGCGATCGCACTCGCGCTCGCCGACGAGCACCCCGGCGCGCTGGTGACGGCGATCGACGCCTCACCGGAC